>JAAEKA010000036.1 GCA_014155705.1 Anaerolineae bacterium clx_CAG2 | reverse complement strand
CTGGTTGCCGTTGCCGTCGTAGCCGTACGTGTTGCCGTAGGCCGCGCTGACTGCATGCGGCTTGCCGGCGCTGTAGCTGTAGGCGTTGCCCGCGTAGCTGGTGATGTTGCCGATGGCGTTGTAGGCATAGATGTGGTTGTACGGCCCCGTGCCGCCGGTGGCGTAGGCCGTGCAGCCAGCGTTGCCGGTGAAGGCATTGGTCAGCCGGTCCAGCGCGTCGTACTGGAAGCACTGGCGCTGGCTGCTGTTGACGCCATCTACGATGCTGGCGATGTTGCCCACGGCGTCGTAGGTGTAGCTCAGGTTTTGCAGGTTGGTATACGGGCTGGAGACGCCGGCCCGCAGGGTGAGGAGCCGCATGGTGTTTTGGTCGTAGACGTATTGCCGCGTCAAACCGTTGCTGCCGGTGTCCAGCCGCTGCTCGGTCACCTGGCCGCGCACGTTGTAGGTGGTGCTGGACACGTAGGACACGCCGCTGCCGCTCACCGAGTTCACCTGGCCCAGCGCGTTGTAGCCGGTGGTCACCAGCTCGCCCTGCTCGCCGGCCGGCCCGCCGGGATAGCGCAGGGTGGCCGGCTGGTCGGCCGCGTTGTAGCTGTGGTCCAGCCGGAAGGTCCCGCCGCCGCTGCCGGGCGCGATCCAGTTCTGCTGTGTAAGACGATTGCGAGCGTCGTAGGTGACGTTGACGATCTCGACCACGCCCTCGGCGCTGTACGCCTTGCTGCGCGACAGCAGGCCCTTCTGGCCCGCTGCATCGAAGTGGTACTCGGCCAACAGCGCGCCGTTGGCGCTGTCCTGGCGCTTGGCTGCCAGCCGATTGAGCGCGTCGTACTCGAAATAGAGCCACTGGTTGCGGCCATCGCGCTGCGCAGTCAGGTTGCCCACGGCATCGTAGCCGTAGCTCCACGATCCCATGTCCGGGTCCACCATCCCCGTCTTCCTGCCCAGCGGGTCGTAGGCCATGCTGGTGACGTTGTTGGCCGCGTCGGTCACCTGCGCCAACTGGCCCAGCACGTCGTAGCTGTAGCTGGTGGTCGCGTACAGGGTATATGGCCCCGTCCCCGTGTACTCCCGCACCTGCACCGTCCGGCCGAACGCATCTGCGTCGTAAGCCCGGCGATGGCCGTTGGCGTCGGTGACGATCGTCGTCCAGCCGTCGTAGCTGGTGAGGGTCGTCCCCGCCGGCTGGATCACCTGCGTGGCCCGCCCCAGGCCGTCGTACAGCGTCTCGCTCTTGGGCTGGTTCCAGTCGGGCGTGTAGTAGCTGCCCGGCGCGCCGGCCACTTCGTAGGCCAGGCTGCTCTGCCACACCTCCCCGGCCGCGTCGTAGCGGCTGTTGCTCAGCACGGCCTGTCCGGCCAGCGTCGCGCTCTGGCCCTGGATCGGCCGGCCCAGCTCGTCGAAGAAGCGCCAGCTCTCGATGTAGGCCGGCGTGGCGGCGCCGCCCGCGTCGCGGCGCTGCTTGACGGTGATGCGGCTGGGCGTGCCGGCGCTGCCCAGGGTGTAGCTGGCCTCCACCGTGGCGGCATGGCTGCCCTGGGTTTCGCCCGGCAGCCAGGTGCGCAGCAGCCGGCCGAAGGCGTCGTACTCGTGGCTGGTCACCCGGCCGTTGGGGTCGGTCCCTTGCAGCAGGTTGCCTGTGCCTGGATCCACCACGCTGCTGGCCACATGCCCCAACGCGTTGGTGGCAGTTTCAGCGTAGCCGTACACGCTGTGATAGCTGGTGGTCGTGCTGCGCCCGTTGGCGTCAGTGCTCACCGTCGGCCGGCCCAGCGCATCGTATTGGCTGCTGGCCGTGTAGAAGTTGGCCGGGTCTGTGTAGTTGGCCGAGATGGTGTGGTAGGCGGCGGCCGTGGTCAGGTTGCCGTTGACCGGAACGCCGGTGAAGAGCGCCAGCCCGTCGTAGCCGTAGGCCGCCATGGCCTTCTCCGTGCCGTCGGCTGTGCGCACGTTGCCCGCAAACACCCGCTGCCACTGCATGCGGTCCACGATCCAAGCGCCGGTGTTGGCGAAGAATGCCCGGTCCACCAGGTAGTCGTCGGCCGGGTTGGCCGTGTCGCCGTAGTGGGTCTCACGTATGGCGTTGCCATAGCTGTCGTAGCTGAAGACGCTGCGCGTTTCTGTGGGGTTGGCCCCGCTG
Source organism: Anaerolineae bacterium clx_CAG2 (assembly GCA_014155705.1). GTDB lineage: Bacteria > Chloroflexota > Anaerolineae > JAAEKA01 > JAAEKA01 > JAAEKA01. The sequence goes on along the minus strand of JAAEKA010000036.1, from coordinate 42,838 downwards.
GCGTCGAAGGCATAGCTGCGCGCCTCGCCCACCGCCGTGAAGTGGGCCGCGTCGGTGTAGCGCCCGCAAGACGATAATCCGGGCACCGGATCGCTGCCGGCCGTCAGCACGGTGCTGTAATCAGTGATCTCGCGCCCGGCCAACACACCCCCTGTGTTCCAGGTGCGCACCTCGTAGGGCCGGCCGCGCAGCCAGTTGTGATCTTGCAGGGTCACTCCGTCGGAGCGCTGAACGGAGATGCACACCCAACCCCCGCCCCCGCCGCCGCTCCAGCCATCGCCGTCCATGCCTCGGTGATAGCGATACTCCGTCACTGCGCCGCCCGGCCCGGTGACGGTTACGAGGTTGTAGCCGCGCATCTCGAACCAGAAGTCCTTGGCGCAGGTCGGATCCTGGGTCGGGCAGGTCTCGCCATAGCTGATCAGCCGGTTGTCGTCGACGTAGTGCGACATATGGGGGCCGTAGCTGTAGGTGGTGGTCTGCGCCGGCCCGCCCAGGCTGCTGCTCACCGTGCGCGTGGTCACCTTGTAGCGCATCCAGATGCCAAAGTCGGGAATCTGGCTGGGCACGTAGGCGTCAGTCTTGAAGCAGTCGTAGGGCGAGCGGATGCCGTTGCCAATGGCGGCCGGGCAATCGCTGGCATAGGTGAAGCTGACCACGCCGCCCAGCTCGTTGGTCACACTGACCAGCCGGCTGAGGTACATAGGGTAGATCTGGCGATTGAAGTCGAAATTGCGCCGGTTCTGCAGGAAGGTGTAGCCAAAGGTCACCGGCGGCAGGCTCTGCGTCCCGTCCGGGCTGCGACGGGTGATGCTCTGCAGCTCTAACTTGCGGTAACGGCCAAAGGATTCATACATCCGCGGGTCATCGGGGATGGCGAAGCCGCTGGTTTGATCTGTGTAGGGCGGCGGCGCGGGGAAGGCGTAGGCTAGGTCCCAGCGGTCCACCCCCCGCCAGGCTGAAGCGGCCGCGTCCCAGACTGAGGTGGCCACTCGACTTAGCCGTTGGGTGATCCAGAAGGTCGGCTGCTGCGACCAGCACGGCCCGCTGCCCCTGCACGCCAGGTCGGCCGGCGTGTCGGGGTAGTCGGCCGGCCAGTCGCACAGTCCGGCCGTGTTGGGGTCAAGGCAGCGCGGCGCCGTGCTGAACTCAACCCGAGCCGTGGCGGCTGCGCTGCCATCCCCCGCCCGCCGCGTGTACTCGATGGCAACCGGATAGCCGCCGCGCACGTACTGCAACAGCTTGTAGGGATGCACCGACGTCGGCACCATGGTGCTGGAATACCAGTTGGTCTCTTGCGCGTAGGAGTAGGTGATGACGTTGCCGTTGCTGTCCTCCACCCGATCCAGGTTCCAGCGCCACACCTGGTTGCAGATGCGGTACACCACCGCGCTGCACAGGGCAAAGTCGTACACAGGCACATAGAAAGCCGAGTTCAGGTCGGCGCCGGTTTCGGCGTCGAACTCGCCGCCGAAGCGGTATTGGGTCCCGTCGGGCGTGGTCACCAGCCAGTACTCGCGCTGGGTGTCGGGGTGGCTGGTGTTGGACGAAGTGAGCCGCTCGATGCGCCAGCGGGGATCGTCTTGCAGCACGAACCGGTTGGGCTGGCCGCCCACGGGGATCAGGCGGCCGTCGACGCCATTCAACACCAGGAAGAACTGCGAGTTGCCGCCGGTCAGATCCCCCCACGCGGTCTGCGCCATGCGCTCCAGCACGTAGCCGGTTTCCAGGCTCCAGCCGATGCCGGCCCAGCCCGGCTGGTTGTTGCGCAGGTTGCTGACGCCATCGACCCGCAGGCTGTTGTAGTTCAGCGCCAGCTCGGGCGCGGGGCCGGCCTTGGCCGGCGGTACGGCGAAGGGGTAGCTGGCCGTCGCGCTGCCCATGGCCAGGCTGACCTGGTAGTCGGCCATGCCCCCGCCCGGCTGCAGCGTGAAGTCGCCATCGTCGCCGGCGGCCGTGGTGGCCAGCATGAAGCGTCCCAGCCCGGGCGCTGCCGCGGTCACCGTTTTGCCGGCCAGGTCGACGCGGCCGACTAGCGGCCGCCACGCAAGAGTTCCTTGATCGTCCACCGGCTGTTGCATGAACAGCGCCAGCCGGCTCTCGGCCGCTGCCCGGTACGGCATGGCCAGGTCGCGGTAGTCCAGGGTCAAAGTGATCGCAGACGAAAGAGCGATCTTCTCGCCTTGCTCGGTCGACAACTCGAAGCCGATGCCAAAGGGCGATCCGGTCTCTTCCGCCGCCAGAGGCTGGTAGCGGACGATGGCGCCCGGTGCAGCCTGCGCCAGCGCCAGGCGCAGCCGGCCCGCAGCCAGCTCGATCTCCCTGCCGTCCGGGTCGATGGCTGCTTCCCCGGCTACGCCAAACGCCGCTGGCGGCGCGGTCGGCGTTAGTTGCGCCACCTCCCACTCGCTTGTTTGCGTCAACGAGGCTTCGCCATGGTCGAACGCTGGCAAGGTAGTAGAGATCACCTCACTTGAAGATTTCACAGCCGAGCTCGCAGGTCGCGGACCTAGGTTTTCAACCGGCGCAGGCAGTGTCTCGGTCACTGCTTCATCGTGCATCGTCGCAGCAATGCTCGATACCCCGCTTGCGCGTGCCAACGACGCGCTCGGCGGCAACAGAACAATCGTCAACACCAAGACCATTCGAAACGAGAGAGTGATCAGCGACCGACGTTTGGTCAACAATAGCAAGTGCATGAAATCTCTTAGTGGGCTTTCTGACATCCCACCCCTGATGATCCGTATTTGGACACGGGCGCACCTAAAGGGACGGGAGCCAATGTCGTCACCAACCATTCATCGAAGTTTGCCACGGTTGCGCACGTTCGGAATTCGAGAACTCTTTGTGGAGGTCTCCAAGCAAGTAAGCACCAAGCAATCATGGAGCATCAAAACCGGGGTCAGAGACAAATGCCAACTGACCCCGGTGGTCGTGCGAGATAGTGCGACACAGCTTGATCGATCAGTCGCCACGGGGAACCGGGCCGCGCGGGGGCGACTTGCGGCGACGCTCAGCCACTTTCAGGCGCACGCGCGAGCGGCGCAGCGCCAACTCCATCACGCGCCGGCGCTCGGCGCTGTCCATCTCGCCCGCGGCCAGCAACTCTTCGGCCCGTTGGCGGGCTTCCTGGGCGCGGGCCAGGTCGATCTCCTCGGCCGACTCGCCGGAGCGGGCCAGCAGGATCACCTTGTCAGGCCGCACCTCCATGAAGCCGCCGCCGACGGCATAGTAACGGTCTTCCTGGCTCTCTTTCTTGACGACCAACTCGCCCGGCACGATCACGGCCATCAGCGGCGCGTGGCGCGGCAGGATGCCCAACACGCCGCTTGCGCCTGGCGCGATGACCATATTGACGTCTTCCTGGAGGAGGATCCGTTCCTGCGAGATGAACTCGAAGCGAATGGTGTCTGCCATATCAGCTCCTACTTCCCGGCGCGCAGTCGCTCGGCCTTGGCTACGGCGTCCTCGATGGTGCCGACCATGTAGAAAGCCTGTTCGGGCAGGTCGTCGTACTTGCCCTCCAGAATTTCCTTGAAGCCGCGCACGTTCTCTTCCAACTTGACGTAGGCGCCAGGCGTGCCTGTGAAGACCTCGGCCACAAACATGGGCTGGGTCAGGAAACGCTGGATGCGGCGTGCACGCGCCACCACCTGCTTGTCGTCCTCGCTCAGTTCCTCGACGCCCAGGATGGCGATGATGTCCTGCAGGTCCTTGTAGCGCTGCAAAGCCCGCTGCACGCCGCGCGCCACGTTGTAGTGCTCTTCGCCCACGATCAGCGGATCGAGGATGCGGCTGGAGGAGGACAGGGGATCGACGGCGGGGAAGAGCGCCTGCTCAGCCAGGGCGCGCTCCAGCGAAATCGTCGCGTCCAGGTGTGCAAAGGTAGTGGCAGGCGCCGGGTCCGTGTAGTCGTCGGCCGGTACGTAGATGGCCTGCATCGAGGTGATGGAGCCCTTGGTGGTCGATGTGATGCGCTCTTGCAAGTCGCCCATCTCGGTGCCCAGCGTCGGTTGATAGCCCACGGCCGAAGGCAAGCGGCCCAACAGAGCGGAGACCTCGGAACCGGCCTGAACAAAGCGGAAGATGTTGTCAATGAAGAGGAGGACATCACGGCCCTGATCCCGGAAATACTCAGCCATGGTGACGCCCGTCAGGCCCACGCGCAGGCGGGCGCCGGGCGGCTCGTTCATCTGGCCGAAGACCAACACCGTGTTCTTGATCACGCCGCTGTCCTGCATCTCGTGCCACAGGTCGTTGCCCTCGCGGCTGCGCTCGCCCACGCCCGCGAAGACCGAATAGCCCTCGTGAAACTTGGCGATATTGTAAATCAGTTCCTGGATGATGACCGTCTTGCCCACACCGGCGCCGCCGAAGACGCCCGTCTTGCCGCCCTTGGTGAAGGGAGCAACCAGGTCGATCACCTTGATGCCGGTCTCGAATACACTGGCTTTGGTTGACTGCTCGACAAAGCTGGGCGCCAACCGATGGATGGGATACTTGACATCTGTCACCACAGCCGGACCCGTATCGAGGGTTTGACCGAGGACGTTGAACAGCCGGCCCAGCGTCTGCTCGCCCACCGGCACCATGATCGGCGAGCCGGTATTGATCACATCCATGCCGCGCCGCAGCCCGTCGGTGCTGGACATGGCCACAGCCCGCACGCGGCTGTCGCCAAGCTGCTGCTGGACTTCGCAGACCAACACACCCCCGTCATCCTGGGTGATTTCGATGGCGTCATACACCTCAGGCAATTGGCCTGGAGCGAACTCGGCGTCCACCACCGGGCCAAGGACGGAGACAATCCGACCGACTGAATGACCATTTGAACCGTTGCGGGTCATAAAAACGTCCTCCGAAATTCAGTGATCAGTAATCAGCGAACAGTCGATGGGCTTTCACACTGTTTACTGTTTACTGTTTACTAATCAAACCACTACGCCAAAGCGTTGGCGCCGGCGGCGATATCGAGCAGTTCCTTGGTGATCTTCTCTTGTCGCGCCTTGTTGTAGCTGAGCGTGAGATCAGAGATCAGATCGCTGGCTGCATCCGTGGCGTTGCGCATGGCCACCATACGGGCAGCGTGCTCGCTGGCGATCGATTCATACAGCGACTGCAAAATCTGCAACTCAGTGATGTTATACAAGACCAGACTCAACACCGTCTGAGCGTCAGGCTCGAAGATGTAGTCAGGCGCCATGGGAGCCGTTGGATCGCTGGGCCGGATAGGCAGGATCTGGCGCACGGTCGGCACCTGGCGCAGCACGTTGACAAAATCGGTGTAAGCCAGGTAAACGGCGTCACAGTCGCCGTTGGCGAAGTCATCGATCACCACACGCGCGATGGGGCTGACTGAGTTGATGTCGGCGCCAGACGCCTGCTTGGCGCCTTCAAGGAACTCACTGGTGGGCCGATCGCCGACGTTGATAAAAGTTGCGCGCATGGGAACGCCGAAACGCGCCATCCAGTCGCGTCCCTTGCGGCCCACCGTGACCACCGAAACCTGCTTGCCTTCATCTTCCCACTGCTGAATGTGACGCCAGGCATGGTTGATGATGGCGCTGTTCAAACCGCCAGCCAGACCACGGTCAGCCGTCATCAAGACCAGGCAGATGGTCTTCACCTCGCGATCCTGCAACAGCGGTTGCAGGTCGGCCTGGCTTTGGCGCAGACGGGCAAGGAAGGTCAACACCTCCCACGCCTTGTTGGCGTAGGGACGGGTGGCCTCCACCTGGGCCTGGGCCCGGCGCATCTTGGAGGCCGAAACTGCCTCCATTGCCCGGGTGACCTTAGCGATGTTCTTGACGCTGCGAATGCGTCGCTTGATTTCACGGTCGGCTGCCATTGGCTGTTTCTCTCGACGGGTGCTTCCGGTCGGCTAGGACCTGGGTTTCAACAACACAGTGCGACTCTCGCTGGGCGGACTCACCGTTGTGTATTGATCGGCGCCGGTCTGTCGGACCACTTGCACATACCATTCACCCGTGCCATCGACGCCATCGGGGTGAAAGGCGCGCATGAATTGTTCGTTGGCGATCAGCTTGACACACGCTGTCCCATAAGCGCCGTCGCACGTGTCGCCCTTACCGCGCACGCTGCCGGCGTTGTAGATCACACCAAGCTGGTTCCTGCCCACCAGGACCAGCTCATAGAACTCGTCGGCCGCCAGTTCGTCCGCGACAGGAACGAACTCCACAATCAACGCTGAACCGAAATTGCGCGAGGTAACCGGCTCCGGCCAAAGCAGAGTGGGCGCGCCATAGGCGGCGCTGGGCGGCTCAGGCGTCGGCGTAGCGGGCGGCGCTGCCACAGGAGGCGTTGTCGCCGCAGGCGCTGCCGTCGGTCGGGCTGGCGGCTGCGTAGGAACTGCTGCAACCGGCGGTTGGGTGGGCGTGACCGTAGGCCCTCCTTGCACATCAAAGGTGATACCCGTGTTGCGCGTCGAGTCACGTAGCGCCTGCGCCCACCAGATCCAACGACCTGCGGGCAGACCGCTGGTCTCGACGCCGTCGTAGGCCACCTCGATCAGTCCCTGGCTATCTGCTCTGCCAAACAGCGGTTCCAGCAACGTGCCATCAGCCAGTTCCAGCCAGGCTAGCACGGTCTCGCCAGCCTGGAAGCCCGCCGCCTGGAAGCGCAGTTCCTGGCCGGTAGCGGCAGGACTGCTCAACACCTCGGCTCGGGGCAACGGCAGCGGCACCGGCGTTGCAGCCGCCGAGAAGCTGCCCAGGACTACATCGTCCACCAGGATCTTGTCGCCCTGTCGGGCCAGGTACAGCGTGGCTTCCTGTGTGCCCAGTTCGCCTTGGCCCTCGAAGGTTTCTCGCCAGACTACGTCGACTGCGATGCGCCCTTGGGCCGGCTGCGAACCCAACAGCTCAAAGAAGCTGATGTGCGGATTGCTCAACGCCAGCCTGCCCAACACCAGGTCAGCCAGCCTTTGCTGCCCGCCGGTGGTCAACAGCGACCCAAAGGCGACGCGGTACTCGCCAGTAGCCAGCTTGGCCAGGAAGTCGCGCGCTACTTCCAACGATGCATCCAGATCAGCCTCTGTGACCGGTTCAGCCGTCGGCAAAGGGGTCGGCGCCAGAGTGGGTGTGGGCGGCGCTTCCGTGGGTGATGCTTCGACAGTCGCTGTCTCGATGGGTGCAGGTGTTGGCCCTTCAGGCGGAGTCTGGCAGCCAGCAAGCAGCAGCAGCAGAACCAGCACACCTGGGACAACTATCTGTTTGATCGTTTTCATTCCCTGCACCAACCTCACACTCCTGTGTCTGCGGCAACCATCCTGGCCTGCGCCTGTCTAGCCAAGGAATTGCTTGTTAAAGTCATCCAGCGCCACGCGCAACCCGTCGATATTGGTCTCATCCAAACGCTTTTCACGCAGGATCGCCTGACCAACCTCGGGGCGACTCGTGTCCATGTACTGATAGAAGGCCTGTTCCCACTCGGCGATGCGAACCACCGGCACCTTGTCCAGGAAACCATTGGTGCCCGCATAGATCGCCATGACCTGCTTGTCCAGCGGCACCGGCTTATACTGCGGCTGCTTGAGCAGTTCGCTCAGGCGCTGGCCGCGGTCGAGTTGGCGCTGGGTAGCGTCGTCCAGGTCCGAGCCGAACTGAGCGAAGGCTGCCAGCTCACGGAACTGGGCCAGTTCCAGCTTCAGGCGGCCAGCAACCTGCTTCATAGCCTTGGTCTGGGCGGCCGAACCGACGCGACTTACGCTGATGCCGACGTTCAGGGCTGGGCGCACACCTGCGTAGAACAGGTCGGACTCCAGATAGATCTGGCCGTCGGTGATGGAGATCACGTTGGTAGGGATGTAGGCCGACACGTCGTTGGCCTGGGTCTCGATCACCGGAAGGGCGGTCAGGCTGCCGCCGCCATGCTCTGGCGCCAGCTTGGCTGCGCGCTCCAGCAGACGGCTGTGCAAATAGAAGACGTCGCCTGGATATGCCTCGCGGCCGGGCGGGCGGCGCATCAGCAGGGAGACCTGGCGGTAGGCCTGGGCGTGCTTGCTGAGATCGTCATAGACGATCAGCGCGTCCCTGCCCTGCTCCATGAACTCCTCGCCCATGGCGCAGCCAGAGTAAGGCGCAATGTACTGCAAGGCAGCCGGTTCTGAGGCTGTCGCCACGACCACAACGGTGTGTTCCATTGCGCCGTATTGCTCCAGAATACCCACCACCTGAGCGACCTGAGCACGCTTCTGGCCGATGGCCACGTAGATACAGATCAGGTCTTTGCCCTTCTGATTGATGATGGTATCGATCGCAATTGCGGTCTTGCCGGTCTGACGGTCGCCGATGATCAACTCACGCTGGCCACGGCCGATGGGAATCATCGAGTCGACGGCCTTGATGCCAGTCTGAACGGGGGTATCCACCGACTTGCGCACGACCACGTTGGGGGCAATGCGCTCCACCGGCCGGAACTTGTTGCTTTCGATGGGGCCCTTGCCGTCGATAGGCTGGCCAAGGGCGTTGACCACCCGACCGACCATTGCATCACCCACGGGCACCGACACGATGCGGCCGGTGCTGCGCACCAGGTCGCCCTCGGAGATGTTGCTGTACTCGCCCATGATAATGATGCCGACAGAGTCTTCTGTCAGGTTGAAGACGATGCCGGGGGTGCCGTTCGAGAACTCGACGATCTCGCTGGCGGCGGCGTTGGCCAAGCCGTTCACACGGGCAATGCCGTCGCCGACCTCAACCACTGTACCCACATCGACCATGCGCTGGGGCGCCTGGAAGCTTTCAATTTGCTGGCGAATCAGACTCGCCAAATCTTGGGAGCTTAGTGCCATCTAGGGTCCTCCACAGACCTGCCACTGGGCGGCCGCGCCAGGCGATGCTGGTGGGCCTATCGGCTTGTGACGCCCAGGCTCTGGCGCAGGGCGGCAAGGCGGCTGGAGACACTGTCGTCCAACAGCTTGTCGCCGACACGAATCACCAGACCGCCAAGGATCGACGGATCGACGTTGAACTTGAACTCCAGGCCTGCGCCAAACCGCTCAAGAAGACGCTGCTGGATGCCCGATCGTTCCTCGGACGTCAATTCCACGGCGCTGGTAACCTCGGCGATCGTTGTCTGCGGGCCGCCGCCAACTGACGCCATCTGACGCAACTGGCTGACGACGTCGCCAAGCAACGCCATATCGCCGTTGGCCAGCATGCCGAACAGGAAGTTGCGAATCGGTTTCGCGATGCCTTCTGGCAGCACAGCCATGAGCGTTGCCTGCCTGGCTTCGAACCCCTTGGTCTCATCGGCCAGGCTCTGCAAAAGCCCAGGGTTGCGGTCGAGCGTGGTCGCAACGTGCTGCAAGCCCTTCAACCAGTCTTCGAAGGCGACCTCGAAGACGGCCCTGGCGTAGGTCTGTGCTTCGCTGCTTCCTTGCTTTGCGCGGGACGTTGCAGTTGCGCTCACGTTAGTTCCTCGCTTTGCCGTTGGCGGCCAGGAACTCGTTGACGAAGGCGCGCTGAGAGTCGCGGCTGCTCAACTCACGACCCAACACCTTCTCGGCGGCCAGCATGGCCAGCTCGGCGATCTGGTCTTGAGCCTCCGCGATGATGCGGTCCCGCTCCCGGACTGCCTCGCTGCGAGCGTCATCCAGGATCTTTTGGGCGTCTTGTCGAGCGCTGCCTTCAATCTCGGCCGCGAGGGTTTCGCCACGCTTGGAAGCAGCGGCAATACGATCCAGCGCCTCGCGTCGCTCAGCGTCAAGCTGTGACTGAAGCTGGGCCCGCTCTGCCTCTGCCTCTCGTCTTGCCATCTCTGCCGCTTGCAACCCGTCGGCAATACGCTGTTTGCGGGTCTCCAGCATGTTGACCATGGGCTTGAAGAGAAAACGCCGCAGCAAGATGAGCAGGACAAAGAAGTTGAAGATCTGCGCTATCAGGAATGGGCCGTTGATTCCCAGGCTACTTAGTGCGTCCAATCTGGCACCTCCTTCTTGCCTGACAGGTGGAATTGTCCATCATAGGACAAGATCACCCACTGAGGCCGGGAGCGCCTACGAAGAGGAGCAGCAGCGCCACGACCAACGCGTAGATCGCGATAGCCTCTGCGAAGACGATACCCAAGATCATGTTAGTGCGGATCTCGCCAGCGGCCTCGGGATTGCGGCCGATGGCCTCCATCGCGCCTGCCACCAACAAACCGACGCCAATGCCAGGGCCAATGGCGCCTAAGCCGATGGCCAACGCGGGAGCGAGGATTTCTACCATGCTGAATGTCCTCCTTGGGATGATACTGTGCGCTGGGTGTTAGATTTCAGCGCAGTTGTGATGTAACTCGTTACTCGTAACTCATAAGGCGTAAGACACAAGATGTGCGCCGGCTGCTCCGGGTTACGCATTATGTGTTACTCGTTGATGACCATACAGAAGACGGCGATCCTTAATGATGATCGTGATCAGGTCCGTGGCCGACCGTGGCCATGGACATAAAGATCAGGGTCAGAATAGCGAAGACGAAGGCTTGCATAAAGCCCACGAACAACTCCAGTCCATAGAACGGCAGCGGCACGAAGAAGGGCACCAGGAACGACATGACGAAGAGCAGCACCGCGCCGGCAAAGACGTTGCCAAAGAGACGGAAGGTGAAGGAGATGATCTTGGCAAACTCGCTGACCAACTCCAACAGGCCAACAAAGAGGTCGATGACCTTCATACCGGTCATCGCGGGCATGAAGAACTTACGGAAGTAGCTGCCGCCCAGCACCTGGACGCCGATGATCTGCGTCCACACCACCGAAATCAACGCGATAGCCAGGGGTACGTTCAGGTCGGTGGCGGCGGGGCGCACATAGGGGGCAACCACGTAATAGCCCAACTCGCTCTCGTGGTGGACCTCCTCTTCACCGCCATGCGCTTCAGCCTCTTTCTTCTCGGCATCCAGCCTGGCTTTTTCCTCAGCGGTCAGCGTATACATGCCCTGGGCGCGGCTCAGGGAACGAATGCCCAGAGGAAGCTCGACCGTCTTATACCCTGTAGTGATTCCTGCAACCTGGTAGGCGTACTCCAGCGGTTCCAGCTTGCCGACGCTGTCAACACCCGGCACCAGGCTCATCCAGTTGGCCACCAGGAGGAACATCAGGATAGTCATGAAGATGGGAAAAAACTTCTTGACCATCTTCTTGCCGGCAATGTCTTCGTTGAGATTATAGAAGATCTCGACGAACCATTCCATGATGTTCTGTACGCCAGCAGGGATGTCCTTCATCTTGCGCGTGGCAATGACCGCCAGCACGACAAGGACGATGTCGGCAATGATCGTGGCGATGATCGTATTGGTAACGGTGAAGGGACCGAGCTTGAAGATCGCTTCCGCAGGCAGGACGATTGCGGGGAGAGGCACTTTGAGGACAACAGCGCTGCCGATCATCAAGACCAGCACGCCAATAATGAGGGCCAAGTTGCGTGGCGTGAATAGTTTTCGCACGTCTCTGTGTCCTCCTAGGGATCGTTCGTTATCGAAGGGTTTGAGCTTTGAAACAAGCGCTTAACAAAAAAACTGCCTGTTGGCACGAACAGCGCAATTATAATGCCTTGTGACAGAACTGCCAAATGGCGGGGGAGAGTTGGATGGAAGGGGAAGAAGGAAAAGAGAGGGAGAGCGGCAGAGGGGACGCCGGGGGGGCGGGTTGGAGCAACACGCCCCACCGGCGGGTGCGGAAAGACTACGGCCGCCGGCGCTGCGCCCAGGTCGCGCCGGCCAGCGGCGCCAGCAGCGCCAGCAGTGCGCCAACCAGCGACACAGCCCCCGCTGACGGGCTGGCGCTGACGCTGCTCAGCGTTACTGCCGTCGGGGTCTGCACAGTGGCGCTGACCGGGCCATGCAACGTGGTCGCGCCTGCCAGATCCACATCCTCCAGCCAGTAGAAGTAGGTCTGGCCGACCTGGACATCCAGGTCCTCGTAGCTGTAGGCTGCACCCACGGTGCTGCCGGGCGCCTGCGAGGGCACAAAGACCAACAGATCCTGCGGCGCAGCAGAGTCCGTCGCCCGGTAGAGATTGAAACCCAGAGTGTCGATCTCGCTGGCTGTGTCCCAGGTGACCAGAATGCTATTGGTTTGGCCGGTCGCCGAGAAGCTGTTGAGCGTGACTGCGAAGGGCAAGGGAGTACCGTCTAGCGTGGCGTCCCCTAACTGGGCAGGCAGAGTGCCGGGGATGACGATAGTCGTCTCGATAGTACGCCCCCAAGTACCATCGGCGCCGCCCTGGACCCAGTATTCCAGTTGATCGGTCCCTGGTGTATAGGTAAAGTAGGCGCTGGCATCTGCAGTGCGAATGTTGCCGAGATTGAGTTGCCAGTACCCTCCCTCAACCCTGGCGACTGCCCACTGCGAGCTGCCCGTCGAACCTAGTCCATCGCTGTCGATCAAACGCAAGTAGAGGAGGGCGTAGTCGACAAGTGTGGCGCCATCGACCTTGTACACATCGCCGTCTACGGTGGCAGATCCCGGAATCAACAATGTTGGACCGGTGGTGACTGGATAGCGAGCGCCACCGTTGTCATCGACGACTCCTCCTGAAACCACCTCACAACGGTAAGTTGTTGAGGGCGAGAAACCCTGTATGGGGACAAAGTGGGTTGTCACGCCCGTGGCATCATCGGTGGCGGTCTGTACCAGATTGGTGTTACTGGCGTCATAACAGTTAGCTGTACCATCGGATGGGAGGTCCGTCACCCAACTGATGAAAAAGCTCGTATCACGTACATCAGTAATTTCGAGATACCCAATTCTGGGCGGGGGCACGGATGGCGCGGCCGAAGCTGGCAGGGCCATCATGGTCAGCAAAGCCAACAGCATCATCGTCCCCAGGACGCGACGGATAGCAAGAGATGGGGCTTGAGATGTCATGCAAATAACCTCCAGATCAAAGATGGTAGCTCGCCAAACAGGAGAGCGCAGAAAACCGATTGACGTGGTAGCACAAATAGCAGGCGCCCGGCAGAATGATACAGCGCAGCAGGCCTGGTTTGGGATCCCGCGCAGACATAAGCATCAGGGCGTAAGCGCGCTGGACATGCTGCACTTGAGGAAATAGCCCTTGCTCGGCTCAATGGTGAAATTATTGCTGGTCGGTTTGCTGTTGAGGTGCGCGTTCCAGCCGCCGAAATACCACCGGTCGACCTCGCTGCACTGTCCGCCCTGAGCCGCAATGGCGTCAAGCAATGTTTGGGCATTGTAGTAGGGGGTGGGATAGGGCACCGCGATCAGATTCCAACCCGTCTGCAGGTTGACCGGTGTGCTGGTCGTCAAAGCGTAACCCTCCAGAGTCCAGGCAGCGCTGGCTAAACACTTGACGAAGTAACCCTTGCCCAAGTCGATCGCAAAGTTGTTGCTGGTCGGCTTGCTGTTGAGATGTGCGTTCCAACCGCCGAAGTACCAACGGTCGATCTCACTGCATTGGCCACCCTGGCTGTTGATCAGATCCAGCATGGCCTGGGCTGTGAGCGAAGTCGCCGGCTGGAGGGGCAGAGCGATCAGGTTCCACCCTGTGCTGGTATTCATAGGCACTGTCAACAGCGTAAACTCATCAGCGCCCATGTCCGGGGCGCTTTCGCTGCGCGCCTGGTTGTCAATGTCGGTGGTGATGCCGCCAACAGGCACGCCTGCGTCGGAAACCGGGGACGCAGGATTAGCAATATGCAGATTAGCGCTCGTCACGAAGCGTGGATCGCCGGACACCGAATGGAAATCCTGGCCGGTGGCGATTTGCCATGCGGCGAGAGTTGTCTGGGCCGCGCCCAGATAGCCCAGTGTGCCCGTGCCAGGGTAGTAGTCGTTGTAGTCGATTGCTGAAAAGACGCTGCTGTCCGCTGCGCAGTAGATTGCGTAGCGATCGCCGGTCGTCTGCGTGGTGGCAAAGATGTTGTTACGCAGATCAACTGCGCCAGCCGTCGCGATGTCACTGGCGATGTTAATGGCGGCCGGTATGCCGCCACTGGTCTGGTTGGTTCCCATTAGCACCGAATTATGATAGATCTGATAGTTGCCGCCGGTATTGATCATGATGCCGTAGCCGTTGTCCTCATACGTCGCGCCAGCACTATTGCCGTAAGACGCCACATCGAAGACGAAGTTGTTGGCGACAGTTACATCGGCCGCATTGGTGCTTGCGCCGAGGAATATACCGTTGCTGCCCCAGCCGCCGATGTTGGTGTTCTTGACATTCGAGATCTGATTGGCCAGGATGGCTATGCCGTTAGCGGTGCCGGCGACGTTGATGCCCGACGCAGTCGATGAGGTCGCAGTCACGACCCCTACGATCGTGTTGCGCGACACCGTTGCGCCGGCCTGCTGGAAGACCGCAATGCCGTTGAGGCCAATCTGGCTGGCTGCGGTCGCAGAACCAATAGCATTCCCGGTGATAGCATTGCCGGTATCGTTGCCGGCTGGCCCGACCAGCATGATGCCATAGCGCGCAGCAGTGATGACGTTGTTCTGGAAGGTGTTGCCAGAGTTCGCCGCCTGCGCCACGCCTCCCACCGTCGAGCCGCTGCTGACAATAGCCGCCAGACTCGTCGACGGCGATGCGCCTGCGATAACGCAATTCTTGATAATGTTATTGGTCGCTCCATCGGGTACAGTCGTGCTGGCCAGCCAGATGACGCTGGCGGTGTCGTTGGCAGTCGGATTGCTGATGGTCAGGCTGCGGTCAGCGCCGCCGCTCAGCGCTCCATCGATCGTCACCCGATCCGCGCCGTTGAGCTTAATCAGAGTTGCGCTGCTTCCACTGCCCGTAATGGTGCGAGCCGCGCCGCTGGGCTTGATCGTCACCGTGAAGTCACTGCCCACTGGCGACTCGGTGAACTGGTTCAAGGGCACAGCGCCCGTCTCGCCCGTGAGATTGGCCGTGATATTGATCACCACGTTTCCCGTCACGACGCCGGCGTTCAGCGCCTCGAAGATGCCGCCTGCGTTGGTTAGTGAAGAGTAATCCCCTGGTACGCTGTACGCGCCCGTATAGGGCAGCGAGACCAGATAGCTGTTGACTGCCCCTGCGACAGGAAAGGCCGCCGTCGTGAGAGCCACGCTGTCCGGCGCGGCAGCGAATGCGCCGCTCTTGATGCTCACCTTGGGCGGATCAGACAGGTCCTGGGCCACCACAAAGTACTCCACCGTAACGCCAACGCTCACGCCCCCGCCGCCATAGAGCAACGAATAGTCAAGCGTGAAGTCGAAGGGCGAGGACGCGCCAGTCGCCTCGACATATTTCCAACCATCGGTTCCCGATGTGTTGTCGTTCCAGGCATTGCTGTCGGCAGAGCGCTTGAAATAAACGCGTGGCCTGGAGCCAACATCTGTATTGATGCCGTCGATGTCAGTGATTGCCACACCGCTGAAGCCGCGGTTGGCGGTGCTCAGGGTATTGGCCAGGGTCGTGTAGACAATAGTGGGCGGGAAGTTAGGCGGCGACCAGCTATAGGTCAGGCCAGAGCTTGGTGTGGCGCTTGTCGCATTAAGGGCCATGGTAGCAGTATTCACCGCGCCAGCCGTGGAAGCGGCCCAATCGCTGCCAGTGCGGTTGACGTAGTCGGTGTTGTCGGCGCCTTTCAGTCCTACCTGAACGGTACGCGCCGTACCATTCTTAATGAACTCGCCGTAGACGAAGTCAACCTGATTAGTGGTTTCATACAGCTTGATCTGGAAGTCGAAGCTGTCGCCGCTGGCGTCATAGTAGCGAAAATCCTTCCATTGCACAGTAAAAATTCGGTTGGGCTCGACGCCAGTGGTCTCTGAGCGCAATTCGGCGTCCGGATTACCTTGTAGGTCATTGGCCAGCGCCGACACCAGATTCTGACAACTGCTGGCAGTGCTGCTGATAGGTTTGAAGGCGCAAGCGTCTGAGAAGAGGGTCCCGCCCATGCGGAGGAAACCCTTGGGGCTGATGCTGACCTGAATATAGTCGATCCCATCAAAGACGAAGGTGAAACCGATGTTGACGGCGTTGAAGTTGGTGTCGCTGAGGCCAGCGCCTGTGCCATAGAGCGTACCCTCGGTGATCTCGTTGTAGACGCCAGCGCTTTGGCTGAAAGTATAACCAGCAGCAGCGTCGATGGCGCCGGGCGTAGCCCATGGTGAGGCGTCCTGCGCCAACGCCGGTGCAACCGACAGCAACAGGATCAGAAGTAGCAGGATGCTCGACAATCGAAATGGCTTGACTCGCATGCGGTTACTCCTTCGGCACAGACGCCATGAATTCATTCGAACAACACGATGCACAAGTCCTGGCAATCTGCTTGCACATTACAGCACAAGTATACAGGGGTTGGCGCGCCACAGTCAATAGGACATTGGTACTATCCATAGTCCTGGGGTTTGTACGTCAACAGAATAGCGACACAAGACCCGTACTACAACAAAAAGTGCGGATCGGACTTTGATCCGATCCGCACTTTTTGTGAACTGACAACAGTCCGGCTCTTTGGTAAAAAGCCGGACTGTTTAATCGTTTACGAGCGCCGTCTGACCCAACTCAATCCCAGAGCCGTGCCAGCCGCTGCGATCACCCACAGGCCAGGCAACGCTGCGCCAGCCGCCGGACTGACGCTGATGCTACTCAACAGGACCGCCGTTGGCGCCTGCATGGTGGCGCTGACCGGGCCGTGCAATGTGGTCGCGCCGCTCAGGTCCACGTCCTCCAGGGTGTACCAGTAGGTGTGGCCAGGCTGAACGTTCAGATCCTCGAAGCTATAGGCGAAGCCCTGTGCGCTGCCGGGCGCCTGGGAGGGCACAACGGCCAGCAGCGTCAGTGGGCCGGCCGCGTCAGCGCTGCGATAGAGATTGAAGCCGCTATTGCCAGCCTCGCTGACCGTCTCCCAGGTCACCAGAATGCGGTCATCCACCTGTTGTGCGTCAAAGCTGGCCAGCGTGGTGGCCAGAGGCGGTGATATGGCGCTGATGCCATAGTCGAGGGTCCAGTCAGTCATGCCGGGATCCGGCAGATCGGTGCTCTTCGAAGTGGCCGTGGTGAAGTACACCACATCCGGCTGCATGGCCCGCGCTGCACCTGCGGTAGTCTCTGGTAGATTGACGTACTCCGCCACCACGTTGCAGGTGGGAACATCACCCAGAATCTGCTCCAGATCGACATCGGTGGTGTCAATTTCCGTCGCATAGCTGCCAGGCGGCAAGTCGAGATAGGAATAGTAGCCCCAGGTATCGGTGTTCGTCTGGCCTATGATCTGACCCTGGCTGTTCTTCAGCCACACCGTGACGCACCTGACACCCACTGCGTCGCCATCGCCATCATCTTGCTGACCATTGGCATTCACATCGTGCCACACCCAGTCGCCCAGAGCCACGAGGCCGGCCAACGGCGCGTAGCCAAAGTCTGCTTCACGGTGATGCTCACCCAGACCGAGCGACCACGGATAGGGTTCATTGTTGGTGGTCAGCATCAAACCGGGCGGCAGGTCACGCTCGTTGACGTCGACAATGTAATCCCCAGGCGGCAGATTGTCGAACAGGTACCAGCCGCCGCCGTCGGTTGTGGTCTCAGCAATAACCTGATAGGATCCGTCGGGCTGCTTCTCCAGCAGGCGCAACATGATGCCAGACAGAGGCGGTTCGACGCCGTAGTCTTCGCTCATATCACGGTCGTTGTCCCGCCACACATAGTCGCCGATCGACCCCAGGGTGCAGTCCATAATCAGACTGATGTTCGGGGTAGCCGATGTTTGATTATCCTCGTCGCCGTCGTCCACCTGTGCGTGAACCTTGAAGTCAGTGTAGCTGCCCGGAGCAAGGATGAAGGATGCTTCCCAACCATCGGCATAGGTTCCATCAGAGTTGATGTAGTTAAAGTCGGGAGCGACGCCATTGTTTCCTGACAGATTGCTCACCTGTATCGTGTTGCTGATTTTTGCCCACTGTTCTGCTGCGGCATGGAACGCCTCGATCTGTACGCCCGGTTCAGCCAGAACCAGCAGATAGAGCGTTTGGGTGGCGCAATCATGGCGCAAGTACAGCTTTGACAGCATGTCAAAACCAGGGTTGCTAGCCCGGTACATGGCGGCGAAGAAATCAGTGGCCAAATTCCACTCACTTGCGTCGCCATCCACGACGGCAATCCCGCCGCTGGGATAAGGGGCCGCTACCGGGCTCTGCTGCGCTTGCACAGCGACAGCCGGGGCTACTGCCAGGCACAATACTAGGACTAATGCCAGTAGCAAAGGCTTCAGTCGTGCTGCCGTCAAGATTCGGTGTGACATGGTATATGCCTCCAGACTTTGCGCTTGTACGCAAAAAAAAACCCAACTTGAGGTCAGGATTGGGGATGAGGAGGTTTTCGATGAAGGAGCGATGTGGGTGAGCCCGGCAACCCACCATATCCCGGAGTCTTGGCCCCACGAAACCCTTGTGTTTTGGATAGTACCGCAGTACTATTCATTCCAGAGAATAGCACCAAATCACCGGTTTGTCAATAGAATTTGTGAAATCTTCAGCAACCTCTCCAGCTCGATTGATGCGCCCACCCTAAGGAACGGGGGTGCTCAATGAGCACCCCCGTTAGAGGTTCGATCTGTTAAGCCGTCTGGTATGCTCACGCCCTGCCATATTCCTGGCAAGACAGAAAAAACAGACAGCGTTAGGGCAGCCAGGGGCGCCGCCGCTGGCCTGTCGCCAGGACCAACCCTGCCAGGGCAACTGCCAGCAACAAGATTACCGGGATAATCGATTGGCTACCCGCTTGCAGGCCGGCCAGCCTGACAGCCGTCGGCCCTTGCAGCGTGGCGCTGACCGGCCCGTGTAACGTGGTCGCGCCGCTCAGGCTGACGTCCTCCAGGGTGTACCAGTAGGTCTGACCAGGCTGGACGTCCAGGTCTTCGTAGCTGTAGGCGGCGCCCGCCGTGCTGCCGGGGGCATGGGAGGGCAAGGCAGCCAGCAGAGTCAGCGGGCCGGCCGCATCCTCACTGCGGTACAGGTTGAAACCGGCGTTGCTCCGCTCGCTGACAGTCTCCCAGGTAACCACAACGCGACCGGCCTGCGCCTGGGCGGCAAAACTCGCCAGGGCAACTGCCAGGGGCGTTGTATAAGTCACGCTAACCGGCTCGTGGCGGGTCAGAATCCCCAGAGTATTCAGGTCCTCCAGCCAGTAGTAGTAGGTTACACCGAAAACCAAATCGCTGGCATCTTGCCAGGTGTAGCTGAAACCGCTGGGACTGCCTTGTGACTGCGATGGAATCAGCGTTGCGTTCAACTGCCGATCCGGCCCGGCTGGCGATGTGCCGCGCCACAGGTTGAAGCCGCGATTGCTCAGCTCGGTGGCCGTCTCCCAGGCCAGCACCATGTGGCTAGAAACCTGCTCAACCTCAAAGCTGGCCAAAGCGACCCCCAGGGGACCGCTAATGCTCACCTCGTCGCTGTTGTTGCTGAGATCGCAGTCGTCGTCCGCGCTCGCCGTGGCCTCGGCGACCAGAATGCCCGATGTACCGGCGGGGACGGTCCCTGAAATTACCAAGGTCAATTCCTGCACCGAACCGAACAACAGGTCTGTCCATACATCCATCTCTGAGTCAAACGTTCCCTCGCTGGGTGTATAGCTGACATCCTGCAGGGCAGGCGGCAGCGTCAGCGGCAGGTCGAAGTCAATCCGGGCGCCAGCCCCAAAGTTGGTGATGACAACGGTGTAAGTCAATGGCTGACTCGGCGTGTACTGCGCCGGATCACTGCTGATCGCCACGGCCAGGTCAGCACAGCGGGTGACCGTGTTGGCATCGGTAGCCGAATTGTTGGCGCTGATATCGTCTGTACCGTTCACCGCTTCAACGGCGGCCGTGTTGTTCAGCGCGCCGGCAGGCGTCACGGGATCCACCATGCCCTCGATGGTCAGGTCAAACCAATCGCCGTTGCCTAACACGCCGGTCCAGAAGCCGCTGGCGGAATCGAACGAGCCTTCGGTGACCTGGTAGACAGGACCGACGATGGCCGACGGCAGTGTGTCGCTAATAAAAACCTGGTCCAGAGAATTGGCGCCGCTGTTGGCGACACGGATCGTATAGGTGATGTGCTCACCCGCCTTGACCGGCTGTGGGGCGCTGGTCTTGGTGACGCTCAGGTCGACAAGCGAGAGCAGCGGGACGCCGTCAGACGCCTGGCTGCTGAAATCGACTTCATAGCCGTTCTCGTAGGCGACAGTAGCCGTGTTGACCAAAAGGTTGCGCTCGGCGGGCAGCACAGTCACCGACACCTGGTCGACGGCCGTGCAGCCCCACGCGTCGCGCGCTGTCACCACGGCGACGTAGTTGCCTGCGGCCGTGTACGTGTGATTGAAGCTCGTGTTGGCGCTCCAGGTTTGCATTGCGCCATCGCCGAAGTCTATTTGGTACTGGAACGGCGCAACACCGCCGAGAGCCGTGGGCTGCATAGCGAAGGTAAGTTGCGTGCCTGCTAACGCCATGGCTGGCGCAGCGACGAACGGCGTCAAGTCGCTGTAGTGAACGGTCAGCCTAGCAGCCAGGCCCACGTGATCAGTAAAACCGTAGACGGAGTGCCCGCCGTGGGTGTTGTTCAGCAGGCGCACTGCGTACAGGTTTGCGCCGGCCTGCACTGCGGTCGTGGCATCGTAGATTGCGATAGTGCCGGCGCCGATGGGGGTACCCAGGAAGACGTGATTGATGGTCTGGTCGCCATAATCGTCGTTGGCAACCTCGAGGCTGCCACTCAGCCCGGCGGCGTTGAGGGGCACACAGAATTTCTGTCGGTAGAAGGTGTAGTTGCCATAGAGCTGGTCGTCTTGGGTGGTCGCGATCCACTTGGCGTCGATGCGGCTGGCGTCTGTCCAGTAGCCTTCGATGAAGCTGCCGATCGGCTCGGTCCAGCCGGTTTCGTCGAAGCTGGCCGCGCGCGGGTTAGCATTCCAGCCGGCATCCATGTTCGGGTCGCTGTCGGTCCATTTAGCCTTGATGGTATCGGTCATGGCCGTAGTGACCACGACGCTGCCCGGACTACTCTCAGAGGTTAACGTCGCAGCGCTTTGCGTTGCGCTGCTGGCATGCTTAGCCAGCGTCGCAACGACCTGCACGCTGCCCGACGCGCCAGCAGCCACATCGCCCAGGCTGCACGTCACCGCGCCGGCATCGTGCGCACAGCCAGCAGACGCGCTGACAAAAGTCGTGTTGGCGGGCAGCGGATCGCTGATCACCACGTTCTTGGCTATCACCCGCCCGCGGTTGGCGTAGCTCAACGTGAACGTCACCTGGTCGCCCCAATTGGGCGGCTCGGCGACGCTATTGATGCTTTTCTCCAGGACGATGTTGGGCGCGGCTACCGTATCGCTGTCGTAGGCGATGTTGTTAGAGGTGTTGGGATCTGCGCCGTGCGTACCGTCGTCGGTAATGGCGGCCTGGTTGAGCACGACTGCGCCCGGTGTTGCGCCGCTGTCCACCGTC
The DNA here is from genome assembly GCA_014155705.1 of Anaerolineae bacterium clx_CAG2. Taxonomy (GTDB): domain Bacteria; phylum Chloroflexota; class Anaerolineae; order JAAEKA01; family JAAEKA01; genus JAAEKA01. The sequence continues at coordinate 21,427 of JAAEKA010000036.1, read as the reverse complement.
ACGTTGACCGTGAGCACACCCTGTTCGCCCACCGCGGCCGCCAGATCGCTCCAGGTCACGGTTCTGGGGCCGCTGGCATAGCCGCAAGTCGGCGGGCTGCAACTGCCAAAGGTCACGTTGGCCGGCAGTGTATCCACCACAGTCACGCCGCTTGCGGCGGTGTTGCCGTCGTTACGATAGGTGAGTTGGTAGGCCAGATCTTGTCCCGCCTGCACTAGCGTCACGCCGTTACTCTTGCTGATCTTCAGGTCCGGCGCCGTGGCCACCGGGTCGGTGTCGGTGAACTCGTTGTTGGTGATGTCCGCCTCGGGGCTGGTGGTGCTGGCATCCGCCCTGTTCCAGACGGCGGTCGCCGCGCCCAGGGTGCTCGTAACCTGGACGCTGAAAGTGAACGAGAAACTCTCATTGGGATCCAGTGCATCGGGCAGCGTGTAGGTACGGATCGTCCTTGTGTCTGGATAAACGTTGTTCACCGTCACCGGGGTCAAGCCCGAAGTATCTGTGAGATAGATGAGCAGATTACGATCCAGGGTATCCACCAGCACAACGTTCTGGGCAGGGATCGTGCCCATGTTGAGTACCGTGATCGTGTAATTCAGCAGCTCATCCGCCTTGGCCGTGATCTGGCCGTTGCTCTTGCTCACTAACAGGTTGGCGGTATCGAGCTGGACATCCTGGGTGTTGTCGCCGCAGGTGCTGATGCTGACGTTGTTCTGGATGCTGGTTTGGTAGCCGGCCTTGCTCACCTGCAGGCTGGCGGTACCCAGAGCGATCGGGTTAGCCTGTGTGCTGATGAAGCTGTACGCGCCGCCAGCGCCGCTGGTCGTGTTGTAGACGTGGGCCGCGCTGTCGGTGAGTTGGACCGCCGCGCCGACAATGGCTGCGCCGTTGCCAGCCTCACTGACGACCCCGTTCAGCGCAACTGTGCCGCCCAGCAGCAGGCTGGCGCTGGCCGAGTCGTTGACGCCTTCATAGTCGAAGGGGCTGCTGGCCGTCCGGCTGGCAGTGTTCTCAATGGTGGCGCCGCAGGTGATGCTGTCCACCGTGGTGACGATGGCCAGGGTGGCGCTTGAGCCAGCAGGCATCGATCCGACGACCCACTCGCCGGTCGCTGTGCTGAAGACACCCTGACTGGCGAGGAAGCTGCTATAGCTCAACCCGGCAGGGATGACCTCGGTCAGCTCCACACCGGTGGCTGCGCTGGGTCCGTTGTTGGTCACGACGACGGTGTAGGTAGCCTGCTGACCGGCTGAGGTCACCGTCGCCGGCTCGACTGTCTTCACCACGGCCAGGTCCGCGCTTTCAATCACGGTGGGATCGCTGGCCGTGTTGTTGGCGGGGTTATCGTCAGTGCTGACGATGCTGACGGCGGCTGTGTTGGTAACATTGGGCGCGGCGGCCTGAGCGACCGCTACGGTCAGCGTGATGTTGGGTAGGGAGGCGCCGGCGGCCAGGTTGCCCGTGTTCTGATGCGTGCAGGTAACGTCTTGCCCTTCTGCGCTGCACGTCCAGCCCGTGCCTGTCCCGGAAACGTAGGCCAGCCCAACCGGCAGCGTATCAGTTACTGTCACGACGCCATTGATCAACGCGGAACCGCTGTTGGACACGCGCAGCGTGTAGGTCGCGTTCTGCCCGATAACGAACAGGCCCGAGTGCGTCTTCTGCAGGCGCGCGTCCTGCCCCGCCTGCGCCACGACGGTCAGCTCGTTCTCGATGGCCGCACCGGGGAAGTAGGTCCACAGATCCAGCCCTTTCCAGTTGCCAAACCCATCGCCTGAGCCGTCACCCCAGGCGCGCTGGAGCGACGCCGAGTTGAAGCCGGTCGCGGGGTTGGCGTAGGTTGTCGTTGGCGGCTTCTTGCCGCCGGCTGCGGTGAGCGGATTGACCGTCACGCCCGTTGAAGTGGTATAGGAGCGGTCGTCGTAAAAGGCCGTGCTGCACGAGGCATACGGGCACGTCCCGCCAATGGGGTTGAGCAGGGTCAGCGTCGGCCCGCCATTGAGGCTGTTCTCAGCATCGAGCATGGGAAAGTGATACTCGCCTGCGTGCATCGAGGCTCTGAAGTCATATGGCCCACCCACAGGGAACCAACTGCCTGTGTTGTCCTTGCCGTCCCACAAAATGACGTTGGCGCCGGAGACGGTGACACTGCGCAACACGCGATTAGCGCCAAGCGTCGGGTCGAAGTTGCTGCCATCCCGGCTGACGACGATCTCGGAGATGCCGCCCACGGTGCCGGTGTAACGAAACTCACCGCCGGCGGCATAGTTGGCCGCCGTTCCGCCGGCCGAGCCGGCGAACTGCACGTTGAGGATGCTGGGGGTCTGCGGCGTAGGGATGACGGTGGTTGGCAGATCGGCCGCCGGCGGGCTGAACCAGATCTTGGCGGTGGCAGGCGACTGTTTGACCCCGCCCAGTGGCGTGCTGAGCGTATTCTCAGTAGCCACCAAGTCATGGTAAAGCGGCGTCCTGCCGTCGGGATCAAGAAAGCCGACACTGTTGCCGTAGAGGATGTAGCCGTTGGGATCAAGGCCGCGCAGGTCGATGCGGTAGACGAAACCATCCGCCGAGGATGCATAGAGGGTCGAGTACTGTTGGTAAGTATTGCCATTGCCGCCAGAAAGCGTGGCCAGGTAATCCGTAAAGACACGACCCGACTGGGTGGCCGCGCCGGCGCGCACGGTAATATCCCACATGGAGACGCCAGCGTTCTGTGAGGAGCTGGTGGTCGGAGAGGTGATGGTGCCTGCCGCGCCATCGCTCGTCCCGTAGAGGCCCTGTGGCCCCAGCATGGCTATCCAATAAACGCCGGCCTCAGGCGCAGTGTAGGTGCAGGGGTCGTAACCGCCGGCGTTGGGCAGCGGCCCGGCCAACTCCTTGGTTCGACTGTTCAAATAGCCCTTGCTGTTCAGGCTGGAGCACTTAAAACCCGGTGTAGGAATACTGGCGGTCGCCATCTGGCTGTCGGCGATGACATTCGGTTTCCACAGCCAGATATCGCCCGAGCCGACGTCCATGCCGCTAGAGCCCATGAGGATCGTCTCGCCGGCTTTGGCGTAGACGCGCAACCAGGTGCGGCGGTAAAGACCGGCCGTTTTACTGTTGCGAAACTCGGTCAGGGCACGCTTGCCGCCGTTGGTCAGGAGTTCGCGCGTGCCCTCAGCGCTGCCGGGCGAGGCGGTCTGCGGCGCCAGCAGGGTGGCAAACGCCACCAGGACTGCTGCGAACAGTCGCAACCAGGGTGACAATGACCGTTGGATTTTGGTTGGGATATTCATTTTTTGATCCTTAGGTGCGGTGAACTAAATGGGTAGTGATACGATTGTATGATAGTAAACCCCCGAAGTAAATAGGAAATAAGTACTGGTCTCTTGACACAACCGTGACGATAGCCGTTGTGGCAATTGTCGGGGACGAACGCGTCAGGCGCGCTGTCCTGCTCGCCCCTTGCACCTCTCCTTGCATTCCCACCCCTGGCGTCGAACGCACAGACGGGCCCAGCCTGAGCCGGGCCCGTCAAAGTAATTGCACCTCGCCGGTGCGCGTTGGTGAGAAATGTGCCAGAAGTCAGGCTTTTGTGAAAAGGCCCGGCTTCTGCATGTCTCACTGCCTAGCGGCGCTGCCGCAGGCGGCTCAGGCCCAGGGCCACGCCTGCGCCGGCAACCGCCCACAACCAGGGCAGCCCGGCTGCGCCAGCAGTGGGACTGGCGCTGACGCCGGTCAGGGTGACGGCCGTCGGCGCCTGCACCGTCGCGCTGACCGGCCCGTACAGCGTGGTCGCTCCGCTAATGCTGATACTCTCCAGAGTGTACCACAAAGTCTGGCCAGGCTGCGCGGCCAGGTCCTCATAGCGATAAGCCGCGCCTTGGGTGCTACCCGGCGCCTGCGAGGGCAGGTAGGCCAGCAGCGTCAGCGGGCCGGCCGCGTCGTCGCTGCGGTACAGGTTGAAGCCGCGGTTGCCCAACTCGCTGGCCGTCTCCCAAGTGACCAACACCCGGTCGGCCTGCGCCTCGGCCGCAAAGCTGGCCAGGGTAACAGCCAACGGCATCTGGAAAGACCAATTAAAGCCCGTGAACAGATATGCGTTCGTCAGGCAATTGGTCCCAAAATTCGCAATGTGGAACTGATACTCGACGATCGAGTCTTCGAAGGCAGCGGGAATGCCACCCGTAAACACATCGCAGCGCCAGTTCGCCGGTGGACTGCCAGTGTTATCAAAGCTGCATTGGGTTCGCACGTAGTTGCCGGCATCATCCACGGGATGCACCTCGATGCAAACAGCTTCACCAATAACAGTGTCGGACGTCGCCCAGAACTGCCACCCTGGCGACAGGGGGGCAGGATCACCCCCTGTCTGGTTCGTGATAAACGTGGCTGCAATTGCAGCAGTGGCAGCCAACACTATCAAGATCACAACTAGGCAGAAACTCCACATCAACGACCGTGATTTGCCGAAGGAAAAAACTGCCATTCTAACCTCCTACTACTCTCCTGCGGGGATAGCAACGATGAAATCCAGGACGCCAGTAGCGCTAACTGGAAAAGAACAGTTAGCGCAATTATACACAGACTGAACTGTGCTGCAAACCACCCGTCGATCACCACAGATGCGAAAATTTGCGGGGTACATCAAGGAGGCGCTGATCGGTATGTAATCCGATCAGCGCCTCTTGTGCAAAGCCTGGTTTCTTGATGCTTCACTACCTAGCCACGTCGTCGCGAACGGCTCAATCCCAGCGCCGCGCCGGCGCCCACTGCCACCCACAGCCAGGCCGACGCGGACGCGCCGGCCGCCGGGCTGGCGCTGACGCCGCTCAACGTCACCGCCGTCGGCCCAACGTAGTCTACACTGATCGGCCCATGACGCGTGGCAACTCCGCTGCTATCCAGGTCCTCCAGCGTGTACCAATAGCTCTGGCCGGGAACCACGTCTCTGTCAATGTACTCGTAGCTTGCGCCCTGGCTGCTGCCAGGCGACTGCGACGGCATGAAGGCCAACATCTCGCCCACTTGCCCGGCCGACTGGCTGCGGTACAGCCGGAAACCCACGGTGTCATGTTCACTGACCGTTTCCCAGGCCACCCGCACGGCCCCGTCCTGCGCCGTCGCGTCGAACGCCGCCAGGTCGACTGCCAGGGCGATAGGGGGCAGGCGCAGATTGAGCGCTGGATCGCCGAAGAAGATAGAGGTATCGATTACGTCCAGCCAACTGCCGGCCTGGCCATAGTAGGCCAGCTTGGCCGCGTCCACAGCGTCGCCTGCGCGGACGGTGCGATCCTGGAAGATAGCCTTGGTCAGTTGCTGGTTCAGCACCAGCAGTGAGCTGCCCACATGCAGACCGCTGGGCGAAAGGTCGGCCACCGAGCCGCGCTGCGCAGTCAACAGCAGTGTTTCTCCGAGGGTTTGGCGCGAGCTGTACAGATTGATGAAATAACCCGACCAGCACGAATAGTGCGTCGTGAATGGCCAGGTATCGTTGGCTGCCAGCGCGGGGGGATCCGCATAGTTAAACATAGACGCTACACCACCCCACCGAATCGTCGAGGCATGCCCAAACCATTGGAGCAGCAGCGCATCGGCGTTGAAAGCATCTTTGATGGCTGCTCGCATGGCATCGCCCGAGAAGTAGTCGCGATTGTAGTAGATCGTGCTGCTGGTATAAGTAGCCGGCAGCCAGTTCAAGCGTACATCGTCGCTCAAAGCGTGGAAGTTGGCGGCGGGATCTGCATAGTTATCAGCCACATAGACGACTCGCTTCTGCCAGTCGCCGTCCAAAGCGGTGGTCTCATAGGCAATGATCTTGTTGACTACGTTGGCCACCTCCGTTGCGTTCCTGGCCGGGATGCGGCCAATTGCCATCTCTGGCAGGAAATCGCCCGGTCCGTCTACGCTGACAAAGCGGTTATCGCTGGCCGTCTCGCCGATCCATGGGTCAATGCGAATCAAATAAGGAGGGATCAGGTTGGGCATGGTCGTTCCGCTGGCGCCTGTGAAGTCGTAGTGGCCGTCGCCTACCAGCACGACATACTGAGGCGGATACGGCGGCACGGCAGGATAGGGCGCACAGCTCGCGCCGTTCCAGCAGCGATAGGCGTAGGCGAGAAAGCTACGGATAGCCTCGGGATCACGGCGGCCATAGCTCCATTCGTCGTAGATGTCTTGAACATCTACCTTGGCCACACGCAGTCCCTCGGCGGCGCGATGGGCCAGCAGGGGGTCGATGGCGTCCCACAGCGAAGCATGAACGATGGCGATGTAGTCAGCCTGATGGCTCGTCGTGCGCCAGCTCGACGGCGTGTCGGCCTCGATGGCCTGCGGCGCCAGCAACGCAGCCTGGCTGCTGAGAAAGTAGGTTGGGTCGGGCAAAGGCGCGTCCCAAAAACTGACCAGGTAGGTGGAGCCATCCGGTTTGGTCTCCGTTGTGAGCAAACGCACCGGATGATTGGGGTCACGCAGATCATAGACCTGCACATCAGGCGTGCTGAAGCCGCTGGCAACAATCTGGTTAGCGCCGGACGCCACTCCCTCGATATAGAGCCGATCCCCCGTGGCGCTAGCCTGGGATGGGTAGGTCAGCTTGACCCAGTCGGGAGAGATTGAATAGAAGTCGATGCCCGGTAGCTGAGCCAGCGCTGCGACCAGATGAATACGGTTAGGCGCGCCGTCCAGCCAGGCCGCAGGCACGGGGCTGTCGGCGACGGTGTAGGTCATTCCTTCCCACTGGTGGGTGGTCACAGGATGGCTATTGAGCACAATAGCAACCGATTTGTCAGGATTGGCCGGCCGGTTTGCGCCGCCATGCAGCGCTGCCTGAACGCGCACCGTGCCCACAGGGATCGGAGCGACCACGGCCAGGTCGTAGGTGCGGGTGACGACCGGCGCAGCGGCCAGCATGTCAGGAGTGAGCGACAGATCGAACCAGTGGTCGGCGTCCTGCGGCTGGGGATACTCGCTGCGGTACTCCTTGTTTAGCTCCACCTGCAGGGTGCGGGTGATAGTATTCACCACCGGCTCACTGCCCGTTGACGTTACCGAGCGCTCCGCCATGCGGGAGCCGACTGCGCCGCCGTAGGTGAACCAGTAGACGTTGTCTTTTTGGTAACGTCCCTGGTAGGGCTGGGCATAGAAGATCACCAACTCGCCCGGCTCGAAACTGGCGTCGCCGTCGTCCCGGACCTCGATGTCAATAGGCTGGCCCAGATAGGACATGGCATAAGTGGCAGGGTCGGTGGCTACTAACGCCGCGCCGCCGGCCGCCAACAAATTGTCATAGGTCAGCCGGTAGAGGCCACGCGCCTCGATACGAATGCGCAGCGCCCCGGTGGCGACCGCGGCCTCGCTGACGACGCTCTCCCCGCCCCCGGCCGGCCACGCGTCCCCGTCGCCCGGGGTTAGTCGCACGGCGATCTGCACGTCGGGATGGTAGCGCACCTGTTGGGTGACAGGGTTGTACTGGAAAGGAAACACGCGCACGGGTAGCAGACGTTGTCCGTGGGACCACTGTACAGCGCCTGTCTCCACCAGTGATTGTGGGTAAAAAGCATTCACCCCATACACAGCCGGATCGGGACGGTTAACGCTTGGAACAGCGCCGGGCAGTTCGTCGCTGGCAGCCCAGCCATGTGGGCCGGGCGCGTCCAACTCCGGCACAGGCACGGCTGGAACCTGCACCCGCTGCGCCAGCACCTGCGCCTGCGGCGACTCATAGCTGATCTGCCAGTCCACGCCAGGCGGCAGCGTCACCAGCGTACTCCAGACAGGCAATGCTGGCTGGCCAGGCCGATCGCTGCGCGCCAAACCGGGCACATCCACCCCTTGCGCTCCCATCTCATACTGAGACGTCTCGACGTGCAGGTGGATAGCGTCCGGCGGTGTTTCCTCAGCGATCGCCACCGGTGCAGGCAACGTCAGGGTGAGAATCAGTACAACGGCAAAAGCCGACATCATGCATTGTTTAATTCGTACCATATTGCATCATACATCCCATGGGCAACGTTCATCATCCGCTGCATCGAGCTCGAGCCGCGTCAACCTTCTCTCGTCTTAACAGTGTGGTTCTAAATCCCTGATCAACTGCAATTCTGATCGGGAGCGCTGAGCGGCCCTAAAACTCCGCGCGGAGCGAACTGATTCTCCGGGTTGGGCGGCCCACCTTGGGCACGCGCCTCGAGGTCGCGCTCCAAGGTGATGCAGGGGTCTTCCCAAAGGCCCTTGGCGGGATCTGCAGATCGCTGCTTGACAGGTGAGGCAGGTAATGAAGACATGACTTTACTCCTGATTGGCGGTGAGTTGGAAAGCCCACGCGGGATTGGATGCCAGCCTGGTCTGCAGCGGCGTGGACGGCGCCTGCTGGCCAGGGTTCTGCTGTTCGTAACGAGCCTGCGCCTGTTGGCAGGCCAGACTGTGCCCGCCATAAGGGTCGCCGTGCTCCTTCCAGGCCAGGCCGGCGCAGCGCCCCTCGCAGTAGGTATTGATCGGACACACCAGGCACTCGGGCAGATTAGCCAGGGTGTGCCGCGCGCGTAGTTGTTGCAGAATCGGCGCGTTGGCCCAGATATCGGCGAAGGAGTGGCGCCGCAGGTGACCAGCCAACGTACGCAACTCGACGCAAGGAAAGACCTCGCCGTAGGGGCTGATCAGGCAGGAAGACAACCCAACCTTACAGGTGCGCGCTGTTGGCCCCGTCATACGGGCAACCAGAGGTGTTTCGTCAGCCGCCAATACGGCACGCATCTCCTGGCGCGAGAGTTGGTGCTGCATAGCCGTGGCACGGCCGTCATCGCCCGCCGAAACCTTGAAGAACTGCTCATATGAGACTCCCAGATCCATTGCGAGGCGCAGCATCTCTTCCCGCTCGGCCAGGTTCAGGTTCAGTAACAGGCTGTTCAGCTTGACGTGAACGCCGCGCATCTGCAAGTTCTGCACCCCACGCAGCACACGGGTCAGGGTGCGCTGGCTGCCTGCCACTGCATCAAAAGTCGCATCGGTCGCTCCTAGCAGACTGATCGTGACTTGTAATGGATCCAGCGCAGCCAACCGGTCTGCTATCGACTCTGTGATCAACGTGCCGTTGGTCTTGAGGTTGAGCGCAAAACCCAGCGCCCGCGCCCGCTCGGCCAGAATGAAAAAGTCACGCCGCGTCAGAATCTCGCCGCCGGTCAGTGTGATACGCAACACGCCGGCCTCAGCCAGTTGCTCCAGCAGGTCCAGCCCCTCGACTGTGCTCAACTCTGGCTCAGCCAGCGGCACGTTGTAGCACATGACGCAAGCCAGATTACATACGTGAGTCATCTCCCAGGTGGCGCTGAAGGGGACAGCCTCGTTCTGCAACCGCGCCAGGAGAGCCTCGAAGGGATCCGATGGCGCGCTTACCTCGCCACAGGCATCAAAACCTCGATCGAGGGATTCCGCTGGAAGCTCTGGGTAGAGCGAGATAGCGGCTAGCATGTCAATTCCAAACGATCAGATCCTTCTCGGCCAAGGCATCGAGCAATTCCAGCGTGGTACGCTGTGCGTGTTGAGGGTCCACGTCGTACTCGCTGGTTAGCACAACCACAATCTCGGCCACGCTACGGGAGCCGTCCACCAGTTCCCAGATGCGCGAACCAACAGGGTTCAGCATGCGCACCTTGTTTTCCGCTGGGGTGATGACCACCGCCTCGCCACTGAAGATACGCGATGCCGTACGGGAATGGTGAGCCGGTACACGTTTCCCTGAGTCTGTCATAGCCTGAACAGATGATCCTTATACGATAGCTCTACCTTCATTATATTCTATCTCGCTCTGGTGTCAAGAGCACGACTAAGGCATGGGCTGTGCGCTGTGTGGATTTGCCAGGAAATCCCATAGCTCCGTCGTTGGCCGGAAGCTCAGCCGGTACACCGGAACCTGCGCCAACAGGTTCTTGGCCGCAGCCAGCCAGGCGGAGGCTCTGGCTGGCTGCTCGACAGCGATACGAAGGCTGTCAATCAAGACCAGTACGGCCTGGGCTGGCGTCAGAGGGGTCAGGCTGAAAGTGGACGCGTGCTGCAAGGCGTAAAGCGCAGACAACGGCGCAGATAGTCGCAGTCGCGCCGCCGTCTCCGGCGTAGCCTGGCCCCAGAAAGGTGTGCTGACCGCCTCCGGTCCGGCCGCACCCAGGCGCAGCACGATATTTTCGTCGCACAGAACCTGCCCGTAGCCGCTGGCCAACCTCGCAACGGTGCTCTTGCCTGCGCCCGACGGTCCCACAAAGACATGCGCCTGACCCTGGCGCATCACACCGGAGGCATGTAGCAGCAGCCCGCCCGCATCCTGCGGCAGCGCCTGGGTCAAAAGGTAGACCAGCATGCGCTCCAGGGCTGGCAGCAAGTGTTCATCGGAAGCAAGGGCGACGATAGCCTGCCGGCCGGCCAGATCCAACCAGCCGCCAAAATCCGCGTAGCCGAAACGCGTCCATGTCTCGCCATGCTCCACGAAGGAGCGGCGTTTTGGCTCTGCATGCCAACCAGCGCGCACAGCCACATGCCAACCGGCCGCGCCGCTGCTGAGAAAATCCGCGTAGCGTGCGGCCAGCCGGGGCCGCCAGGGGTCCGGCGCAGCCACCGCTACCACGATGCCGCCCACATCCAGGGTCAACGGTGCGACTGGGATCATCGCCGGCTCACAAGCAGTGTTTCAGGATACGCGACCAGCATGCTCACCCCCAGCCAACCCGCGTAGCGCCAGCGCTGGCGGCCTGACATGGCGGCCCAACTGGCGCGAACGCGTCGCCAACGCCGGCCAGGGCGGTCGTCGCCCAGGCCCCACATAGCCTGCTCCACTGGCGCTGGCGCCAATGTATCCAGCGCAGCCTGAACAGCAGCGGACAGAGGTGTGCCCAACCTGGCTTGGGTTTGCTGCACCACGTGACGCAGCGCCAGCCGCAGGTGCCAGCGCGCTGCCCGCGCCAATACCGCGTCCCAGTCCAGGCTATCCTGACGCAGCAGCCGGTCCACGTCCAGCAGCCAGAGCAGGCGCATGTCCTGGCTGTGGTGCAGCGCCAGGTGGGCGCAACTGTGCAGCAGCAGCGTAGCCGGGTCGGGCAGCAGGGCGCCAGGGAGATCGGCCGTGGCAGTCGCTGTCTGCCATATCTCAGACATGGGGATCAGATCGATGTAGTAGGGCAGTTCGAACAGCGACCAGTGCAACTCGACAACGAACCACCGCTCAGCGCTGGCCGGTCGCACAAGGCGCTGCTGGGAGCGATAACGTGTCTGCCAGCGCGCCAGCAGCAGCAAGCGCTGCGCCTGATAGCCCCGCTGCACCAGCGCCTGGCAAGCGCGCGCCTGGTCTCCTGCCGGGATCAGCAGGTCCACATCGCTTTTGGGCCGCTCGGCCGGGCTGCCGTAAACGGAGCGGCCCAGTGCAGCCCCCTTGAGCAACAGCACAGGCACGCCGTCCGCGTGCAACGCGGCCAGCACCCCCGCCAGTTCCGTCTCCATCTCGAAGGTACGCAAGCTGTGGGTCTGGAAATCCTCGCTCAGCGCACGCTGCACGGCCGGCGGAAGGTCGCGCCAGGCTGGCGAACGGCGCAGTTGGGCATAGACAAAGGGGGTCAGCCGTTCTGCGCGCAGTTCCGCCAGCACAATCTCCCAATCGACAAGTGACAACGTCGCGTTTGGACAAGCGCCATCCAGCAGGCCCGCCAGAAAGGTGGTATCGAACATCAGAAAGCAGCCAGGAACCAGATTTTGTGGCAGCGATCGCTGGCCTTGCCTGAGTCGCAGCGACCAATGATCTGAAGCCAACGGTTAAGGATTGTACGGCAAAGCAGGCTCATGTCAAACGGGCTGTCAGCCGGCAACTGGCTTCATTTATCACTCAGAGTGATTTGGCACTTTGCCAACCATGATGCTATAGTAAAACCGCTTGGTCAATTTAAGGGAGCTAATCACGGGCCATGCCCTGACCGCCGGATGGCTGGCGGTTCTGTTTTTGTGCTGATCATACTTCGGCATCGCAGCCGCACACGGGATTGTCCAATCAACTCTCATCGCAATATCCAACCTGTGACATCTGGCACAAAATCCGGTTTTGTGGCAAGACGTTGCCCGAGAAAAAGGCCCTTGGTACGTCGCAGCCATCGCTCCGACCAACGGTCATATAGCGTTCTTTCCCTGCCGCCGCGGCGCCAGGACTGCGGCGCTTGCCTACAAACGACGAGATCATGACAAAACTCTGGTACGTGATCCATACGAAGCCGCAGCAAGAAGCGCTGGCCGCCAGCATGCTGGAAGAACGGCTATCCATTACCATCTTTCTGCCTGAGGTGCGCCAGCGCAGACAGGGCCATCTGCGACAAGCGCCGCTGTTTCCAGGCTATTTATTTGCCGGAATCGACCTCGATCACAGCGAGGTATCCAGCGTGAACAACACGCCGGGCGTAGTCCGCCTGGTGGCCTTTGGCGGCCAACCCAAACCCGTGCCGACCCATGTGATCGACGCCCTGCGCGCGCGTCTGGCCGAGCTGGACGCCCAGGGCGGCCTGCCACAACATCCTTTCCATACGGGGGACCGGGTGCGGTTGAAAGAGGGCCCGCTGGCAGGGCTGGAGGCTATTTTCATCGGCCCCATGCGACCGGCCGAGCGAGTGCGAGTGCTGCTGGAATTCCTGGGCCAGGAGCAGGAGACGCTGGTAGCGGTGGAGGATCTGGAAGCAGCCGGCAGCACGGCCATGCCCAAACGCCCCCGCCGCACGCGCGGCAAAGGGCGATCAATCAATCCCGCCAGGTAGCGCGCGTTACGCCCTGCGCACCCTTCTGACTGCAAGTAGTTATGAGTAATTATCTACGCACACATCTGCAACAACTCGAAGCGGAGGCGATCTACGTCATTCGCGAGACCGTCGCTCAGTTCGAACGTCCGGTGATGCTCTTTTCGGGCGGCAAGGACTCCATCGTAATGGCCTATCTGGCCCAGCGCGCGTTCTGGCCGGGCAAGATCCCCTTCCCGCTGATGCATATCGATACCGGCCATAATTTCCCCGAGACGCTGGAATACCGCGACTGGCTGGTGCAGCATCTGGGAGTACAGTTGGTGGTGGCATCGGTGCAGGACTCCATCGACCGCGGCCGCGCGCAGGAGGAGCCGGGGCACAACCCCAGCCGCAATACGCTGCAAACCGTGACACTGCTGGACGCGCTGGCCGAGCACAAATTCGAGGCCGCCATGGGGGGTGGGCGCCGCGACGAGGAAAAGGCGCGCGCCAAGGAACGCTTCTTCTCGCACCGCGACCGCTACGGTCAATGGGACCCCAAGAACCAACGCCCTGAACTGTGGTCGCTGTACAACGGCCGCAAACACCCCGGCGAGGGCTTCCGCGTCTTTCCGCTGAGCAACTGGACCGAGATGGATGTCTGGCAGTACATTCGCTTGAACGACATTCCTATTCCCGGCCTCTACTTCTCGCACCCGCGCAACGTGCTGCAGCGCGACGGCATGTGGCTGGCCGTCTCCGACGTGATCACCCCTCTGCCGCACGAGCAGGTGGAGCACAGGATTGTCCGCTTCCGCACCATCGGCGACCTGACTTGCACCGGCGCGGTGGAATCGGCCGCCAGTACGCTGGACGAGATCATCCTGGAAGTGGCCGCGGCGCGCATCACCGAGCGCGGCGGGCGGGCCGACGACAAGCGCTCCGAGGCGGCCATGGAAGATCGCAAGAAGGTGGGGTATTTCTAGATGACGCCTGATCCTTATCTGTCGATGGACATGCTGCGCTTCACTACGGCCGGCAGCGTGGATGACGGCAAGAGCACGCTGATCGGCCGGCTGCTGCTGGACACTAAGAGTATCTTCGAGGATCAACTGGAGGCGGTGGAGCGGGCCAGCCAGTTGCGCGGGGAGGAGTACGTCGACCTGGCGCTGTTCACCGATGGCCTGCGGGCCGAGCGCGAGCAGCGCATCACCATCGATGTGGCTTACCGTTTCTTCGCCACCCCCAAGCGCAAGTTCATCATCGCCGACACGCCTGGCCACATCCAATATACCCGCAACATGGTCACCGGCGCCTCCACGGCCGAGCTGGCCATCATCCTGATCGACGCGCAACACGGCGTGATCACCCAGTCCAAGCGCCACGGTTTCATCGCCTCGCTCTTGCAGATACCGCACGTGCTGGTGGCTGTGAACAAAATGGACCTGGTGGGCTACGACCAGGCGGTCTTCCAGCGCATTGCGGCTGACTACACAGCCTTCGCCAGCAAGCTCTCGGTGCCCAGTCTGACTTTTATCCCCATCTCGGCGCTGCTGGGCGACAACGTGGTCCATCGCGGGGAAAATATGCCATGGTACGACGGCCCCTCGCTGCTGCATCACCTGGAGAACGTCAGCGTGGGCGCCAGCCGCAACCTGGTGGACTTTCGCTTCCCGGTACAGATGGCGGTGCGGCCCAACGCCGGTTTCCGTGGCTTTGCCGGCCAGATCGCGTCAGGCACCATCAAGCCGGGCGAAGATGTGGTGGTGTTGCCCTCCGGCCGCAGCACGCGCGTGCGCAGCATCGTCACCTTCGGCGGCGAGTTGGCCGAAGCCGCCGCGGGCGACTCGGTGATGTTGACGCTGGAGGATGAGATCGACATCAGCCGCGGGGACATGATTGTGCGGTCGGGCAACCTGCCTCAAGCCAGCGCGGCTCTGCAATGCACGCTGTGCTGGATGAGCGAAGAGCCGCTGAACCGGCGCACGCCTTACATTTTACAGCACACCACACGCCAAGTGCGCGCTCACGTTGACGAGCTAACCTATCGCATCGACGTGGACTCGCTGCACCGCGAACCTGCTCAGACTCTGACGCTGAACGAGATCGGCCGCGTGCGGCTGGTGACCACCCAGCCCCTCTTCTTCGACTCCTACCAGATCAACCGCGCCACGGGCAATTTCGTGCTGATCGACCCATACAGCAACAACACCGTGGCCGCGGGCATGATCCGGCGGGCAGACCAGGAGCTGGCAGATCTTAAGGTTGCCAACTTTTTGGAAAAGTCGGCAACCTTAAGATCGCCCAACGTAGTGTGGGAGCGCACAGCCATCGGCCGCGAGCAGCGCGAACAGCGCCACGGCCACCAGGCCGCGGTGATATGGTTCACCGGCCTGTCGGGCTCGGGCAAATCCACCGTAGCGCGACTGCTGGAGCGGCGGCTCTATGACCTGGGGATCGAAACCTTCTACCTGGACGGCGACAACGTGCGCCACGGGCTGAACGGCGACCTGGGCTTCTCGGCCGCCGACCGCAAGGAAAACATCCGCCGCGTGGGCGAGGTGGCCAAGCTGGCCTTTGAGCACGGCCACCTGGCGCTCTGCACCTTCATTTCCCCCTTTCGCGAGGATCGGCGCTTCGCCCGCAGCCTGCTGCCCGAAGGACGCTTCTTCGAGGTCTATGTCAAGTGCGATCTGGAAGTGGCCAAGCGCCGCGATCCCAAGGGTCTGTACGCCAAGGCGCTGGCCGGCGAGATCAAAGAGTTCACCGGCGTCACCTCGCCTTACGAGGAGCCGGAGGCCCCGGATCTGGTGGTAGAGACCGACCTCATCAGCGTCGAGGATGCGGTGGAGGCGATCATGGCCGAGCTGGCGACGCGCGGAATTATTGGCAGTCGATGAAGTTGACCAGCAAAAACCGGTCTTACAGCACGTTGCACGCTCTGCACAACCAAGCAATGAAAAACCAACTTCTCTCCAAGATTCAAGATCACAGCGCCATCGTCGCCATCATCGGCCTGGGCTACGTGGGCCTGCCGCTGGCCGTGGCCTTCGCCGAGAGCGGCCTGCGCGTCATCGGCATCGACGTCGACCCCAGCAAGGTGGACGCGATCAACCAGGGCCGGTCGTACATCGAGGATGTGCCCTCAGAGCGCGTAGCGCAACTCGCTGGCCAGGGCAAGCTGTCTGCCACCCGCGACTTTAGCGCCCTCACCCGCTGCGACGCGGTCAGCATCTGCGTGCCGACGCCGCTGCGCAAAACGGGCGATCCAGACATCTCCTACATCATCGCCTCGGCTGAAGAGATCGCCCGCTACCTGCACCCTGGCATGGTCATCGTGCTGGAGTCCACCACCTACCCTGGCACGACCACCGAGGTCATCCTGCCGCGCCTGTGCGAGAACGGACAATCGTTGCAGGTAGGCGAAGACTTCTTCCTGGCTTTCTCCCCGGAACGAGTCGATCCGGGCCGCACCGACTACACCACCAGGAACACGCCCAAGGTCATTGGCGGCGTGACGCCAGCCTGTCTGGAAGTAGCCCAGGCCTACTATGGGCAGGCCATCGAGCACCTGGTGCCGGTCTCCTCGACCGAGGCGGCCGAGATGGTCAAATTGCTGGAGAATACCTTCCGCGCGGTCAACATCGGCCTGGTCAATGAAGTATTGCTTATGTCCGACAAACTGGGGCTGGACGTCTGGGAGGTGATCGATGCGGCCGCCAGCAAGCCCTTCGGCTTTATGAAATTTACGCCCGGTCCCGGCCTGGGCGGCCACTGCATCCCCATCGATCCGCTGTATCTCTCGTGGAAGCTCAAGACGCTGAACTACAATGCCCGCTTCATCGAGTTAGCCAGCGAGATCAACGCCGACATGCCCCGCTACTGGGTGCAGAAGGTGCAGGATGCGCTCAACGAGCAGGGCAGGGCGGTGAAGGGCAGCCGCATCCTGGTGCTGGGCGTGGCCTACAAGAAGGACGTCAGCGACATTCGCGAGTCCCCCTCCCTGGACATCATCCACCTGCTGCAAGAAAAGGGGGCCGCTGTCCAGTACCACGACCCCCACGTGCCAGCCTTCCGCCACGATGGGATGGCGATGGAGTCAGCGCCCGACCTGGCCGCAGCGCTGGCGCACGCGGATTGTGTGGTCATCGTCACGGACCACACGGCCTATGACTGGCCCAGCATCCACAGGGAGGCGCGCCTGGTGGTTGACACGCGCCGCACCCTGCGCCGGCCCGGCAAGGATCAACGGTAATGGCCACGTATCTTGTCACCGGTGCAGCCGGCTTCATTGGCTCGAAAGTCAGCGAGTTGCTGCTGCAAGCTGGCCATATCGTTGTGGGCATCGACAACATGAACGACGCCTACGACGTCCGGCTCAAAGACTGGCGGTTAGCGCAAAGTCGCAATCATGCCAATTTTCGCTTTCATCAGTTCGACATCTGCGACCGCGCGGCTGTAAGCGCCTTCTTCTCGCACCTGGCAGATGGCGACCTGCTGCCGGCGGCCGTCATCAACCTGGCAGCTCGGGCCGGAGTCCGTCAATCGGTCGAGAATCCCTGGGTCTACTTTGAGACCAACACCACCGCAACGCTGAACCTGCTGGACCAGTGCAAGACGCATGATATCAGGAAGTTCGTGCTGGCCTCAACCTCCAGTTTGTATGGCCAGCACAACCCCATGCCGTATCAGGAGGACCAGAACACCAACCAGCCCCTTTCGCCCTATGCAGCATCCAAGAAAGCGGCCGAGGCGCTGTGCTACACCTATCATTATCTGTACGGCATCGACGTGACCGTGTTTCGTTACTTCACGGTCTATGGGCCGGCCGGCCGGCCTGATATGAGCCTCTTTCGCTTCGTCCAATGGGTCAGCGAGGGGCATGCGGTGCTGGTCTACGGCGACGGCCAGCAATCGCGCGATTTCACCTACGTCGATGACATCGCTCGCGGCACTATTGCCGGCCTCAAGCCGCTGGGCTACGAGATCATCAACCTGGGCTCCGATCAACCGGTGGTGTTGATGGATGCGCTGCGCACGGTGGAGCAGTTGGTGGGCAAGCCCGCGCAGATCAACTTCCAGCCCATGCATCGCGCGGACGTGTTGGCCACGTGGGCTGACATTGGCAAGGCAGAGCGTCTGCTGGGCTGGCGGCCGCAGATGAATCTGGCCAATGGTATCAGGGCTTTGGTCGAATGGTATCAGGTAAATCGCCTGTGGACCAGCCAGATCTCAACGGAGTAACCGGGCAGACATGCGATATCGCTCGCGATCGGTCAAGGCAGCCGCTGCTCCGCTGCTGCTTCTAGCGGGCCTGGCGGCTCTGCTGATTTTCGAGATGCAGCCGGCCGCGACGCAGTTGGAACGCAATCTGCTGGGTATCCGGTTGGCGACCCAACAGCGCGCAACGGGTCCGGTCTGGGACGACATGACCTGGTGGCATACCATCTGCCAGGGCGACGCGGCCAGCCTGACCGGGCCGGATGCCGCCGTTTTGCCCGACAGCGACCACCTGATCGCCTGGGAGCAGATGATGCAGGGCGCCTGCGACGACGCGATCGCGACCCTGCTGGATGCCGACACTCCTCATCCACTGACGCATCTCTGGCTGGCGCATCTCTACGGCGCGACCGGGAACTGGGACAGCGCTCTGGACCACCTGCGCGCGCTCGACGCGACGCCCAACGACTGGCAGGCCAGACGCTACTGGGCCAACGTCGCCTACCGGGCAGCGCTGGACACAACGCCGTCCGAATTCGACGCCGCCTCTGGCTTTGCTCTGAGCGATGCCTGGGCCTTTCCCTTTGCCCTGAGCGGCAGCACGGCGCTGGCGGAATATCTGCGCGCCCAGGGGAAACCCACAGAGGCTTTTCAGGAGTTACGACACGCCCTCAGTTTTCTGGAAGATGACGATGCATGGCAGCTTTTCGGGCAGTATCAGGAGTTGGGGCGCGAGTTTGTGCAGGCAGAATTGGCCAAACGCCCGGATGACCCGGAGTTGCAAAGGATCGGGCAGCGCTATGCGACCGGAGCGACAACGCCGGCAGCCTCGGTGACGCCTACCGAACGCCTGGAACTGGCTCAGCCGCTGAACTACCGATGGAACGATGAAGGGACGCTGGCGGGCCTGGAGATAGACTGGGAGGCGGCTGCGCTCGGCCCCTTTGTCGAAGCGTCGCTGCTGTGGGAACACCGGCCGGCGTCGTCAGATCCTATCTGGTATCTGCAACGCCGCATAGTGCGCAACATGGCGCCTGATGCGGGTTTCGAGTGGGGACCGGCGCGATCCGGCGTCCGTCCCCTGGGCTACGAGGCTGTGACGGACAACGCCGTCCCCTATCCATGGGCCATTGTCGAGCGCGATGGCGTGCGCTCCCTGTGTTTCGACAACCGGGGGGGCGCGTTGCCCGCGCTGCTGCGCACGCCCTTTTTGTCATTGCAGCCAGGCGCCAACCGCTTGCTGCAAAGCATCCGCTACCGCACTGACGCCACAGGACTTGCAGTCGCAGGGGTGCGCTGGCTTGGCGATAGCCGCACGGCGAGCGGCAACAGCTACATCAGCAGCCTGCGCAACGAGACCTCGCCCCAGTGGAGCGAGGTAGCCGCCGTTCTGGAACTCCCCGACAACGCCTCGCCAGCCACTACACACATCACCCAATCATCGGATCCGGGCGAGGTCTGTTTCGGCGGCCTGGTTACTTTCCTTCTCGAAGGTCCCCCTGCGATCCCCACACAATGAGTCACAAGCGCAGGATGTGACACAACGTTGCCAGACAAAGGTAAAAGATCGACATGAATTGGAACACAAAGTCTGTTCTCATCACCGGCGGCACCGGCTCCTTTGGCCGAAAATTCACGGAAGTCATGCTGCGCGACTATCAGCCGAAAAAGCTGATCATCTTCAGCCGGGATGAACTCAAACAGCACGAAATGCGCACAAGCGGATTCGACCATCCCAGCCTGCGCTACTTCATCGGCGATGTGCGCGACGAGGAGCGCCTGCGGCGCGCTTTCCACGAAGTCGACGTGGTAGTCCATGCGGCGGCGCTGAAACAGGTGCCTGCCTGTGAGTACAATCCGATTGAAGCGGTCATGACAAACATCATGGGCGCCAGAAATGTGATCAACGCCGCCCTGGACAGCGGGGTAAAGCATGTGCTGGCCATGAGCACCGACAAGGCTACCGCCCCCATCAACCTCTACGGCGCCACTAAACTCGTCGCGGAGAAGCTCTTTGTGCAGGCCAACGCCTACAGCGGCGAACGTGGAACGCGCTTCGCCTGTGTGCGCTACGGCAATGTGGTGGGCAGCCGGGGCAGCGTGGTTCCCCTTTTCCGGCAGCAAAGCGCCAGCGGCAAGGTCACAGTGACCGACGAACGGATGACCCGTTTCTGGATCACCCTGACCCAGGGCGTTCGCTTTGTCATCTCGTGTATCGAGCAGATGCACGGGGGTGAAGTCTTCATTCCCAAGATCCCCAGCATGAACATCATGGACCTGGTCAAGACAATAGCCCCCGAGTGCGCAGTAGACTTCGTTGGCATCCGCCCGGGCGAGAAACTGCACGAAGCGATGATCTCGGCAGACGAGGCGCGCCAGGCGATCGAGTTGGAGGATCGCTTCGTCATCCTGCCAGCTCATTCCTGGTGGTCGCAGAGCAACTGGCCGCAGGGCAACGGGCTGCCAGATGGCTTTGTCTACAGCAGCGACACCAACCATCAATGGTTGACCATCGAGCAGTTGCAAGGAATGATCGATGAAACCTGAACCGGCTGGCCACGAGAGTCCGCTGGCGCGCCCCAAGGTGATACCCTACGGCCGTCAGACCATCGATGAGGACGATATTGCCGCGGTCGTAGACGTGCTGCGCTCCGATTGGCTGACCACCGGCCCAAAAGTGGCCGAGTTTGAACAAGCCTTCGCAGCGTTTACCGGCGTCAGCGAAGCGGTGGCGATTTGCAATGGCACGGCCGCGCTGCATGCGGCGATGTACGCCATCGGCATTGGCCCTGGCGACGAGGTGATTGTGCCGGCCATGACTTTTGCAGCCACGGCCAACTGTGTGGTCTACCAGGGCGGCACACCGGTCTT
The DNA here is from genome assembly GCA_014155705.1 of Anaerolineae bacterium clx_CAG2. Taxonomy (GTDB): domain Bacteria; phylum Chloroflexota; class Anaerolineae; order JAAEKA01; family JAAEKA01; genus JAAEKA01. The sequence goes on along the minus strand of JAAEKA010000036.1, from coordinate 620 downwards.
TGCCGACGTGGACCCAGGCACCCTGCTGCTCGACCCGGAACAGGTGGAGGCGAAGCTCCCGCCCCGCCCCAAGGCGCTTATCGCCGTGGACTACGCCGGCCAGCCTTGCGACTATGACCGGCTGCGGGCCATCGCCGACCGGCGCGGGCTGCGGCTGGTGTCCGACGCCTGCCATGCGCTGGGCGGCAGTTATCACGGCCGGCCGGTGGGATCGCTGGCCGACCTGAGCACCTTCAGCCTTCATCCGGTCAAGCCCATCACCACGGGCGAAGGCGGCATGATCACCACGGACGACCCCGTTCTGGCCCAGCGCATGCGCGTCTTTCGCAACCACGGCATCACCAGCGACCACCGCCAGCGTGAGCAGCAGGGCTCCTGGTTCTACGAAATGGTCGAATTGGGCTACAACTACCGTCTGACCGACATGCAATGCGCGCTGGGGCTCAACCAACTGCGCAAGCTGCCTGGCTGGGTGGCGCGGCGGCGCGAGATCGCCCAACGCTACGACGCCGCCTTCGCCAATCTGCCTTTCGTGCAACCGCTGGCTGTGCGCCCCGACCTTGTCCACGCCTACCACCTGTACATGGTGAGAGCGGGGGGCCAGACCGCCGGCCCGTCTC
>JAAEKA010000359.1 GCA_014155705.1 Anaerolineae bacterium clx_CAG2 | reverse complement strand
GGGGTTCGGACACACGACGCATGTGCTCTGGACGGCAGAGGACGCGCAGGTTTCAATACCCTGGCGGGTGTTCGGGGGTTCGGACAGGATCGTGTGATGAGCAAACCGACAGCCATCCCTCCACTTGCTCGATGCGCTCGCGCAAATCACGGCACCGGGCGGGGGCTTGATCGACAAAGTCGGGGATCTGTTTGGCGTAACCTGCATTCTGTCTGAGACTTCTCATCGTCATGGGCAGAATCTTGAGAAACACCTCTGCAAGCGAGAAAGGCGCCAGCGGCACCGTCACGTTTTCGGGAATCCGTCCCCACCAATCGCCCACAAAGCGCATGGCGCTGCGCAGGCCAACGCCCGGCGCCCTGGCCAGCGGCGCCACCTGGATACTGATATGATTTGCGTCTTATGCAGGAACCGGGCGGATGTTGACTCCATATTCGCGCATCTTTCGCTATCCAGGTACTGCAATTCAGCCAACCGACGACCAGTTCGACCGAGCATATGAAGCAGCCCAGACTCTTTATGACTTTGTAGTCTCATCGCTGCCGATGA
>JAAEKA010000358.1 GCA_014155705.1 Anaerolineae bacterium clx_CAG2 | reverse complement strand
GTTCAATATGAAGGAAGATAGCACAGTTCCTCGATTTGAGCAAATTCGGCTTTCCATATTCCAGTCAACGGTTCTACGACATAGCCCTTATTGTAATAGTCCATCCTGACTGCCACCCAATGTGCGCCACATGAAGCGTGGAAGGAAGCAAAGTCCAAAGTGGTTGGGCGAACCTCGGTCTTTGAGCAGCAGCCGGAATTTGGGCCATTGCCGTCAGAAGAGTTCTGGTTCCCTGCTAACCATGGTTCTCATGAGATGCAGGAGGGTTCATCTTATCGTGATACTGGCGTCAGGGATGGCCAAACTGGTTGGTGGTATCGACAGCAACAAAGCGCACCGCGTCACTCTGGAACGCAACCTATCGAGACGCCAGTTGTCGGGGTAACATATGAAGGGCGGCAATACACGGTTGCGCTCCTCAGGGTTGGCGAGAAGCTCTGGCTTCGTCGTGAGCCTCACAATCCGTATGACAGAAACGCAATACTCGTGGTGCGTCACGATGGCGCTCAGGTGGGTTACATTCCCAAAGAAA
>JAAEKA010000357.1 GCA_014155705.1 Anaerolineae bacterium clx_CAG2 | reverse complement strand
GCGCTGCGCGCAGTCGTCGGCGTGGGCCTGAGCTGCCGCGGTCAGTGTGTCTGACCAGGCCAGAGCGGGCAGACCACCGGCTGTGCGCTTCTCGTTCATCAGGTTGAAGATAAGCCAGGCTGCGTCTGAAACAGCTGTGGCCGCAGGTGCTGCGGCCACAGCCATGGATTCTGTGGCTGTGATTGGCTGGGCGGGGGCCTCCGACAAGGGCGCCAGTTCTGGCTGCGCAACCTCAACTTGTTCAGGTGGGGCTTCCTCGCTGGCTGGCGCCGCAGGCTGGGCTGCGGCCTCGCTCACTGCGACCGGCGCGGCAGGTGTTGGCGTCGCTACGGGCGCCGGCGTTGGCGTTGGATCAGGCTTGCGCTTGATCTCGGCCGGCGCCGCGGGTATCCACAGCTTGTCGCCAGCATAGAGCCAGTAGGGCGGGTCCAGTTTGTTCGCCTCTACCAATACGTCCATGCTCAGGCCATGCGACACGGCAAGGAGCCAAACGTCATCGCCCGGCTGCACTGTGTACAGGTAGCCGAAGCCGAGGATATCGCTAGAGGTTGGGGGATCATCCAGCCTGTCGAAGGCTGGCGGCTGCTCTTTGCCATTTGGGCCGGCAGTGCCAGCCGCGTTGGCGATGGTGGGAAACAGAAGTGTGGTGAGCAGCACGAAGGGAAGCAGTCGATGGTAGTCGAGTATTCTCTTGTGCATAAAGGCGAATATAGCACAGGTTGCGGAAGTGGGCAAAACTCGGCGTGCAGGGGATCGCGGGCGAAACCGGGCCTGTCATGGCTCTGCAAATGCGATACGAGACCAGAAATCCAGGTCGAGTCCATCAGGAAGCGGCCAGCCCTGCTCCACCAGCCAGGCTGTGTGCAGGAGCACCAGACGCAACTGCTCTCGCCAGTCCATCTCCAGAGCGCGCTCGCTTGCCAGCATTTCTGTCCAGTCAGCGCCTGCAACCTCAAAGAAGAATCCGACCGTATGGCGCATGGTGCTGCCTGAAGCGGCGTTCTGCGCCAGGGCCAGCAGCATGAAGCGGTCAGTGGCGGCGATCTGGGGGTAGTTGTGAAGGATGTAGGAGTTGGTTTGACTGAGTTTGGCTGTCATGATGCGGATGGCAGCATCGGGCGAAAGCAGGTCAACCCCGTACAGGTACGGCGCCCAGAGGACCACTTCCGTTTGCCGCAATTGGGCGATGCCGACGCTGATATCATCATCCACCAACTCGCGCCAGACCAGTTCCAGCGCGTCTGTGCCAAAGGGGCGATCTTTGAAATCGCTGGCCTGGTGTGCGATGGATGCCCCCACCAGCAGTTCCAGGTCATCGGGCGCCCAGCGCCTGATCTCCTCCGCGTGCGCCAGCACCTCCCGGCGACCTTGAATCGGTGAGATCGGCCCCAGCCCGCTCAGGGAACTGATGCCCCACTGCCAGAGGTCATAGGTGAACACCCACTCCTCAACCATTTCCTCCTGGCTTTCAGGGTCGAGCGCAGCGCGTTCGTGAGGCCCCATGGTCACTGCAGGCGCTACAGCGGATAGGCTGGATTGGTTCGAGACGACTCCCCACTCGCCCCATTCGAGAAATTCTGCCTGGGCCTGGAGCGGCCGGTGGGAGACAATCACTAACACCGATGCCATGAGCAGCACCAACGCCGCCCGCAGCCTGTTAGTTGTCTTGGTCATAGCAGTGTATCGACTTTCGTCAGGACTGCGGCTGTTCGTCTACTTCAGAATGTAGTAGGTGCCCCGCTTCAGGCCAACCTTCATCACGACACCCCGGTCAGACAGATCGACCATGTCCAGCCGCAGGGTCTCGGCCGTAACATCGGGGCACAACTCCTGGTAGTCGCGGCTGGTGATGCGGCCA
>JAAEKA010000356.1 GCA_014155705.1 Anaerolineae bacterium clx_CAG2 | reverse complement strand
AGAGAGGCATAAACCGCGTCTTGAAGGCGATAAGGATCGAGAGGTCAGACATCTTCGGGATGAACGTTTCCTCCAATACGGACCCTATCCACCTGCCGATAGCGGCATCTCTGGGGAACAGCGCTTTTGAGAAACGCACCGTGGAGCCTAGCGATGAAAAACCAGTGGATTTGGAAAGCCTGACCAAACCCGTCGAACAGAAACCTTGGCATGAAGGCGTGCGGGGAACACAAGTACTTCCCATTATCGATCTTGATGACGACATAATTCGAGTCGAGGCGGGTCCTGGAACAGGAAAAACCTACGGACTGGTGAGGCGCGTTCAGCGCGTCCTTCATCCTGAAGGGCTTGGTGTACCTGGTAACAGAGTGTTGGTAGTTGCATTCAACCGCGTCATTGCGAAACAATTGCGAGAGGACATCGATGCCCGTTTGGCAAATTCACCGCATAATGGAAAGCCTGTAATACAGACAGTTCATGCACTTTGCCTTTGGGTCACAGGTACTTATCTGAGGATTCTCTTGCCGCATGAACGGGAAGCGATGATTTATGATGTCCTATGTCAGTTTCCTGTCATTCGCCAGAAGCATGAGACCCATAAAAAAGCTGACCAGGCACTGCGCAATCATGAAGCGAAGCATCAAGAAGACATACTACTCTGGCAAGCTGTTCAGTGGTGGTTGACACGCCATCACGCATCACTGATAAGCGACTTGCCTTCTCTCCTGCTTGACAAACTGCAAGGTGGCGATTTCGGGGGCCTTGTTTTTGACCATGTGATCGTCGACGAGTATCAAGACCTCACTCCAGGAGAGCAAGAATTGTTTCTCAAGCTCAGAGCAGCAGGAGGCAAGTTTCTTGCTCTTGGAGATCCTCGGCAATCCATTTATCGCTTTCGGGGCAATGACAGGGAAGGGCTATCAAAGATTGAGGACTTGCTCGGGCCGTCAGATGGTACCGTTAGGGATGTTGCGATGACTGAATGTCAGAGATGTCCACACGAGATTGTCCGAGCGGCAAATCAGTTGATGAATTTGTCTGGTGTTCAGGAAATGACACCGGGCAGCCAAGTTGCAGCGAACACACATCTCGTGGTCTGGAAGTCACCAGAAGCGGAAGCGAAAGGGATGGCAAGAGCTATAGTCGACAGTATCCGCGCACACCCCCAAGGCGATGACCAACTCGGACATCTTGCAATGGTAACGCGCCGTCAGTTTGGTTACAGATTGCGAGACGAAATCCTTAAGCTCGATCCAACTACGAGAGTCGATCTAAGTTTCTCAGAAAGTCTCTTGGAGACTTGGGCTGTGCGCGAGGCTTTCCTTTGTTTTTGTCTTCTTGTTGATCCAGATGCGCCAACATGGAGAGCGTGGTTAGGATATCAGACTCCCGTTGACGGCCTGAAGCCCCTAGCACCCGACCGAAACGCCGATGCTTACCTAAAATTCCTGACCGCGTGCAATGATGTCATTGACGAAGCGAAAGTGTGTGAACTCGCCGTCAGCCCAAAGAGTCCGCCAGGCAATGGCGGTGGCAAAATCTGGGAACGGGCACAAAGATACGCGAGCCTCAGAGGACAACTGCAATGGAATGGCGAGAATGGCCTTTCGCTGCTGAAGGAGATTTTTGACATAAGCCGATGGGGGGCCTATCAATCCACTGATTCTCAAATAGCACAGGTTGATATGGAACTGGTATTGAACAAGGCGTCCGACATCTGCCAAGAATGGCTGTCGAATCACCCAGATTCCACCGCACAAGAACAGTTAAGGGAAACTGCTCGCACCCTAAGGTACCAAATCGCAACTCG
>JAAEKA010000355.1 GCA_014155705.1 Anaerolineae bacterium clx_CAG2 | reverse complement strand
TAGCAGGCCAGGGTTCGATGTTGCCCGCGGGGTCCCTGGCGCGCACACGGAAGTAGTAGGTGGTTCCACCGCGACCCGGATAGAGGCCAGTCGGACCGGCGACGTTAGTCCCCCCGTCTGCCCAAGGGCCTGACGGGCTGGTACTTACCTGGAAGTCGAAGCTGCCCACGCCAGCCGGCCCGCTATCTGTCCCGGTCCAGTTCAAACGCACTGGTCCGGTCGATACCGCTGGCAAGGGCTGCAAGGTCGAGGTTGGCGGCGCGACGTCGGTGGTCGCCCAGTCAGGATACCAATCAGCGCCGTTGGCCGATAAGCGCACGAACTGATCAGGATTGGCGCTGTCCCAAGCATCGAGAAAGGCATTGGTCCAGTACCAGGCGTTCTGGTACCACTCCCATTCGACTCGAGTAAAGGCGACGTAGCGGCCGTCAGCCGACCAAGTGGGCCGGATACCGTCGGTGAAAGTGCCACCCGATGCAAATATCTGCTGCTGATTGCTACCGTCGGCGTTCATTACCCAGACGCTCGACCAGTTCGATCCGGGGTTGGCGTCATAAGCGATCTTACCGCCGTCAGGCGACCAGGCAGGGTGCGCGCCGAAGGCTTCAGATGGCAGGCGGCGCTGATTGTCGCCGTTCGCGTCCATGAGCCAGATTTTAGACCTGCCGCTGCGGCTGCTGACGAAGGCGATGACGCCGCCGTCCGGCGACCAGGTTGGCTGTCCATCGTAATCCGGGCTAAAGGTCAGGCGCGTCTGGCCGGTGCCGTCGGCGTTCATGACGTAGACCTCCGCCTGGCCATCCCGATAGGACTGGAAGGCAATCTTGCGGTTATCTGGCGACCAGGCCGGGTATACGTCGTCAGCGCTGTTATCGGTCAACTGCAATAGCGTCGGCGATCCGACCGCAAGCACAAAGACTTCGAAGTCGTTGCCAGAGCGGTTAGAAGCAAACGCTACCTGGGTAGCGCCGCGGTTCAATCGGGGATGGATCTCATTGCTGTTGGACCAGTTCAATAGATGGGACTGGTTGTTGCCATTGCCATCGGCCAGGTACAGATCCCAATCGGTGTTGTTGCGGGCGCTCTGGAACACCAGACGGCTCCAGGTGGGTATCTCGTCTGGCGCGGGCGCCTCTGCGGTCGGCGGTGTTTCTGGCTGCGCGGCTGGCGCACGACGCGGCAATGGTGAGGCGCCGTCATAAACCGGCCGTGGCGGCATGGGATCTTCGGGCAACTGCGCTGCACGGCAAGGTGAAAAGATGCCCAGCATTAAGATCGCTGCTGTGAGCATAAGCGCCAAGCGCCCCGCCGTCCTGTTCACTCGAGTTCGATGAGAAGGCAAAGGATCAACAGAATTGAGTTGACGAGAAGTCATCATTTCCTCCTCTGGTCAGTTGTCGGCAGATCTTGTCGGATACCATAATCGGGCTAGCACAGCACTCGCCGCCACGGGTGGCTCCATCAAGGGAGTTGCAGATCAGTCGCCCATCCGGCAGCATGTCGAACAGGTGAGCACATATAGCACGCTTTTGCACAAACGACAAGTGTCACGGGGTGGATTGAACTTGCTGCGCTTCCTGCGCCCGCAGCTTCTCCTCCAACACCGCGAAAAATCGTCCTACAAAGTACAACCGCGTGAACGCAGCCGCGGCCAACGCCGACAGCCGCCAGGGTACCTCGTAGCCGCCAAACCAGTGCAGCCGGCAGCCCGCCGGCGCCGGCAGAATCTCCACCGTCCCCCCGCCGCGCAGTGGATGCGATGGCTCTGCCACATAGCGCAGCCGCCGGCCTGGCTCTACATCGGTCAG
>JAAEKA010000354.1 GCA_014155705.1 Anaerolineae bacterium clx_CAG2 | reverse complement strand
AGCATGAGGGCAATGGCGCAACGAATTTGATGGGACGGCCTTCAGCTCGGCGTGTCGAGATCGAAGAGCATCTTGAACAGATTCGTCAGTTGTCTATTGCCCGCCCCAGACCGAAAGGTCGTTTGGGATTGCAGGACGAAATCTATCGCATCTATGCCCAAAGTATGGCATACTCTGAGGGACTTCTTAAGGCGGAGCGGGCCGAACGAAGATCGCAGTATGAGAAACTCAGTCTCTGGGCGCAACGCAGACTCGAAAAACTAAGATCGGAGCTGGCAGCGCATCAAAGTGAAGACGAGAGACGTTTGGCTGAGGCGATTCGTGATCCAAAGATGGCGCTCAATCCATACGTTCGCCGCCGCAACAGGTTCGATGATGCTGAACGCAGGCGCATACAAAGCGGAATCAGGGATTGGGAACAGGAGAAGTTGCATTATGAGCTTCTGCGTGATCCGGCCGTGGGTCTCAATGAAGACTACGCTGACCTGACGGAGCGCCGGTGGCATGACAACAATGAGGAGGCGGATTTCATCACCCAACAGGAGATGTGGCGGGTCTTGAGTGATGAAGATGCACTTCGATTCACTGCTCAATCTGATGATGGCGAAACTGCTAAATATGGCGACGAAATCGAGGATCTCAAACGCGCTGCTGAGGAGGAAGACCCTGCTCGTTGGATCAAGAGGTTTATTCTGCGGCGCGAATACAAGCGAGCCATAGAGTTTCACAACGAAGTAGAGGCTGCGATTAAACGATTGGAAGACCCACTCGAAAGGGCCTCTTGGCAGCGTACCCTAAACACCAGCGAACGTCAGATATGGCGCGATTACGCCCAGATAATGATGGGAGACGATGTAGCGCGTGCTATTGCGAGCCTTGAACGCACCCTGAACCAACTAGTCCTTAGCCGGCCGGAGTTTCAAGGGCGCTCTTCCGAGCAAAGGCTTTTGAGGTTAATAGGCGCCGGATACAACTTTCTTGGATACGGCTACAGCGCGCCTTTGGGCCGGTATGAAAAGGGTGTGGATAACTACGGCAAGGCATTACAATATCTCAGGCTCACCAAGAGTAAAGCCCAAGAAGCTGCTACGCGTAACAACTTGGGACGTGCGCTTGCCTCCCTAGGGCGCGAAGAACGGGGCCACAGAGTATGCGCAGACGCGCTGCAACTGCGTCGGGAACTTGGCGCAGAGATTCCGATTGCTTATTCCCTTAACACACTGGCGCTCATCGACAACGGCATGGATCGTGCTTCGATGGCTTGGCGTGAGGCCGCTCACGCCCTAGCGATATTTCGTCGCGCTGAAGACGCGCGCGGGCAGGGCTTGGCTCTCATTCAACTGGGTGTCGCATTGCGCCGCTTGGCTAACAGGCGTGAACCGATTGCAGTGAGGGATGTCTCAGAGGAGGATTTGTATTCAACTGCCGAGTCTGCGCTTCGTGAGGCAGTTGACATCTTCCTGGATAGCACTGAGGTGCTACGGCGTATCGAGGCCACTCTGGAGTTAGGTTGTGTGTTACGCGATCAGATGCGTTTGATCGAACTCGGTCAAGATCTGTCATTCGAACAAGATCTCGATCGTTTGCGTCGTGATGCAGAGGCTGAGTTTGTGCGCGCAATCCGTTTGGCAAATGAACACATGTTTGATTTTCTTGCCCTGCAAGGTCAGATGGACCTTGCCTGGACGTATTTCTATGCTCACGATTATGAGCAGGCTCTATTGATCGGCAGTTTAGCAGAAAGCGCAGTTCCTTATCCGTATCACATCCAGTTTGTTATGGATGCACAACGACATGGCCAAACG
>JAAEKA010000353.1 GCA_014155705.1 Anaerolineae bacterium clx_CAG2 | reverse complement strand
GGCGCGGTCATGTTGCGATCATCGAAGGTAAGATCGGCCACCCAGGCCATGCCGTCGATGCAGGCCGGCTGCGGCCGCGGGGTCGCTGTCGGCTGGTTGGGCGCAGGGGTGGGGGTAGGCTGCTCCGGCTCAGGCGTCGGCACCGGCAGAATCTCTTCAGGGTCAAGATCGAGGTACTGCTTGATCAGGTCCTCGACCACACCCTCATCCTGCAACTGGCTCAGCGCCTGGTTGATCACGCGGCGCAGCGGATCCTGGCCTCGCGCCACAGCGATGGCGAAGTTCTGGGTGTGCAGCCCCTCGCCGATGTTGCGCACGCCGCCCTGCTCAACAACGGCCAGAGCCGGCTGGCGATCCAGCAGCACTGCGTCGACGCGGGCGCGACGCAGATCGTTGACAGCCTGCTCGATGTCGGTGTAGACGTGCAGGTTCTCCAACGGCATCAGACCGGCCTCGACCAGTTCCTGGTCTGCGAAGCTCTCATAGACCGTGCCAGCTTGCACCGCCAGACGTAGGTCGGTCAGGTCATTTTCGATGGTCAACCGGGTCAGCGTACTGTTCTCAGCAACCAACAGGGCATCGGCGCCGACGTAGTAGATATCAGAGAAGTCGACCAACTCTTGGCGTTCAGGAGTAACGGAGATGGCCGCAATAGACGCATCGATTTGGCCGAGCACCAAGGCGTGTCCCAGGCCATCGAAGGCAAAGTCGTTGAACTCCACCTCGACCCCAAGGCGCTCGCCGATGGCCTTCATCAGGGCGATGTCGAAGCCCTCTAGTTGGAACTTATCGTTGTAGAAGGCAAAGGGCGGATAGTCGGCTGATGTACCGACAACCATCTTGCCGCTCTGTTGAACCTTAGCCCAGACATCGCCCAATCCTGGAGCTGTGGTCGGCGCGGTGGTTGGCTCAGGCGCTGCGGTTGGCTGTTCCTGGGAGCCGCCACAGGCGACCAACACCAGCGCAAGCAGTACCAGAACCACGATGGCGGTCAGATTACGGTGTAGAATTCTCGGCATGCTGTTTTTTCTCCTTCGTAACATGGCTGGTTGCCCATCGGTTTGGCAATCAATCCAAACCCTGAGCGCAAGGGATTTGTGTTGGGATCGCGGTTCAATAGACTACAGGCATACAGACAGTGTTACATGGTGTAGGGACGAGGTGTGCTCGTCCCTACACCATGTAACACTGTCTATTCAGTACAGTATACCGTTGAGCACACAATCCGACAAAACAGGCTGCGCCCAAAGGGGATGGCGCATGAATCTTTACACTGTCCTGCGTTGTAAGATGTTCAGGCCCGATGGGAACTTCAGCCAGTTACACGCCTCGCCGCCGCAACACTAGCTTCCACAGTTCGACCGCCAGCAGCGTCAGCAGGGCAAGCCCCACCGTTAGAGCCAACTCGCTGGCCGTCAACGCGGTCGTGCCGAAGATCGACTGGGCAAAAGGCAGATAGATCACCGCCAGTTGCAGAACTACCGTCAACGCCACCGCCAGCACCATGGAGCGGTTGCTGAAGAGCCCAATCTTGAAGACCGTGTTGATCTCTGAGCGAGCGCCCACGGCCACGGCCAACTGCGAAAAGACCAGAGTCGTGAAAAGCACGGTTTGCCACTGCGCCTGCCCCGTCTGCCAGAACCCGAAGCCCGCGCCGATGGCAAGGATGCTCATGACGATGCCGATGCCGATGATGAACGCTACCATGCCGCGGCCGAAGACGCTTTCCGTGGCGCTGTAGGGTGGACGCTTCATCACGTTGCTCTCCGGCTGTTCCACGCCCAGAGCCA
>JAAEKA010000352.1 GCA_014155705.1 Anaerolineae bacterium clx_CAG2 | reverse complement strand
AACGGCAGGCCGGCCAGCGGCGCGGCGGCCGGGCTGGCCTCCACGCTGCTCAGCTCCACCGCGGTCGGCGTCTGGCAGCTCTGCACCATCACATCGTCCACATCCCAGCCCGTCCGGCTGACCGAGGTGTCGGTGCCGATGCGCATGCGGAATTGCACCGTCTGGCCGGCATAGGCGCTGACATCGGCGATGGTCTGGATGTAGGGCTGGGTGGTCGGGCCGCACCAGGCTTGCAGGCCAGCCAGCGGATTGCTGAAGCTGCCGGACACCGCGCCGGTGTAGCCGCCCACCAGCAGGTTGGCTGGGGGCGCCTGGGTCCAGGTTGCGCCGCCGTCGCTGGAGACCTCCAGGATGCCGCCGTCATAGCAGGCGGTCGTGCCGCTGTTCTCCAGGTTGGGCAGGTGCCAGAACTTGAGCACCAGGGGGTTCTCGCCCACCGGCAGCAGGACGGCTGGCGAGACCAGGCGCTGGTCGGTGACCGAGGCCGGGCCTGCGCCACGCATGTGCTGGGCGCCGCTGTGGGGGTTGGCGGTGGCGATGGCCCAGGTGTTGGTACCCACGCCAGCTGGGGTGGTCCAGCCGCCAATGCCGGCCTCGAAGCCATCCGTGTAGAGCACGTTGGGGGTGGTGCCGGGGCCGCAGTCGCCGGGGGCGGCCACGGTGGTGAAGCTCCAGGTGGGGGAGTAGGTACCGACGCCGCAGGCGTTGTCGGCCCAGACGCGCCAGTAGTGCGTGGTGCTGGTGTTGAGCGCGGCGTTGGAGGTCCAGCTCGTCCCGGCGATGCCGCTGGCCGAGGCCACCACATTCGTGAAGCCGGCGTCTGTCGCCACTTCGATGCTGTAGGAAGCTGCCCCCGCCGCAGCGTTCCAGGTGAAGGTGGGGGTGGCCGGCACGTTGAGTGCATTGTTGGCGGGCGTGAGCAGCGTCGGCGCGGCCGGCGCGGCTGCCACCACCTCCAACCCGACGGTCTCAGAATGGACCAGGCTGGGGGTGATTACGCTGGTGCCGATCACATCGAAACTGTAGGAACCGGCTGCTGCGCCGCTGATGACCAGGCTGCTGTTGCCAGGAACGCCGGCCGGGTTGGGCGTGAAGGTGGCTGTGCCGGGGTTGCCCGCGGCTGCCAGACTGACGTTGCCAGTGAAGCCGCTGACCGCGCCCAACGCCACGCTGTAGGTGGCGTCGGACGGGAGGCAGACCTGCTGGCTGTCAGGCGTCACGTTGAGGGTGAAGTCGGTCGAGCCGCATTCGTCGAAGCGGAAGGCGCCGATGCGCAGTTGCCAGCCGACGGAGCTGGTGGTAGGCACCCATTGGTTGACGTACCAGAAGGTGCAGTCGTCCACCGGGTCGATATTCATCGAGGTGTAGTCGCCCCAGCGCTGGCTGCCGGTCTGCGAGCCAGTGCCGTTGATGATGAAGCCCTCGCCTTGGGGCATGGTGTTCAGCGGATCACCGGCCAGGCGACCAGTGTACCAGGAACTGGGGAAGGTCGTGGTGCCGTTGGAGGCGCTGTAGCCCAGCGCCATGTTGCCGGAGCCGTCCTGGGCGATGGAGCCCATCCAGCGGTGGATGCCATCCTGGATGCCGGGCGCGTAGGTGCTGTCCTGATAGAGCACCGGGGTGCTGTTGGGGCTGCGCACCTCCCACCAACGGATGCCGGACATGGTGGTCGAAGCCTCGACCGACTGGTTGGTCACCAGCGATTCGTGACTGCCGAAGTTGCGGTAGGCCAGGCGGTGCATGGGGCGCTGGCGGTAGCCCAAGTGGTCAATTCTGTTGGCAGTGCCTG
>JAAEKA010000351.1 GCA_014155705.1 Anaerolineae bacterium clx_CAG2 | reverse complement strand
CTGGCGGCGTTGCGCAGTTTGCACGCGACCCTCAGTCGCTGAAGACAGGCCCTTCAGATTGCTTGCTGCGGAACAACCTGAAGGACCTTGCGCGCCGATCACGACCAACCTAGAGAAAGACATAACATCCCATGACCGACCGACCCGTTCGCGTACGTTTCGCACCCAGCCCAACCGGCTATCTGCACATTGGCTCCGCCCGCTCCGCTCTGTTTAACTGGCTCTATGCCCGCCACAGCGACGGAAAGTTCATCCTGCGCATCGAGGACACCGACCAAAAGCGCCTGGTTGAGGATGCGCTGGACGATTTCGCGGCCGGCCTGCGCTGGTTGGGCTGCCAGTGGGACGAGGGGCCGGAGGTGGGCGGCGACTATGGCCCCTACTTCCAGAGCCAACGGCTGTCTGTCTACCGGCAATGGGCCGACTGGCTGGTAGAGCACGGCCACGCCTACCGTTGTTATTGCAGCGAGGAGCGGCTGGGACGCGTGCGCGAAGAGCAGACCGCAGCCAAGGAGCAAACCGGCTACGACCGCCACTGTCGCTATCTGACGCCAGAGCAGCGCGCCCAGCACGAGGCCACGGGCGATCCCTACGTCATCCGTCTGGCCGTGGAGCCGCTGGACGGCAGTACTACCTTCCATGACGCCATTCGCGGCGCCATCACCTTCGAGCACAGCCTGCTGCAAGACGCCGTGCTGCTCAAGTCCGACGGCTGGCCCACCTATCACCTGGCCGCCGTGGTCGACGACCACTTCATGCAGATCAGCCATATCATGCGCAGCGACGAGTGGTTGAGCAGCGCGCCGCTGGGTGTGCTGCTCTATCAGGCCTTCGGCTGGGAGCAGCCCGTGTGGGCGCACTTGCCGGTGATCCTCAACCCCAACGGCAAGGGCAAGATGAGCAAACGCCATGCGGTCGGCGCCGACGGCAAGAGCATTCCCGTGCTGCTCAAGGACTATATTGCGGACGGCTACCTGCCCGAGGCCATGGCCAACTTCCTGGCCAATGTAGGCTGGAACCTGGACGGCAGCACCGAAGTCTTCACACCCGAACAGGCCATCGCAGCCTTCGATATCTCCGCCATCAACCCTTCGCCTGCGGCCTTCCCTTATGACAAGCTGGTCTGGCTCAACGGCGTCTACATCCGCCAACTGGACGACGACGATCTGTACCAACGGCTGCTGCCCTTCGTGGCCCGGGGCGCAGGGCTGAGCGTCGAGGCCATGGCCGGCCGGCCGGAGCTGCGGCCGGCCGTGCCGCTGATCAAAGAGCGCATCAAGACGCTGGCTGAGGCTGCTCCCATGCTGGACTACTTCTTCGTCGACGGCCTGCTGGCCTACCCCGACCCGCAAGCGCTGATCGGCGAGAAGATGAGTACAGCCCAGACCGTGGAGGCGCTGCACGGCAGCGCGGCCGCGCTGGCCAGCCTGGCCAACTTCGACAAGGACAGTATCGAAGCCTGCCTGCGGGCGCAGGCTGAGATGCTGGGTCTGAAGATCCGCCAGTTGTTGCACGTGGTGCGCGTCGCCCTCACTGGCGCCAAAGTCTCACCGCCCCTGTTCGCGACCATCGTCAGCCTTGGCCGCGAGCGCGCCCTGGCCCGGCTGGCCGCAGCGGCAAAGGCAGTGGAGTAAGGAGACTATGGAAGAATTCGTCGCCGCCGTCGTACAGTTGCGCATCCGCCTGCCGCAGGATCGGGAGGAACTGGAGCAGCATCTGGTGCGTTTTGTGCGTCTGGCCCAGACCAAGCGGGCGCGGTT
>JAAEKA010000350.1 GCA_014155705.1 Anaerolineae bacterium clx_CAG2 | reverse complement strand
CCGGCACGGCGATGATCTGGCTCAGCGCCGCTCCGGTCTCCAGACCCGAGGCGTCCAGCGTCACCTGAACGGTGCGATCCTGCTCGGTGTTGTTGTTGACCACCGCGCCGATCTCGGCCTGGTCGCCCACTGTGAAGAAGCGGGGCAACACCGGCCGCACCAGCAGCGGCAGGGTGGTTCTGATCTCGACCGTGGTCTGGCCCACGTGGGTGTCCACGGTGACGGCGATGCCCTCCAGGCGCCAGGTGGTCAGGTTGTCGGGCAGGGTGACGCTGACCTCGGCCCTACCGTTTTCGTCGGTGACGACGGTGGGGTCCCACAGCGCGGTGTCCTCGAACTCGCTGCGCAGCTCGATGCCCATCATGCCATCGCCGCCGCCGCCGCCCTTGGCCCCCTCCTCCAGTTGCTGGTTGAGGCGGTCCAGGTTGAGCACCAGATTGCTGGCCGTCTGCACCCCCAGCCCGCGCTGCCGGTAGAAGCTATCCAGCAGCGGCTGGTTCGCAGTCTCGGCCAGGCTGAGGATGGCCTTGTCGATCAGGGCCAGGGAAATCTCGGCCTGCAGGGGCTCGCCCTGCCAGTCGGCGGCCTGTACGGTGAAGGTGACGGTCTCGCCCGGCCGCAGCACGGGCTGGCTGGGCGTCAGGGTGAGGGTGATCTCCTTGACGGCGTTGTCCACCGGCAGCTCGACCAGCCCCAGCTTGAAGCTGCCAAGATCATTGCTTTCCCCTTGCTGTGGCCGGTCTCCGACCGAGCCACTTTCGACCGTGCCACCCTTGACGATCACCACCGACACGAAGACGTTGGGCACGTAGTCCTCGACGATGGGGATCTCGATGGTCTCGCTGTTGCCGTTGAGCGTGATCTGTTGCACCTCGATGATCTGGCCGCGTTCGATAGTCACTAACGCTTCGACCGGCCCCTCGTAGGGATGGGGAACCAGCACTTTGGCCGTGTCGCCCACCTGGTAGAGCGGCTGATCGGCCACCAGCTCGATGCGGTCGTTGTTCTCCACCTGCCAGGAGACGTAGGTTTCTTGACTGCCGCTGCTGACCCAGGTGAAGGCGGCGCTGCGCACGGCGTTGCCCAACTCGTCCACCACGGTGGCGTTGATCTTGTACTGGCCACCGACCTCTGGCGTCCAGGTGAAGACGGCCTCGCCGCGGCTGTCGGTGGTGATGGTGCCGGTCAGCACCGGCGTCTCCTTGACCTCACTGGTCCAGTAGAAGCGGCCGTCGTCGGCCTGTTTCTGCACGCTCAGCCATTCGGCCTGGCTGACGACGATGGTCAGCTCCTGGCCGGGAACGGGCTGGCTGGCCCAGTCCACGGTGAGAAGGTCGACGCCGGCCGGCTGGCCGGCAACGCTGACGTAGCCGCGCGGGGCCACGCCGGGGTAGACCAACCCCTTGTGGACCATGACCGAGGTATTCTTGGCCGT
>JAAEKA010000035.1 GCA_014155705.1 Anaerolineae bacterium clx_CAG2 | reverse complement strand
CCAATCCCAGAAAACCCAGGCGGGTCCAGAAGTCCAGCACGATGTTGTGCGGGTGGCTCAGGTTCAACTCCTGCCAGGCGGTGGGCAAGGCGTAGCGGGTGCGGTAGGCGTACAGGAAGTTGTCCAGTCCCACGCCCTGCCAGGAATGCTCCTGTACCATGTTCCACGCGCTGTGCCAGAGCTGTACCCGGAAGAAGCTGGTGCCGCCGTGCAGGTCGAACAGACCTGCGAAGCGCTCCGTGCTGAATAGCGGCAACAGAGCCAGCCCGCCCACAGCCAGCAGCCCCAGCGCTGCCCAGCGCCAGCGTCCGCCGGCTACAAAGCCCAGCGCCAGCAGCGCAGCCGGCAGAGCTAACAGCAACGCGCCTTTGCTG
The DNA here is from genome assembly GCA_014155705.1 of Anaerolineae bacterium clx_CAG2. Lineage (GTDB taxonomy): Bacteria > Chloroflexota > Anaerolineae > JAAEKA01 > JAAEKA01 > JAAEKA01. Next base: position 42,897 of record JAAEKA010000035.1, on the reverse strand, counting down.
AAGGTCAGCACCAGGCCGAGGAAGATCGGCGCGGCCAGCAGGCCCGCGGCCAGCCGTCGCCCTCGCTGCACGCCAAACACGGCCACAGCCAGCAGATTGGGTAGGACGTGGCCGTGGTAGAGCGCCTGGTTGTTGGGAGAGCCAAAAGGTCCGCGCACCCGCCAGACGCCCTCCGCGTCGATCAGACCCACGCCGCCCACAGCCTGGTAGAGGCCCCAGCCGGCCACGACTGCTGCGCCTGGGTTTTCTGGGATTGGTAGTGGGCGTCTGGCTGTTCACTGCGGCCTTTTGGCAAAACTGGCAAGCGCTTAAACGCGCCGACGGCGACCGCTGGGCGCTGCTGCTGGGTCTGCTGGCCTCTCTGGCCGCTACCGTGGCCCACGGACTGATCGACAACTCCCTGTTCTTAGTAGACCTGATGCTGTTGTTCATGTTGAGCATCGGGCTGATTGCACGGCTGAATCAAGAACTCATGGAAACTGAGAAAGACTCGGAGGCGCTGAGCGGAGCGACGGGGAGCCTGTAGGAACTGCAACCGGTCATAATTCAGGTGCACAGTTCCCCCAGGTTTCTCCCAGTTCATCCTCCTCCTTGGCAGTTATCCTTTTCCCCCATCATCCTTCATCCCAAAAGGAGACCCACCCTTGCGCATTCTCATCACCGGCGGCGCCGGCTTTATCGGCTCACATCTGTGTGACCGCCTGTTGGCCGACGGCCATACGGTCATCGCCATGGACAATCTGATCACCGGCAACACGGACAACATTGCCCACCTGGCGGGCAACCGCAACTTCACCTTCATCTACCAGGACGTGACCGACTATATCTACGTCGAGGGGGCAGTGGACGCAGTGCTACACTTTGCCTCGCCAGCCAGCCCGGTGGACTACCTGAACTACCCGATCCAGACGCTGAAGGTAGGCGCGCTCGGCACCCACAAGGCGCTGGGGCTGGCCAAAGCCAAAAACGCCCGCCTGCTGCTGGCCTCTACATCCGAAGTCTACGGCGATCCACTGGTCCACCCACAGACCGAGGACTATTGGGGCAACGTCAATCCCATCGGCCCGCGCGGGGTCTACGACGAAGCCAAGCGCTTTGCTGAGGCGATGACCATGGCCTACCAGCGTTACCACGGCCTGGAGACGCGCATCGTGCGCATCTTCAACACTTACGGCCCGCGTATGCGCATCAACGACGGCCGCGTGGTGCCCAACTTTATCTTCCAGGCGCTGCACGGCCAGCCGCTGACGGTCTATGGCGAAGGCAGCCAGACCCGCAGCTTTTGCTACGTCAGCGATCTGGTGGAGGGACTGGTGCGCCTGCTGTACTCGGACGAGCCAGAGCCGGTCAACATCGGCAACCCGGTCGAAATGACCATCTTGCAGTTTGCCGAGACGATCAACCAGTTGACGGGCAACGCGGCCGGCATCGTGCGCCAGTCGCTGCCGGTGGACGATCCCAAGCAACGGCGGCCCGACATCAGCAAGGCGCAGCGCGTGCTGCACGGCTGGGCGCCGGTGGTGCCGCTAGAGCAGGGTCTGGCAGCAACGGTGTCCGATTTTCGCAAGCGGTTGGGGTTGATCTGAGGCAAAAAGGGGATTCAGGCCCCAACGCGAGGCAAGATCACGGTAAACGTGCTGCCCTGATCGTTTCCTGGGCTGATGACTTTCACGCTGCCGCCGTAGCTCTCAGCCAACTCCTTGACCAGGGCGAGCCCCAGGCCCGCGCCGCCGTGAACGCGGCGGCGCGAGTTGTCGACCTGGAAAAAGCGTTCGAAAATCCGATCGTGCAGATGGGGGGGGATGCCAAGGCCTGTATCGGCGATCTCCAGGTGTACGCGGTAGTCGCTCTCCCAGAGGCGAACATCGACCCTGCCGCCCGCGGGTGTGAACTTCAGAGCGTTGCTCAGCAAATTGTCAGTGATGCGGCGCAAGTGGTCGCTGCGCGCCATCACCTGACACGGTCCATTCACAACACGCAGGTCAGCCTCCAGGGAGATGCCATTCTTGGCTGCCAGGAACTGAAAACCAGCTACACTGTCTTGAACTGTCTCGACCATGGAGATGGCTGTCAAGGCTGTCTTGGCAGTGCTGACCTCCAGCATGGACAATATATCAGCCACCAACTCGCTCAACGCCTCAGAGTTGCGCATGATGACCTGCAGCGCATCGCGCTGCTCATCGTCGATAGCGCCTGTTTGCCCTGATAACATGAACTCGGCATAGCCCCGGATCATAGTCAACGGGGTGCGCAGCTCATGCGAAACGTTTTCCATGAAGCGGTCTTTGAGCACCTCCAACTCTTTGAGCTGCTCGAAAGCCTGGGCCAGGTCCTCGGCGCGCCGCTCAGCGTCAGCATAGAGACGGGCGTTTTCGATCGCGCTGGCCAGTTGGTCGGACATGATCTGAAAGCCCGTGATATCTTGAGTGGAAAACAGCCCCGCCCGGTTACTCTGAACGCTGAGAGCGCCAATCACATCGCTGCGAGAAGCCAGAGGAAACGCCATTTCTGATTGGGTGCTGGGCAACCAGGAGCCTACGCTTTTCGCTTTCTCCCCTTCGACATTGCTGGCAACCAGGTATTGTTTGCTCAAAATACAATGGGCCACTGTGGAGGGTCCTGTGAGCCTGAGCCGATGCTGACGGGCCAGTCGCCGGCGGCCTTCCTCGCCGGTGGCAGCGCGCAGAACGGCCTGTGCACGTTCGTCGTCCACCAAATAAATCGCCACATAGTCTAACTGAAAACGCTCAGCAATCAGGTCAACAGCCGTGGTCAACAGCAAGCCCAGGTCAAGCATGGAGACCGTTGTACGCGCAATCTCGGCCGCAGTCTCAATCTGAACCGTGTAGCGGTGCAAGGTCTGTTGCAGAGCCGATCGGATGCGCTCCTGCTCTTCCAGGACATTTGACCGATGGGCGCTAAAGTAGCCTTGCACGACAGAACGATGAAACGCCTCAACCGTATCGAGGTAACTGGAAGTAATAATCTCTGGCTCATGCAACCAGCAGAACTCACGCAGACACTGCCCCATTTGCAGCACTGCCTGGTCACCCACACCAATATGACACAGTTCGGCGCCAAAACTCCCCGCACGGGTAGAATCGGGCAGACGGAGGTAATCGAAAAATGCTTCGGCGCTGGCAGAAGCCAGTTGGTTCACCTGCCTCGGACGCAAAAATGCACGACTCATGAAGAGCGTGTCACGCAGCGATTTTTCAAAAAGCTGCACCAGACCATCTTTGTGGCCAAGAAGTTGATGCTCCACTAACTGCTGCCTCTCTGTGATCCTCTTGACCAATCTATCAGTATACCCTCTGCCGAGGTATGATTCTGCGTCACTTGATCAAATAGGCGCCGTACCCAGCTCCCGTAGGCCCAAAAACATCACGATCTTCCTGACCCAGTTCCGATTCGGCAAAACCATGCCACTCCAGAAGTGACTTGAAACCTTGTGAGTCGGGGCGCCACGGCTTGACCAAATCCAGATACTGCTGATGGGTCCGCAAATGAATAGGAGATCCCATTTGCTCGTAGATCTTCAGAACTTTCATCGCATCGGGATGGGTCGTAGTCGCGTCTGCCGCTTGAGCATTGAATGCTAAACAACTGTCGGGGCCAGTCAAGTCACCGAGCACCTTTGTCGCATGTGACAGCTCTTCATCAGTTAGGAACGCGGCGATTCCCCAGTAGATTATCGCCACCTTTCGTCCAACGCCAAGAATGCGCTCAACTTCTGGTCGCTTAAGCAACTGATCAGGCCGGCGAGCATCAGCTTCAAAGAAATACACATTGGGAGTGTCGCCAAGAATCTCGCGGGCGTATTCCACAACGACAGGATCATAATCAGAGTAGATTACGGTTGTTCCTTCTTTTGCAACCATATGAAGATGATCCTGAGTTGGCAATCCAGAAGCAAAATCAATGATCGTATCAAAGCCGCGCACATATGTGAGTTCGTGCCCAATGTCTTGCAGACACCAGCGTTGCAAACGCACAAACTTGGCAGTGAATGGAAAAAGCTCCAGAACCCTGCCGGCGGCTTGGCGATCTACTTCGAAATTGTGATGACCGCCAAGGTAGTAATCGTACATGCGTCCGGCGCTAGGAACGCTGGCGTCGACGATGCTCTCTTTTGACATGATGAGGCCTCCAAGCAAGATTGAGAGTCGATGGGACCGAATAGTTGAAATTGTAGCACACAGTTGTTATGAACACAAGTCGAAAACACCATGCAAATGTTTTGTGCCGCGCATACGTCAATATACGGAGTACACCCGATGCGCAGCAAAATTGACTCCGGTATTCTGAGATTCGCTGCGCTTGGGGTATAATCGCATGGGCGGGCTGGACCCGCCAAAACATTCGAATTCTGGCGCCAGGAAGACATAGAAGCCGTATGGATTTAGATCACATTCGTAATTTCTGCATTATCGCCCACATTGACCATGGCAAGAGCACCTTGGCCGACCGCTTGCTGCAAGTGACCGGCACCATCTCCGACCGGGAAATGAAGGAACAGGTGCTGGACAGCATGGATCTGGAGCGGGAGAAAGGCGTGACCATCAAGGCCTCAGCCGTGCGTATGGCCTACACGGCAGACAACGGCCAAAGCTACGAGATCAACCTGATCGACACCCCCGGCCACGTCGACTTCTCCTACGAGGTCAGCCGCGCGTTGCAGGCATGCGAGGGCGCGCTGTTGGTGGTGGACGCTACCCAGGGCGTCGAGGCGCAGACACTGGCCAACCTTTATCTGGCCATGGGCGCCGACCTGGAGATCATTCCGGTCGTCAATAAGATCGACCTGATAGCCGCCCAACCTGACGATGTGGCCCAGGAGTTGGAGGATCTGATCGGCACGCCGGCCGAGGACATCATGCGCGTCTCAGCCAAGGATGGCACCAATGTGCGCGAGGTGCTTGAGTCTGTAATCAAACATGTGCCCCCGCCGCACGGCAGTCGGCATCAGCCGTTGCGAGCGCTGATCTTCGACAGCCACTATGACTCCTACAAAGGGGTGATCGCCTACCTGCGCGTCATCGACGGAGCGCTGGACGGGTCGCGTCCGCTGCGACTGATGTCCAGCGGCATGCGGCTGGAACCGTTGGAGATCGGGGTCTTTGCGCCGCGCATGACCCCCATCGGCCGGCTGGAGGCTGGCGAGGTGGGCTATGTGGCCACCGGGCTGAAAACGGTGCGCGATCTGGCCGTGGGCGACACCATCACCTGGCTGGATGAGCCGGCCAGCCAGCCGCTGCCCGGCTATCAACCGATGAAGCCGATGGTGTTCGCGGGCCTCTACCCCAGCGAGGCCGAGGACTACGCGCTGTTGCGCGACGCGCTGGAGAAGCTACAACTGAACGACGCATCCCTGATCTACCAGCCAGAGACCAGTCAGGCGCTGGGCTTTGGCTTTCGCTGCGGCTTCCTGGGACTATTTCACATGGAAATCATCCAGGAACGGCTGGAACGCGAGTACGACCTGGACATGATCTTCACCGCCCCCAGCGTGGAGTACGAAGTGACCAAGACCGACGGCACGGAGATCGTCGTGGACAGCCCGGCCGACCTGCCTGAGCCCACCCACATCGTTGAGATTCGTGAGCCGTGGGTGCGCATCGAGGTCTTCACACCCACCGAGTATATTGGCGCAGTGATGGATATGGTCACCAGCAAACGCGGCGAGTTCATAGCCCAGGAGTACCTGGACCAGCGCCGCGTGCTGCTCAGTTACAAGATGCCGCTGACCGAAATCCTGACTGAGTTCTACAATGAGCTCAAAGCCCGCACGCGCGGCTATGCCAGCCTGGACTACCACTTCGACGAATATCGGCCGGCCGACATGGTCAAGCTGGATGTGTTGGTCAATGAGCAGCCGGTGGATGCACTCAGCGTTATCGTCCACCGCGGCGACGCCTATCGCAAGGGCCAGCGCCTGGTCAGCAAGATGAAAGAGGTCATCCCGCGCCAACTGTTCGTGGTGCCTATCCAGGCCGCAGTCGGCAACAAGGTGATCAGCCGCGCCAACGTTCAGGCCATGCGCAAGGACGTGCTGGCCAAGTGTTACGGCGGCGACATCACCCGCAAACGCAAGCTGTTGGAGAAGCAGAAGAAGGGCAAGAAACGCATGAAGATGGTGGGCAGCGTCGAGATTCCCCAGGAAGCGTTCATGTCAGTGCTGCGCCTGGATGAGGATTGACGCCAAGCAATGACACTGGTTTAGAAATGGTATTTGCCGGAAGAAGCGCCGCTTCTAAACCAGTGTCCTCCAGAAACCGGGAGTTTGTACTGGCTGGATCAAGCACGAAGCGCTCACGAAAACTCCCGGCTTCTACGTGTACCTGGTTAGTCTGCGCTGTGCTGCAAGGCTGCCAGGTAGGCCCGGTGGGTGCGCTCTTGCACTTCCAGCAGCATCTGCGCCTGAGCATCCATGAACCCTTCCAGCAGCGCGTTGCAAAAGACACCGGCCACCTCCGGCAACTCTGTCAGGGGATTGGACTGTAGCCGGGCTACGCGCCGCACGGCTTCGGTCATCTCCAGCGCCGAACGCGTGCCAATGCCCTCACGAGCCAGCGCCTTGCCATACTCCAGGGCTGCGGCCTGATCTCTACGCTCATAAAAGGCAAAGAACTGCTGCGCCGTCTGGCCGGCCAGCTCATTGACCCGCCGCGGGGCCACGCTCAACCGGCTTGAAAACAAGGTCGATCGTAACGCCTTGGCAATCTCGGCCGCCAGGCTGGCTTCGTTGAGATGCTGCGTTAACGTGATTGGCTGTGAGATTTCTTCCGGCATCACTATCCCTCCTGAAACACGGACAAGCATCAGTGGCTCACTTATAACACATTCTGGACATGACTCCAAACTTCAGCATCCCCCCTGTTCGACTGGCTGAGTTGCTCAAACGACATGGCTTGCACCTGAAGAAGGGGCTGGGGCAAAATTTCCTCGCCGATCCCGTGCATCTGGAGCGCATCGCCGCCGCTGCTGAGCTGACACCTGACGATGTGGTGATCGAAGTTGGCCCAGGCGTGGGGACATTGACCGCGCGGCTGGCCAACCAGGCAGGGCGCGTCGTGGCCGTGGAGCTGGACGCCAGTCTGCTGCCTGCGCTGCATGAGACCCTGGCCGCTTACGACAACGTGACCATCGTGCAGGGCGACATCCTGCAACTCGACCCCGGCCAATTGTCAATGGCCAATGGTCAATGGCCAATAGTCAACGATCAACCGTCAGCCAATTCCGATTCTTCATTGCCAATTGACAGTTGGCAATTGACAATTGGACATTACAAGGTGGTCGCCAACCTCCCCTACTACATCACCTCCGCGGCTATCCGCCACCTGCTGACAGCCACGCCGCCGCCGGCGCTGTTGGCGCTGACCGTACAGCGCGAGGTGGCGCAGCGCATCGTGGCCCGGCCGCCCGACATGAGCTTGCTGGCAGTCAGCGTGCAGTTCTACGCCCGGCCCGAGATCGTGGCGCGCATCCCTGCCGGTGCATTCTATCCCCCGCCCAAGGTAGATTCGGCGATTCTGCGGCTGCGGCCGTGGCCTCAGCCCCCGGTGGACGTGCCGGATGTGGAGGCTTTCTTCACCGTCGTGCGGGCTGGCTTTGGCCAGCGGCGCAAACAGCTCAGGAACTCGCTGCGCGCCAATCTGGGCGTCTCCCAGGAACAGATCGATGCCATGCTCAGCCGGGCGCAGATCGATCCGCAGCGCAGGGCCGAAACGCTGACGCTGGCCGAGTGGGCGCAACTTGCCCGCGCCTGGCGCGCCGTTGCAGACGGCTAAGGACCGGCACGAAAACAAGTGTCACAGGTTCCACCTCCTCCACGGCGATGCGCATCGATTGGCTTGCCAGCCTCGCCATTTCGTGGATAATAGAGTGCGCTAGACCGCTCCGCTCCCCGTTTGCATCTATTTCCTGCGTTTGCTCGTATAGGACACGGCTGTTGCGACACAGAGCGCTGCCCAGGCATTTCGTTCCATGACCCGCGAGTCCTCGACCCTGATCACGACCAAGCTCCATCGCCCCCTGGTGGCCGGCGACCATGTCGAACGCCCGCGCCTGCTCCAGCAGTTGCAGCGCGGCCTGAGCCAGCCGCTAAACCTGGTCTGCGCCGGGGCCGGCTTTGGCAAGACCACCTTGGTCAGTTGCTGGCTGTCCTCGCTGGAGGCCCCGGGAGCACCGGAAGCAGGTGCTGTGCGCACGGCCTGGCTCTCGCTGGATGCACAGGATAGCGATCTGGAGGGTTTCGTGACCTATCTCGTGGCCGCGCTGCGCACCCTGTTCCCCGATGCCTGCGCCGCCACCCTGGACTTGATCCACGCGCAGATGGAGCCGCCCCCGGAGCTGCTGGCTGCCACCCTCCTCAACGAGATTGCGCTGCTGCCCGAGCGCTTCATCCTGGCGCTGGATGATTTCGGCGCGATTGGCGGCGAGGCGGTGCCTGAGCTGCTCAACAGACTGGTGCAACATTGGCCGCCGCCGCTGCACATGGTGCTGATCTCGCGCCACAACCCGCCCCTGCCGCTGGCGCGTTTGCGCGCCCACGGGCAGCTCACCGACATCCGCAGCCGCGATCTGCGCTTCACAGCCGAGGAGACGGCCGCCTATCTGGACATGGCGCTGTCCGCGCCGCTCAGCCAGCCAGTGCTGGCCGCGATCGAGCAGCGCACCGAAGGCTGGATCGCCGGCCTGCAACTGGCCACGCTGGCGTTGCGCACGTTGAGCGATACCGAAATCGACGAGACGATCAGCTCTGTGGGCGAGGCCGACGCGGTGCAATATCTGGTGGACGAAGTTCTCTCAGGCCAGCCGCTGGCGATCCAGGATTTTCTGCTCCGAACGTCGATCCTGGATCGGTTCTGCGCCCCCTTGTGCGAGGCGGTGGCAGGGGGCGAAGACGCCCGGTGGCCGGCGCAGCAGAGTCTGGCCTGGATCGAGCGCGCCAACTTATTTGTCGTTCCCCTGGACCGCCAGCAGCAGTGGTATCGCTATCATCATCTGTTCCAGGAGATGCTGCGCGACAGGCTGTTGGTGCGGTTGGGCGCGGACGGAGTGCGGCGCCTGCACCGCCGCGCGGCGGCCTGGTTGGCCGGGCAAGGTTATGTCGACGAGGCGCTGCACCACGCACTGGCAGCCGACGATCAGCAGCAGGCTGCCGGACTGTTGGAACGCCAGTTGCGCGACGCGCTCAACCACGACGAGTGGCCGGCCTTGGCGCGCAAGCTGCGCCTGCTGCCCGAGGAGCTGGTCGAGCGCCGGCCCTGGCTGCTGATGACCAAGGCCTGGACCTTGAGCAGCTCGTGGCAACTGGGCGCGCTGCCCCACGTGCTCGACCAGATCGAGGCGCTCCTTGCCGCAGAGGGCGAAGGCTCGCTGTCCGCCGACGAGCTGGGCGACCTGCCGGCGCTGCGCGGACAGGTCGCGGCGCTACGGGCGCAACTGGCCTACCTCGACAACCGGCCGGCCGATGCTCTGGCCTATTGCCAGCAGGCCCTGGCCTCCTTACCCAAACCGTGGCTCTACCCGCGTGGGGGCGCGATGATATATTACGGCATGAGCATGCAAGCTCTGGGGCGAGGGGAAGACGCCAGGCTCCTGCTGCTGTCCGAGTACGAAGGACTTGCAGACCGAACCGACGCCTATGCCTTGCGGCTGCTGCTTAGCCTCACGATCGCCCATTTCCAGGACGGCCAACTCGAGCGCGCCAGGCAGGCTGCGCAGGAGATGCTTCACCAGGCGCAGCGCAGCCGGATGTCGGTGCCGGAAGGTTGGGCCCATTACTATCTTGCCAGGGTTGCCTATCAATGGAACGACCTGAACCTGGCCATGACGCACTTCGGCGAGTTGGTGGACATGCGTTACCGTGTTCACGCCCATGCGGCGCGCAACGGCTTGATCGGCCTGGTGCATGTCTACGGAATCGCTGGCAAGCTCGACGCAGCCTGGCAGACCTGGCAGTTGCTCAGCCAGTTCGACCTGGAGGTGACTGGGCATGAGGCGGAGGAGACGCGCGCCCTGCGCGCCTGGCTGCATCTGCGCCAAGGAGATCTGGTGAGCGCTGGCCGCTGGGCGGATGCTTTCACTGGCAGCGTGCCGGACCGGCCTTTGATCTGGCTGCACCATCCGCACGTCACAAAGGCGCGCATCTTGCTGGCCAGAGGCGCGCAGGCTGACCTGACAGGCGCTCTGGAGATAGCCAACGCGTTCTACGCAGTCGCCGAGCGCACGCACAATGCTTTGGCCAGCGCCAAGGGTCTGTTGCTGCGCGCGCTGGCGCTGACTGCACAAGGCCACGCAGAGGCGGCCCGGATCGCGCTGCGCCAGGCCGTCGCGCTGGCGCAGCCCGACGGCTTCATCCGGGTTTTTGTCGATTTCGGCTCACCCATGCAGGTGCTGCTGCGCCAACTGTCCGGAAAAGAGACGTCCGATGAGGCCATCCAGCGCGTCCTGGCCACATTCCCGGACACCCAGGACGGATCGGCCGGAGAGGCCAGGGCGCAGCCCGCGCCGCGATCGCTCAAGGTGGCTGGCTTGGTGGAGCCCCTGACCACCCGTGAACGGGAGATTTTGTTGCTGCTGCGCGAGCCCCTGAGCGGCAAAGAGATCGCCCACAGGCTCTTCATCTCCACAACAACCTTCAAACGCCACACTGCCAACATCTACGGCAAGCTTGGCGTCCACAATCGCTGGGACGCCGTCGCCGCGGCCGAGGCGTTGGGCATCTTTCCTCCCCGTTGACAGCCCAAGAAACCGGGGTCATATTGTGTGCGTATGATTTTTGTGTCCGCACACACCTTGCTGCGCGCCATGAACCTTGGGTGCGAGACAAAAACCCGGTTTCTTCCATCTACCAACCTACCAATCTTCCAATCTACAACCTACGTGGTACCTGGGGGGTGTTACAGGCCCACCATCATTGTGTTATCATCAAGCAACGATGAACAAGCCACTCGAACCCCACCTGACCTTCGACAGCGCCGCCACCTACCGCATACGCGTCAGTGGCCGCATCGCGCCTAACCGGTCTGATTGGTTCCAGGGCATGACGATTCGCCGCCTGTCGCGTGGCAAAGAGTCGGCGGTGACTCTGCTGGAGGGTGAGTTGCTCGACCAGGCCGCGCTGGCCGGCGTGCTCTCCACGTTGTACGACCTACACCTGCCGGTGCTTTCAGTCGAATGCCTGAGCGCTGGTCCGAGTGAGATGGCGTTGTAACTGGCCACGCGCCGGGCGCGTCCGGCCGGCCTTGCGATTGTTCTGGCCTTGAGGCTGTCGATTTTCCTGCCCGGCGCATCTAGCCGGGTAGTTTCGATTTCAGGAGGCATGCAGTGGAATCTGGCAGTAAGCCTGCAAGCATGAAGGTCATTATCGTCGGCGGCGTGGCCGGCGGCGCGTCGTGTGCGGCGCGCTTGCGCCGTCTGGACGAGAACGCGCACATCCTGATGGTGGAGCGCGGACCGTACGTTTCCTACGCCAACTGCGGGCTGCCCTACCACGTGGGCGGCGTCATCGCGCGCGAATCGAGCCTGCTGGTGGCCGATGAGCGGGTGTTCCGCGAGCAGTTCGCGATCGACGTGCGCACCCGCTGCGAGGCGATTGCCATCTCGCCGCAGCAGAAAACCGTGGACCTGCGCAACACCGTGACCGGCGAGGTGACTACCGAGTCCTATGACAAGCTCGTCCTCTCCCCGGGAGCAGCGCCGATCAGCCCGCCTTTGCCCGGCATCGACCTGCCGGGAGTCTTTCGTGTGCGCACCGTGCCAGATGTCAGGGCGATCCGTGAGTGGATCGAAGGCCATACGGAGCTGCCCTCCGGCATGGATGCCTACACGGGCTACCAGACGGTACTGCCCGCCAAACGGGCCGTGGTGGTCGGCGGCGGCTTCATCGGCCTCGAGATGGCAGAGAACATGGTTCATCTTGGGCTGCAGGTGACGCTGCTCCAGAGGGGCGATCACGTCCTCTCGCCGATGGACCCCGAGATGGCGCGCTACGTCGAGCGCCATCTGGCACGGAACGGCGTTCGCCTCGAGCTCAACGCCGACGTGAATGAGATCAGACCGGCAGCCCACGGCTCATTGGAGGTATGCACCGAAGCCGGCCAGGTGATTCCCGCCGACCTGGTGGTGCTGGGCATCGGCGTTCGCCCGGAGAACTGGCTGGCCAGGAACGCCGGCCTGACCATCGGCGCGCTGGGCGGCATCCGCGTCGACGACCAGATGCGCACCAGCGACCCAGACATCTTCGCCGTGGGCGCCGCAGTCGAGATCAAAGACACTAACACAGGCCAATGGTCGCTGGTGGCGCTGGCCGGGCCGGCCAACCGCCAGGGCCGCATCGCGGCCGACGTGATCGCTGGCCGCGATGCCCGTTTCCGCGGCAGCCAGGGCACCGCGATCATCGGCTTATTCGGCGGCGCGGCCGCCTGGACCGGCCTGAGCGAGAAGACGCTGCAGCGCAGCGGCGAGACGGACTACGAGAAGATCTACCTCTACCCCAACTCGCATGCCGGCTATTACCCGGGCGCTCAATACCTGGCGCTGAAGATCCTCTTCCGCAAATCGGACGGACGCCTGCTGGGCGCGCAGGCCGTCGGGCTGGACGGCGTGGACAAGCGCATCGACGCCTTCGCCATGGCGATCCAGTTGGGCGCGTCTGTCTATGACCTGGAGGAAAGCGAGCTGTGCTACGCGCCGCAGTTCGGCAGCGCCAAGTCGCCGGTCAACTTCGCCGGCATGGTCGCGGCCGATGTCCTCGGCGGCGACATGCCGATCAGCCACTGGAACAGCCTGGAGATCGGCCTGCTGCTGGACGTGCGCCACCCGGCTGAGCTGGCCGTGGAGCAGGCGCCGGGCGTGGTCAACATCCCGCTGGATCAACTGCGGGCGCGCCTGGGCGAGCTGCCGCGCGACCGCGAGATCCACGTCATCTGCCGCTCCGGCCAGCGCGCCTATTACGCTACCCGCATCCTTTTGCAGAACGGGTTCAAGGCGCGCACCGTCGCCGGAGGCATGTTGTCGCGTACGAACCTCGTAGGCAGTCCAAACTAAACGGAGGTGAGAACTGACCCATTATCGTCACAACCGGGTCATCCAAGCGGCCAGACTTTGTTAGAACCAACCCGTCATCACCGCCGGCCCGATGACGAGCAGCCGAATGGGCGAACCAACGCAACAATGGCTAATAAACCAAGACGAAGAGCAGCGATCGACCGTCTGCTCACCGGAAGCATCGAGAATCTCAAGAAAGGAACAAGCTATGTCCACAGAAAGAGTCTCCACCAAGGTACCATTGAACTGGAAAGAGGTGTGGTTCACCAACTGCCCGATGGTATCCGCCAACAATGTCGACCAGGAGCTGGGCTGGTGCCGTGAGGAGTTCAAGAAGATCGGCGTCGAGTACGCCTACTTCCGCCATGCACCCGAGAACAACTGGTATCCGCACTATGTCCACAACCTCGACAACCTCATCCGCTTCGGCGGCCTGTATCCCCCCATCCACGTTCACGCCGACATCCGCCGCACCCGGCTGCTGGGGGCAACCTGGGTCTACGAAGGCGGCTGTATGGCGGTGCGCGCCAGTGACAAGATTTTCCGGATGAAGGATCTGAAGGGCAAGAAGATCGGCATCTCGAAGAGCCTGAACACCATCAAGAACGACTGGTGGCGCATCCAGGAACACATGGGCATCGAGAACATGCTGATGCTGCACGACATGACCATGGACGATATCGAGCTCGTGGAGTTTCCGTACCCCGATGACTGGTATGACAAGCCCGAGATGCTGGTCCCGCCGATGAACAATCCGTCGGAGCTGTGGATGCGCCGCGACCACAAGCACGACCTGGCCTTTCGCCCGTTGGAGAATGCACTGTTGGGTGGCGTCGTCGATGCCATCTATACCCAAAGCAAGGTTTTCCAGCACTTGCAGGAGGCGACAGGCAAAATCGCGATGATCGAGGACCTGAGCCGCTCTCCCGACTGGAGGGTGCAGGTTGCCAACACCCCCGCCGTCATTACCTGCACCGATGTGATGGCCGAGGAGCACCCCGAACTCGTTGTCGCGTATATGAAGGCCATGATCAAGGTCGGGCGCTGGGCCAACGAGCATAAACGCGCCGCCGGAGCGATCCTCAACCGCCAGACCTTCTACCTGGATGCAGAGGATACCTACCAGGGCATCAAGCACGTTGACATGGTGCCGAGCCTGAGCGCCCAGAACCTGCAATGCATCAAGATCGGCAAGGACTTCATGTTCAGCCACGGCTACATCAAGAACGACTTTGATGTGGATACGTGGGCGGCGCCGGAATTCCTGGAGCAGGCGGCCGAGGAAGTGCTGAAGGAGGAATGGCAGCGCCGGAGCTGGAGCAAGCTTCCTGCGGGAGGCGGGCTTGAGGTGGAAGGCACCCGGCTCGGGTAGTCTCAGTCCAGCAGCACCGCTGGCTGGCAGCCTGAACATGGGCGTCAGATGCGGCGGTCGCCGCATCTGACGCCAGGCTACAAGGCTGGAGGAAAACCGTGAACACACCGTATCAACTCGATACCATGATCAAAGTGGATGAAACCCTGTGCATCACCTGCGGCGCTTGCATCAGGGCCTGTCCGGGCGGTTTGATCGTCAAGAAAGATTTCCCCGCTCCGATCGAAAACGGCTGGGATCTATGTATTGACTGCGGGCACTGCGTCGCGATCTGTCCGACCGGAGCGATGCATCAGCGTTCGATGGGACCTGACGATTGCGAAGAGATCGATATCCATTTGATTCCGCGGTGGGATCGGGTCAGGCAGTACTTGATCTCGCGGCGCTCCATTCGCGGTTATATCCGGCGCCCCATTGAACAAGAAAAAGTCTTGCAGTTGCTGGATGTGGCCCGTTATGCGCCGAATGGCGCGAACCGTCAGGTGATCCAGTGGGTGGTGGTCAACGATCCGGCGAAGGTTCACCGGATGGCCGAGATGACCATCGAGTGGATGAAGGTCGTCAAGGAAAAGGCCCCGGCCCTGTACGAGGAAGCCAACATGGAGGTGTTTGTCTCTGCATGGGATGGCGGCCATGATCGCATCTCCCGGGGCGCGCCGTGCATTCTCATGGCTTGCGCCCCGAAAGATGAAAGGACAGCCCCGCCGGCGGCCATGATCGCGGTGCACCAGATTCAACTGGCGGCGCCAGGCCTCGGCCTGGGGACCACTTTTACCGGCAGCATCAATACTGCCGCTCAAGGCTATCCGCCTTTGATCGAGATGCTTGGGTTGCAGGAAGGCTACATTCCGCATGCAACGTGCGTGATTGGATATCCGGCGGAAAAGTACCAGCGGATTCCTGTGCGGAAGCCTGTCGACGTAATGTGGATCTGAGGGTTGCGCGCCTCGAACAAACGACACAAGCAAGACATGTTGGAGAATCTCATGACAGACAACGCAAACACGAAGATGCGGAGAATCGGTTACCGCCCACCCGAAAATGTCGCGGAGCCTGACCAGCTCGTGCTCGTCGAGTACGTCTCCGGCGGGCGCGTGGCCATCATTACCCTTAACCGGCCGCATGCCGATAACGCCATAACGACGGAACTGGCCGCGCAACTGATCGAGGTACTCGAGACCATCGCGGCCCGTCCTTCCGTGCGCGTCGCCATCCTGACCGGAGCCGGCGACCGCGCCTTCTCCGTGGGCGGCGACCTGTACCAGCGCAAGAACATGACCAAGGAGCAATGGCTGCGCCAGCGCCAGGTCTTTGATCGCGTGCTCTACAACTTGCGCCAGCTACGAAGGCCGATCTTCACCGCAGTCCACGGGATGGCTTACGGCGGCGGCTGCGAGATAGCCATCAGCACGGACTTCATCATCGCATCCGAGGACGCCCGCTTCGGCCAGCCTGAAGCGATGGTCGGTCTGTCCGCCGGCGGCGGCTCGCCGGTCTTCCTGCCGCGCGTGCTCCCGCCGGGGAAGGCGATGCAGATGCTGATGACCGGGGAACCGATCACCGCCCAGGAGGCATACCGGCTGGGCATGGTCAATGAGGTCCACCCCAAGGCGGAACTCATGGCCGCGGCGCTCAGCATCGCCGAAAAGATTGCAGACAATTCGCCGACGGCGGTGCAGTCGGTCAAGCGTGCTGTTCAAAATGGGCAAGGCGAACCGGTCGAGCAGGCGATCGCGATCATGATGGACGAGCACTGGCGTTCAGTTGTCCATCCCGACCGCGTCGAGGGCATCCTTGCTTTCACCGAAGGCCGAGAGCCGGTATTTCCGGATCCTGAATTCTGACACGCAACACACAAAAGGAGATGAGCGAATGAGCGAGCAAGAGAAACCTGCCTCCCAGTCAAACCGCCAGCTTCCGCCAGCCAAGCAAACCAGCCTGGGGCTGTATGTGACGGCGGCCGAAGCTTATGAGATGTGGAAGGCCGACCCTGAGCGGGTCAAGGTGCTCGACGTGCGCATGGTCGAGGAATATGTCTTCCTTGGCCACGCCGAAGGCGCGGTCAATGTGCCGGTGGCTTTTCCGAAATACGAATGGCGCCCTGACCGGCGCACCTATGGCTTTGAGATCAACCCCGATTTCATCGACCATGTGAAAGCGGTGTTCGAGCCTGGCGACACCATCGTGGCCATGTGTCGCTCCGGCGGACGCAGCGCGGCCGCGATCAACATGCTGGCCAAGGCGGGCTTCACAACGATCTACAACATTATCGATGGCTTCGAGGGCGACACGGTCGACGATCCTGAAAGCGTCTTCCACGGCAAGCGCATGAAGAACGGCTGGAAGAACTCTGCGCCCTGGACCTATAATCTCGACCCGGCGTTGGTATGGATTCCCACAGGTGAAGAGCTGGAGAAACTGCGCAGCACCCTGGACGTGTGACCGTGAAAGGATGAAACATGACCGCCAATGAGTTCCTTAGTCTGGTTTCCGGAGTGTCTGGCCTGCTCGGCATCGTAGCCAGCATGGCGGGAATGGGTTTGGGTCTGACCCTTGCCCAGATCACCGCGCCGTTGAAAAATGGTCGCCTGGTTGTGCTGATGTTGCTGGCAAACTTCGTACTGGTGCCGCTGTTCGCCTTTGCGATCACGCGGATCATCCCGCTCGACGAAGCGCTCAAGATCGGATTGATCATCGTGGCCTGTTCCGCAGGCGCGCCCTTCCTGGTGTTGGAGGCGCGCGGCGCCAAGGCCAACATGGGCGTTGCCGTCGGGATGATGACCCTGCTGATGGTGGTGACCGTCTTCTTCCTGCCCCTCGTATTACCGCTACTCCTCACAGGCGTGGAAGTGGATGCGGGGTCTATCGCCAAGTCGCTGATCGTGCTGATGCTGATCCCGCTGATCCTGGGCCTGCTCGTGAAGTCCAACTCGCCCGAGACGGCGCAACACTGGATGCCAGTGATGAACAAGATCGGCAGCCTGGGCATCATGATCCTGCTGGTGGTCGGGCTGGGTCTGAATATCTCCAGCGTACTCAGCTTGATCGGAACCAGCGGCTTCCTGGCCCTGCTGATCTTCATCGCCGGCAGTTTGTTGATCGGCTTTGCCATCGGCGGCCGCGACCCAGGCATCCGCAATGTGACCGGGCTGGGCACGGCGCAGCGCAATGTGACGGCTGCCCTGGTCGTTGCGCTGGGTAACTTTGGCGACACGAACACGACCCCGTTTGTGCTGGTGGCGGCCATTCTCATTCCGCTGATCTTGTTGCCGACTGCACGCTGGCTGGGCAGTCGCGGTGAGACAGCGGCGCCGGCCAAGGCGTAGACGAAGCACCTGTGCATCCCACGGAGGTCGCCGAGCGCGCAATGCCGGCATAGCTCATCCGCTTAATTCAAACCGTATTCCGGCGGTAGTCGCTGACTGCCGCCGCCGCCCTTCACTCAACTCTCAGGAGGACACCACCATGCCTTGTCTATTCGCTATGGTTGCTGGCATATTCCCACGACTTGGGACTCTGCTCCTCTGGCTGGCCCGCCCCGCCATGGTTAACACCGCCTTCGGCGGCAGTTGGCTCTGGCCGATCCTGGGCATCATCTTCTTGCCGTTCACCACGCTGATGTACATCATCCTGATGCAGGGCGTCGGCGGCTTGACCGGTTGGGACTGGCTGTGGATCGTCATGGCTGTGATGATCGACGTGATGCACTACTCCAGCACGGCCTACTCCAACCGCAACCAGATTCCTGGCTACAAGGGCGCCTCGTCTACTCCGCCGCCACCCGCGGCGCCGTGAACCGCCGCCAGGCCAACAAGAACGCGGCAGCCTATTCGCAGGCTGCGGCCTCTGTCGCTCCGCCACAGGAGGTCGTCTATGTTGAGGCGCCGGCCGCCCCGGCCGCCGAAGAGGACGTGATCACGCAGATCGAGCGCCTGGGCGCGCTCAAGGCCCAAGGGCTGCTCACCGATGAGGAGTTCGCCGCTCAAAAGGCAAAGCTGCTCGGCGGCTGATCGGAGCGCAAGACCCTTCGGGTTGCGAAACGACGCTCCAATCCGAAGGGCCTCCTTGCCCAGCATCGTCGGCGCACTGCTGACCGTTTCTGCAACGGGTTGCAGAAACGCGATTTGAAAACGACCGTCTGACGCGTGAGTTGCAGCCCAATCGCCAACTGCGTCTGACACATCAACCACTCTATCTTATGTTACAGGAGAATCTGAAATGGCAAGCAAACAACTCGTACTGGCTTTCTTTGAAAGCGAGGCTGTCGCCGACTACGCGGTCGATCAGGTCAAGCAGTGGGACAAGGCCAGCAAGGAAATCAAGCTGGGCGCGATCGGCGTCCTGGTCAAAGACGACAAGGGCAAGATCAAGACGCACAAACTGGGCAAGCGCAAGACCGGAACAGGCGCAATCCTCTTTGGTCTGGCCGCAGTCCTGACCGGGGGGGCGACCTTACTGGCTGGCGCTGTCTTCGGCGGCGTTGTCGGTTCCTTCTTCCGCAAGGGATTGGGAATGTCCAAGGACGACCTGGCCCGCATCGACGGTCAGTTGGATGGCGGCAAGGCGGCCGTGTGCATCCTGGCTGCTTCTGACGAGGCGGCAGCAGTAACCGCCAAATTAGCCGAGTTGGGCGGCAAAGCAGAATCATACGAGGTGTCGGAAGAGGTAGTTCAGGAAGCTGAGACGGTCGCCGAGGAGATGCCCGAAGAGGCGCCAGCCGAAGAGGAAAGCGCAAAACCGGCCTCCGGCTGATCTGCTGTGGCGGCTGGCACGTACACGGCGCATCGCCTGACGTAAGCCGTAACTGCTCAGCCGGTCGGTCAGAAACCGGGTTTTTCTCGTGCGCACATGGTTCATGTCTTCGCAAACGCCTTTCATGGCGCCATGACCTTGGTCTGCGAGACAAAAACCCGGTTTCTAATGCCATGCCTGAACAGTTACCGAAAGCCTGCCTGAATTGGCCGCTGCACCCATCCTGGTGCAACCCCCTTTCCTGCGCATGGAAGAACGCATTGCTTAAGGCTTTGCTTTGCGCAATATCGCGGCTCGCACCGCCCAAAAGCAATGAGCGCAATGATGCCGCCCTGGTAACCGCGGCGCGCAGCGGACAGATCCAGGCGCACACGGAGTGACCAGGGATCAAGCTTGCTCAGAGCACGAATATTGGCTTCGGAATCGACGGGCGGCGAGCTTCGCTGCCTCTAGCGCGCAGCAATCGAGGAGATCAGTCATGCTAAGACGAGGAATAGGCGGCCCAGGAAGAGGCCCAGGAAGAGGCGTAGCCCGAAGGAGTGTCATGCGGAGGCATCGCCGGATGCGCAGACGGATGCGCAGACGGCTGGTCATTGGCGGCGCCGTGCTACTCGCCGTTGGGACAAGTGCGACCAAGATGAGTCAGAGTGAGGTCCAGCAGGTCGAGCAACACACGGGGATGAAGGCCGAGGATCTCTCGGAAGAACAGCTTGATGCCGCCATGAACGAACTCGGCATCGAGGGCCAAGAGCCAACTGACCAGGAGATCGCCATGCTCGAGGCGGAAGAGGACAAGGACACGGCCGCCAACCCGCACGCGGCGACTACACCTGCCGCCCAGCAGGCCCCGGCGTCGCAGGCAGATGTGATCACGCAGCTCGAGCGCCTGGGAACACTCAAGGCCCAGGGACTGCTCACCGAAGAGGAGTTCGCCGCCCAGAAGGCGAAGCTGCTGGCAAGCTGACAAACCTGCTTGAAGCCATCGGCGCAGATCATGTGTTTCTAACCGTTGACGCCGCCGTACGCGCCATGGCGCGTACGGCGGCATTTGATCATTCCTGAAGGAGAGGTTCCCATGACCACGGTATCGCGCTTGATTGAGCTGCTGGCCTGCCTCAGCATCGTGCTGATCGTGGGCGTGGCCTGCTCTCCGCCCGCCACGCCGGTTCCGCCTGCCGCGCCATCCAACACCATCACGAACACCGTCTGGCATGAGCTGTTGGGAGACATCGTGGCCGGCGGCCCGGATGGCGCGGGTGGCCTGGCGCTGGAAACGGCCGGCGGGGAGCAGCGCATGCTCTTCAGCCATGGCGGCAACGCACAGTAAACCGATTCAAGGAACTAACCATGAAGCCACGATCTCTTGCAACCGCCTTGCTTCTTCTCGTGGGATCTCTCGCAGCGGGCCTCATGCTCCTCCTGGCGAGTTCCGCTGCCGCGCAGGATCAGCCTGCATCCACTCAGCGCATCACCGCGCGCTTGCAGGCTGGAGAAACCCACGCCTATCTGCTCCAAGACCTCCAGGCAGGGGACACACTGACCATTTCTATGCAGACCACGTCGGGCAACCTGGACCCTGCGATCGGGATCGTGGACACCTCCAGGCCGCTGGACGAAACCATGGCTGCCTTCCAGGCGGACCTTCAGCGCCTTCTGGCCGAGAACGCGAGCGCAAGCGAGGCCGTGCAAGCGCTCCGAAGCCAGACCTTCCTGGCCTTCGACGATGACAGCGGCGCGGGGTATGCGGCTGCCCTGGCCTTCGACGTGCCCGCTGCCGGCGACTATGTGCTCCTCGCAGCCAGTTCGCTTTCAGTCCTCGGCCGCGCCACCTTTGGCGACTACGTGTTGTCGGTCGGACTCGACTCGCCCGCCAGCCAGGATGGCGCGGCCGAGCCGGCGGACGCGCCCATCGCCCAACGACTGCCAGGCGTTTGGGGCCTGGCAGCGGCGGTGGAAGAAGCATCAGGCGTCCTGACGGCCGCTGCACCCACCGCGAGCCTGAAGCTCGCCGACATCGACGCCGGTCAGAGCCTCACGGTGTACGCCGAAGCCACCTCGGGCAATCTGATTCCGGTGGTTATCCTGCGCGACTTCGGCGGCAAGGCGCTCGAAGCCGGCAACCTGGGTGGTCTGGAATCTCGGGCGACGCTGGCGTACACCATGACGGAAGGCGCCGTTGGCTATACGCTGGCAGTGCAGGCCGGTTCGCTGCCGGATGGAACTGTGACTGAGGGGGACTATCGAGTGCTGGTGGGTGTCAATGCGCCGAATGTCTTGACCGGGCAGGCGCAGCCGCAAGGTAACAAAGTCCTTGAAGCTCCCATCGAGGTCAAAACGGGCCTCAGGATCCTGCGCATCAGCGCGGTGAACTCGCAGGACGAGAACTTCAGTGTGTTGGGAAACCTGCGGATGGACTGGACGGACCCGACTCTGGCTTTCAGCCCGGACTCCTGCGACTGCAGCGTGAAGCTTTACACCGACAAGGAGTTTGACCGCTTCCTGGCCGATGTGGGAAGCCGCTGGCCGGCCTTCACCTTCTTCAACCAGTTGGGGAATCGCTGGGTGCCGAGCCGCGCGGCGGCGATCTGGCCTGACGGACGTGTCCGCTATGCGGAGAGCTTCAACACGATCTTCCAGGCCGATTTCGATTTTCGGCAGTATCCCTTTGATTCCCAGACCTTCCCGATCTATCTGGACCTGCTTTATCCGACCACGAGCTACACCCTGGTGGAGTTGCCCGGCTACAGCGCAATCGACCCGGCGCACGGGGAGGATGAGTTTATCATCACCGACTTCACGGCCACGTCCAGCGTAGAGGCGCCCAGCGCCTCGGACACCCCTGTCTCACGGATGACCTTCAGCTTCAGCGCGCCGCGCCATTTGAACTACTACGTTCTGCAGGTCTTTCTGCCCATCATCCTGATCATCTTGATCTCCTGGTTCACCTTCTTCCTGCGCGACTACACCCGGCGCATCGAGGCCGCGGCCGCCAACATCCTGTTGTTCATCGCCTTCAGTTGGAGCCTGGCCGACAACTACCCGCGACTCGGCTACCTCACCTTCCTGGACGCGGTCATGAGTGTAACCTTTGCAGTGAACGTGCTGGTGTTGCTCTACAACGTGGTCATGAAGCGGCTGGAAAACCAGGGCAAGAACGAACGTGTACAGCGCATTGACAGCATTCTTGACTGGGCCTACCCGCTTTTGTACATAGGTTTGGTCGGGATGGTGGCGCTGCTGTTCTTCTAAACCGATACTCTCAGGGAGCTTACCGGTAATTGACCTACAGGCCAGGGCCGCTGGTTGCGGCGCTCTTCACGGTGGCGCTGGTACAAATCGCGATGTCGCCTACCGGTGCTATGGCCGCGGTGGTCAGCATCTTTCTGACCGCCCTGCCGGCGCTGCCCACCGCCCGCCGCGCTGCTGATACGATTGCATAGGAGCACGATGAAACAATCACAACCGACCTCCACAGGCATTGCCCGCTTCATTCCCGGTCTGGCCCTCATCAAAGGGTTCAGTCCCGCGTTACTCCGCACAGAACTGATCGTGGCAGTCACGGTGTTTGCGCTGATCGTCCCCTCGGCGATGGCCTTCGGCGATCTGGCCGGAGTTACACCGGTCGCAGGGCTGTACGTTGCCCTGGGCGCGATGGTCATGTACGCGCTGTTTGGCACCTCCAAGCAGGTCATCGTGGGACCGGAGGCGACGGCCGCGATCATGACAGCAACCGCCGTTGCGCCGCTGGCTGGCGGCGACGCCGCGCGCTATGCGGCGCTCGCCGCGTTGCTCGCGCTCCTTGTGGGCGTGGTCGCGCTGCTCGCGCGCGTCGCCCGGCTCGGCTTCATCACCGACCTCTTGTCCAAGCCGGTGCTGGTCGGCTATATCCTGGGCGCGACGCTGATCGTCATCGGCAGCCAGTTGGGCAAGATGTTCGGCATCAAGCTTGAGAGCGATCAATTCTTCCGGCAGGTGCTGGAGCTGATCAGCCGCCTCGACGAGGCGCACCTGCTCACCGTTGCCATTGGCGTCGTCTGCATGGCAGCGCTGCTCATCATGCGCCGCGTCAACCGCAAGCTGCCCGGCCCGCTGATCGTCGTCGTCGGCGCTATCGTGGCCTCGGCCCTCTTCGATCTCCAGGCCAAGGGCGTCGCGGTCGTCGGCGCAGTGCCGGCCGGACTGCCCAGTCTGGCCATCCCGCCGGTCACGATTCAAGACGTCTTTGCGTTGCTGCCCGCCGCCCTGGCCCTCATGATTCTGATCTATGCTGATGAGATCCTGACCTCGCGTGTCTTTGCAGCGCGACACAGCCAGAAGATCGACGCTAACCAGGAATTTGTCGGCATCGGTACGGCCAATATCGCCGCCGGCCTCTTGACCGGGTTCCCGTGTGCGATGAGCGCATCGCGCACCACCGTTAACGATCAGATGGGCGGTCAATCGCAGTGGGTCGGGCTGATCGCAGCCGCGCTGACCATCATCTTCCTGCTCTTTTTCACCCCGCTGCTGGCGCCGCTGCCCACCGTCGCGCTGGGCGCCGTCATTATCATCGCCGCGCTCGGGATGATCGACATCGCGGCCTTTCGCTTCTTGCGACAGGTGCGTCCCGCCGAGTTCTGGCTGGCGGTAGTGACGACGATGGGCGTGCTCACCGTCGGCGTTTTGTGGGGCATTCTCGTCGCCGTGGTGCTGTCGTTGATCATCATCCTCTATCGCATCTCGCGGCCGCACGATGCCCTGTTGGACGATGTGGACGTTGCCGGCGGCACGATCTATCGCGGCGTCGAAGACAAAGAGACAGCGCTGACCGAGCCGGGCTTGATCGTCTATCGTTTCGATGCGCCGCTGGTCTTTGCCAACGCGGCCTACTTCACCGAGCGATTGGAGGCGCTGATCTCCAACGCCGGCCCAGAACTGAGGTGCGTCATACTCGATGCCGAAGCGATCAGCGACTTCGACTCGACAGCGGCCGAGGCGTTGGAAACTCTGGATACCGACCTGGAGCGACTGGGCGTCGACCTGTGGATCGCGCGCGCGAACGGGCCGTTGCGTGGACTCCTGACAGCGACGGGACTGACCAAGCGGCTTGGCGCAGAGCACATCTATCCATCGGTGCGTGCAGCGGTGACCGCGTATCATGCGCCAGATGGACTTTGAGATCTACCAAGGATAAGCGCCGCCGCACAGTCCCTGGTATGTTGCATCTTGCATCTTGCTGGATATAATGCTCTTGCGCCATGCGTGTGCTGCATTCCGCGTGGCCATGGTACGCGTTTCATTCCGGTAAGGCACGGTGTGCCAGGTTGACCAAGACCCCGTGATCACTCGCATTAGCCAACAGGCCCTGGTGCAAACGAAACTTCAGCGGCCGCGCGTCACTGCCGATCTGGTTGATCGCCCGCGCCTGAAGCAAACGCTGAACAACGGACTGGATCACCCGTTGATCCTGGTTGCCGCGCCGGCCGGCTTTGGCAAGAGCACGCTGGTCAGCGCCTGGCTGGAGACCTGCGACCTCCCCCACGCCTGGATATCGCTGGATGAAACGGACAATGACCTGGGCGTCTTCCTGGCCTACGTCGTGAGCGCCATGCAGACCATCGTCCCCGATGCGCTGCCCGAGACGCGAGCCTTGCTGACCGGCATCAGCCTGCCGGTGGTCTCCGTGGTCGCCAAAATCCTGCTCAATGACCTGGACGGGCTGGGACGCGACTTCATCCTGGCGCTGGACGATTATCATCTCATCCACGAGCAGCCCATCCACGAGTTGCTGAGTCTGTTGCTGCAACATCCGCCGCAGGACATGCATCTGGTGATCGTCACCCGGCTGGAACCGCCGCTGCCCCTCGGCGTGCTGCGGGCGCGCCATCAGCTCGAAGAAATCCGGGGACAAGATCTGCGTTTCTCCAGAGCTGAGATCGCCGCGTTCGTGGAGCGGGCGCTGAAGGTGTCACTGACCGACGAGGCGCTGACCGTGCTGGCCGAGAAAACGGAGGGGTGGGCCGCAGGGTTACGGCTGGCAATGTTGACACTGCGCGAAAGCAGCGATGTTGGCAGTCACATTACGGAGTTACACGCCGAGAACCGCTATGTGCTCGACTACCTGATGAGTGAGGTGCTGGCGCAACTGCCGTCTGCCATGAGAAGTTTTCTGCTCAAGACCTCACTCCTCGACCAGGTGTGTAGTCCATTGAGCGAGGCGCTGATCGGACCGGATGACCCCGAATGTCGGCCGCAGGAGTTTCTGGCCTGGCTGGAGCAGACGGCCATGTTCACCGTGGCTTTGGACACGCGCGGCGAATGGTACCGTTACCATCACCTCTTCCAGGCGCTCTTGCGCGACCAGTTGGCGCGTGAGGCCAGCGCCAATGAGATTGCAGCGCTGCACGCCCGGGCCAGCGCCTGGTACGCCCGCCAGGGCTCACTGGAGAAAGCGCTGCAGCACGCGCTGTTGGGCGATGATACACCGTCGGCTGTGCGTCTGCTGGCAGAGCAGCGCCATGCATTGATGAACTCTGAACAGTGGCAACTTCTCGAACATATTTTCGACCTGTTCCCGGCGGAATCGGTCACGCACTATCCTGAGTTGATTCTGATGTCAGCCCAGGTGGCCGGATTGAAACAGTTCGACTGGGCGTCGATTATGGAGGCGCTCGATCGGGCCGAAAGCCTCCTGGCGCAGACGCCGGATCAGCCGGAGCGCGCTGTTTACTTGCGAGGCGAGATCGACGCCCTGCGCGGCATCTACGCCTGCGAGACAGCCTCTGATCCTGCACACGTGATCGCACTCACCCAACGGGCGCTGGCGGCCATGCCGCGCGCCTGGTACTACATGCGCGCTACGAGCTGGCTGTATCTGGCCGTTGCCTACCAGATGTCCGGCAGGCTCGATCTGGCCTATAGCACGCTAGCGGAAGGACAGCCAGAGGATGTGGCCAACGGCGTGGTGCATGCACGGGTGGCTGGCTCGCGCGGTTTCATCGAGTGGATAGCGGGCGATTTGCCGGCGATACCCCAGGCAGCGCTGGAGATGCTTGCTGTAGGCAGGATACACCAGCGCCACGAATCCCGGGGGTGGGCGCACTACTTGCTCAGTAGCGTCGCCTACGAGCGCAATGATTTGGCGACTGCCGAGGCTCACGCCCGGGATCTGGAGAACCTGCGCTACTTGGGCAGACCGATGGCCTATGTGCAGAGCGCGTTCATCGACGCGTCGATCTGCCAGGCGCGCGGTCAACCCGACCAGGCGCAGCAGAAGCTCGAGCTGGCCTCCGATTTCCTGCGCGAGACCCGCAGCGAAGCGCTCGGTTTGCTCGTACAAGGGTTCCAGGCGGAACTGGCCGTCAGGCGAGGGGATCTGGGCGCAGCCAGGCATTGGGCGACGACGATCGGACCGTTTCTGCCGCTCACCTTGATGCCGTATTTCTATGCGCCGCAACTGACGCTGCCGAAGATCCTCCTGGCGCAAGACACGGCGGCCAGCCGCGAGCAGGCCGCAGCAGTGTTGGCCCGGCTGCACGCGTTCGTGACTGCCACTCACAACACCCACTTCACCATCGAGGTGCTGGCGCTGCAAGCCTTGTTGCACGATGCCCAGAGGGACGAGCAAGCGGCGCTCGCGCGCCTGCAACAGGCTGTGTCGCTGGCAGAGCCCGGCGGCTTCATTCGCCTCTTCGTCGACCTCGGGCCACGAATGGCGAGCCTGGTCGCCCGGTTACGCTGGACAGGCATCCTGCCTGCCTACGCGGCCCAGATTCTGCAAGCATTTGGCGAACCCACAGCGGCGGTTTCCCGCCCTCAAGCGGCTGTCTCGCCCATGAGCCAAATGGAACTGGTCGAACCCCTGACCGACCGCGAGCATGACATCCTGATTCTCCTGGCGCAGCGCCTGACGGCCAAAGAGATCGCGCAGGCGTTGGTCATCTCCCCTATGACGGTCAAAAGACACGCGGCCAATATCTACAGCAAGCTCCAGGTCAACGGGCGGCGGGAGGCGGTCGCCAAAGCAACCAGCCTGGGCTTGTTGTAAAGTCAAATTCCAGACTTCGCAAGTCGCCAGTCTCAACCCAGCGACCTCCGCAGTCTTGGGTTAAGCAATTACCTTTCTTACACCCATAATACATCCTTTGGGGGTTGGCATTCCGCTAATGACCGCGTTATGCTTGAAGGGCGGACGAAGAAACCAGCGCTTCAAGGAATGCCCCGATGAACCCAAGTGGCAACCAGTTACTATTTGATCGGCCCTGTCGCTATCGCATCCGCGTTCAGGGTCAGTTGAGCGCGAGTTGGTCCAGCCGGTTGAGCGGCATGGTGATCACCACCAGGCAACCAGCCAGCCAGCCGCCGGTCACGACGTTGACCGGAGAGGTGCGCGATCAAGCTGCCCTGCTGGGCGTGTTGAACGCGCTGTACGATCTGGGCTGTCCCCTGCTCAAGGTCGAGCGGCTGGGCGCCGTCCCTGCGGCTGAGAACACACAGCGATGAGGAGCACCTGATGGACCCACAAGTGAATAGCGAACAAGCTCGTCTTGAAGAAGACCGCAACAAAACGGCTGCCTGGAAGAAGTGGGGACCCTATCTGAGCGAACGCCAGTGGGGCACCGTGCGCGAGGACTACAGCGAAAACGGCGACGCCTGGAACTACTTCTCGCATGACCAGGCCCGTTCGCGCGCCTATCGTTGGGGAGAAGATGGTTTGGGCGGCATTTCTGATGACCGTCAGCGGGTCTGCTTCGCGCTGGCGCTGTGGAACGGAAACGATCCGATTCTCAAAGAACGTCTCTTTGGACTGAACAACGGCGAGGGCAATCACGGCGAGGATGTCAAGGAATACTACTTCTACCTCGATTCGACGCCGACGCACTCGTACATGAAATACCTCTACAAATATCCTCAGGCGGCCTATCCGTATGGCGATCTAATCGAGACGAACCGCCAGCGCGGCCGCGGCCAGCCGGAATATGAGCTGCTCGACACGGGCGTGTTCGATCAGGATCGCTACTTCGATGTCTTTGTCGAATACGCCAAAGCGTCGCCCGAGGACATGCTGATCCAGATCACCGTCCATAACCGCGGCCCGGAAGCGGCGACGCTGCACCTGCTGCCCACGCTCTGGTTTCGCAACGACTGGTCGTGGGGCGATGAGGTTGCTCGCCCCACCCTGCGCCAACTGGCGCAGGACGAGAGCGGCGGGATCGTCGCGCTCTGGCAGCGCGATCTTGGCGAGCGTTTCTTCTACGCCGCTGCCGCGCCGGATCTGCTCTTCACAGAAAACGAAACCAACATGCAGCGGCTGTGGGGCGCGCCCAACCCGTCCCCTTACGTGAAGGACGGCATCGGCAACTTCATTGTTTACGGCCAGCAAGACGCGGTCAACCCCGCCAAGCAGGGGACCAAAGTCGCGGCCCACTACCCGCTCGCGCTGGCGGCAGGCGCAGCGCGCACGATCCGCCTGCGTCTCAGCGATCAGCGTATCGATGATCCCGCAAAGGCGATCGACGAGTTGTGTGGCGACGCGTTCGACGCGGTCTTCAAGGCGCGCGTCCAAGAGGCCGGCGAGTTCTATACAGGCGTCATTCCCGCCGCGTTGGACGCCGATGCGGCCAATGTCATGCGGCAGGCGCTGGCCGGGATGTTGTGGTCCAAGCAGGTCTTCCATTATGACGTCACCCGCTGGCTTAACGAACACGGCATTCAGCCGCGCAAAGCCAATCAACGTTCCAGCCGCAACGACCATTGGGGCCACATGGTCAACGCGGACGTGATCTCGATGCCGGACAAATGGGAGTATCCCTGGTATGCGGCCTGGGACCTCGCCTTCCACGTCACGGCGCTGACGCTGGTCGACGCGGACTTTGGCAAAGCGCAGTTGGAACTCCTGCTGAAGTCCCGCTACATGCATCCCAGCGGTCAGATCCCCGCTTATGAGTGGAACTTCGGCGATGTGAATCCTCCGGTCCACGCCTGGTCGACGATCTACACCTACTTGCTGGAGAAAGCGCAGCGCGGCGAGGGCGATCTCGCCTGGCTTGAGCGTTCGTTCCACAAGCTGTTGGTCAATTTTACCTGGTGGGTCAACCGCAAGGATCGCGCCGGCAACAACGCATTCGAAGGCGGCTTCCTGGGCCTGGACAACATCGGCGTCTTCGACCGCTCGTCACCGTTGCCGACCGGCGGCTATCTGGAGCAGGCCGACGGCACCGCCTGGATGATCCTCTTCTGCCAGAACATGGTCGAGATCAGCGCCGAGCTGGCGCAGGCCAATCCGGCCTATGTCGATCTCACGACGCGCTTCTTCGGACACTTTCTGCTGATCGCCTCCGGCATGATCCGGCCAGGCGAGGAAGGCGGCATGTGGGATGAGGAGGACGGCTTCTTCTACGACGTGCTGCGCTTGCCAGACGGACGGAGCGAGCGCCTGAAGGTGCGCTCGATGGTTGGGCTGCTGCCTCTGTGCGCGGTGACGGTCTTCGAGCAGAAGCTGGTCAAGCAATACCCGGAGGTTGCCAAGAAGCTACGCGGCCAATTCCAGGCGCGCTCCCAAGTCATGGCGTTCATCCATAATCCACTGGAGCCAGGCTACAAAGACCGCCTCCTGGGATCGCCCTTGAATGAGACCAACCTGCGCCGCGTGCTGAAGGTCATGCTCGACGAGCAGGAGTTTCTCAGCCCCTACGGCATTCGAGCCCTGTCGCGCGTTCACCTGGATCACCCCTACGTCTATCGCGTCGGCGACCAGGAGTATCGGGTGTCCTATCTCCCCGGCGACTCGAACGACGGCATGTTCGGCGGCAACTCCAACTGGCGCGGCCCGATCTGGATGCCGGTCAACATGCTGATCCTGCGTGCGCTGTTACAGTACTATCTGTACTATGGCAATGCGTTCACGATCGAATGCCCGACCGGTTCAGGGCAGCAGATGAACCTCTACCAGGTGGCAGAGGAGATCGGGCGCCGGCTGTCCAGTATCTTCCTGAAGGACGAGCAAGGCACGCGGCCGGTGCATGGGACCGCGCGCAAGTTCCAGGAAGATCCGCTGTGGCGAGACTACCCCCTGTTCTACGAGTACTTCCACGGCGACAGCGGCGCGGGGATCGGCGCCAGCCACCAGACAGGTTGGACCGGAGCCATCGCGCGCATCATGCGTCTCTTTGCCTCGGCTGAAGCAGACCAGGTGCTGGAGCAGGGCAAAGGAAAGTAGCGAAAAACGTGGCAAGTTCTGATCGTATCACCACCTACATCGGCACCTATACCCGGCGCGAGTCGTTTGTCGACGGCAAAGCCGAAGGCATCTACATCTATCACCTGGATCCCAGCTCAGGGCAGTTGACCTACGGCGCGACCGTGGCGGGCGCAGGCACGATCAACCCTTCATACGTGACGCTGGGGCCGGACGGGCGCTGTCTGTATGCAGTCAACGAGATCGCCGGCGGCAAAGGCCCGCACGGGACGGTCAGCGCCTTTGCCGTCGATCCATTGAGCGGCGACCTGCGCTATCTGAACCAGCAGTCCACCCACGGCCTGGCTCCCTGCTATGTCAGTGTCGCGCCGGAAGGACGGTATTGCCTGGTGGCCAACTATGAGACCGGCAACCTCTGCGTGCTGCCGATCCGGGCCGATGGAAGCCTGGGAGAGGCCACTGACGTCGTTCAATTCTTTGGCTCCGGGCCCAATTCAGAGCGCCAGGAAGGCCCGCATGCCCACATGGTGCTGGCTGACCCGGCTGGCAGCGCCATCCTGGCTGTCGACCTGGGCACCGACAGGCTGATGGCGTTTCACTTCGATCGCACGCAGGGCCGGCTAGATCCAACCAGTCCTCCCTGGACCTACCTGTCGCCTGGCGTCGGGCCCCGCCATCTTGCCTTCCACCCCAACCAGCCGGTCGCCTACGTCATCGGCGAGCTAATGTCCACAGTCACCGTATGCCGCTACAGCAGCGGCGTGTTCACTCCGTTCCAGACCATCTCGACCCTGCCCGACGGCTTTGCGGGTCAGAACCTGGGCGCCGAGATCAAAGTGGCGCCCTCCGGTCGCTTTGTCTACGCGTCGAACCGGGGACACGACAGCCTGGCGGTCTATTCCGTCGACCAGGCGATGGGCCAGTTATCCCTGGTGGGACACCAATCAACGCAAGGCGTTGGGCCGCGCGATTTCGCCATCGACCCCTCCGGCGCGCTACTGTTGGTCGCCAACCAGGATTCGGACACCGTGGTCACGTTCTGGATCGATCCAGAGTCTGGGATGCTGCGGCCCACCGGGCACGTGGCGGTTGTGCCAACGCCCGTTTGCCTCCAACTGGTCAGCCCTTAAAACCATAGCTACAACCCTTCTACGCCTTTTAGCAGGTATTCCCGTGCGTTAATCCATGCGACCATCCTATGACATGGGTAGCATGAGACCGATAAGGAGACAAGAGTACGCGATGAAAGCAATCACTGTCGAACCGAAGACCGCAGGTTCCGCGCGCTACGAGGAATTCCCAGAGCCCGATGTGAGCGAGGGATCGGTGCTGGTCGAGGCCGTGGCTGCCGGCGTCTGCGGGACAGACGTCGAGATCGTCGAAGGCAAATACGGCTGGGCGCCGCCTGGCAAGACCCGCCTGGTGCTGGGCCACGAATCGCTGGGCCGCGTCGTCGATCCGGGTCCAGGCAGCTCGCTCAAGACCGGCGACCTGGTGGTCGGCATCGTCCGCCGCCCCGACCCGGCGCCCTGCCCCAATTGCGCCGTGGGCGAGTGGGACATGTGTACCAACGGCCAATACACCGAGCGCGGCATCAAAGAAATCCACGGCTTCATGTCACAGCGCTGGCGCAGCGCGCCTGAGTACCTCATCAAGATCGACCCATCTCTGGGCATCCTCGGCGTGCTACTCGAGCCGATGACGGTGATCACCAAAGCGCTGGAACAGGTCGCCATGGCGGGCCAACGCGCCTTCTGGGAGCCGAGAACTGCGCTGGTGACCGGCGCAGGACCGATTGGCCTGTTGGCGGCGCTGCGCCTGAAGGCGAATAACCTGGAGGTTCACGTGTTGGATCGTGCTGAAACCGGACCGAAGGCCGATCTCGTGCGCGCCCTGGGCGGTACCTATCACTCGGGCCGGGTGACAGATCTCGATTTCGAGCCCGACGTGATCGTCGAATGCACCGGCGTTGGCGCAGTGATTGCCGACTCGATCCAACAGATCGGATCAGGCGGCATCCTCTGCCTGACGGGAATCGGCGCCGGCGGCGCCGCCACCGGGGAAGTGGCCAGTGTCGCCGCGCAGGTGGTCCTGAAAAACAATCTGATCGTAGGCAGCGTCAACGCCAACAAGCGCCACTGGTACAGGGCGGGCCAGAATCTGGCGCGCTCGGACCGGCAGTGGCTGAACCGGCTGATCACGCGGCGTGAGAAGCCGGAGGACTTCCGAACGGCGTTGGAGCGACAGCCCGACGACGTCAAAGTGATCATACAATTTAGCGAGGTGTAGCATGAAAGTCATTATCGTTGGCGGAGTAGCCGGCGGCGCGTCGTGTGCGGCGCGCCTGCGCCGGTTGGATGAAACAGCGGACATCCTCATGGTGGAGCGCGGGCCGTACGTGTCGTACGCCAACTGCGGACTGCCCTACCATGTCGGCGGCAAGATCGAACAGGAGGCGAGCCTGTTAGTGGCGACGGAGCAGACCTTTCGCGAGCAGTTCGCAATCGACGTGCGTACACGCTGCGAGGTCGTAGGCATCTCGGCAGCCGACAAGACGGTGCAACTGAAGAACCTCGTGACCGGCGAAGTCACCACTGAAGCTTACGACAAGCTGGTGCTGTCGCCCGGCGCCGCGCCGATCCGGCCGCCGCTGCCCGGCATCGACCTGCCCGGCATCTTCTCGGTGCGCACTGTGCCCGACGCCCGGGCCATGCGCGAGTGGCTGGACCGGGACGCGGTCGAGCGCGGCGGCATGCACGCCTACAGCGGCATGCAAACGGTGTTGCCGGCCAAGCGCGCCGTCGTGGTTGGCGGCGGCTTCATCGGCCTGGAGATGGTGGAAAACCTGACCCATCGCGGGCTGGACGTGACGCTGGTCGAGATGCTCAACCAGGTCATGCCTCCGCTGGACACGGAGATGGCGCGCCTGGTGGAGCGCTACATGGTGCGGCACGGCGTCAAGCTGGAGCTCAGCAACGGCGTGGCCGGCTTCGAGCAGACGGCCGATGGCGCGCTGGAAGTTCTCACCAGCTCAGGCAAGCGTCTGCCGGCCGACATTGTGATCCTGGCCATCGGTGTGCGGCCGGAAACGGCGCTGGCCAAGATGGCCGGCATCGAGCTCGGCGAGCGGGGCGGCATGCGCGTCGACGAGCAGATGCGCACCAGCGACCCGGATATCTTCGCCGTCGGCGACGCGGTCGAGGTCAGGGATTTCGTCACCGGCCAATGGTCGCTGGTGGCGCTGGCCGGGCCGGCCAACCGCCAGGGCCGCATCGCAGCCGAAGTCATCGTCGGGCGCGACTCCCGCTTCCGCGGCACGCAGGGCACCTCGATTTGCCAGATCTTCGAGGGCGTCATCGCCCAGACCGGCGTCAGCGAGAAGACCCTCCACCGGCTCGGGGATACCGATTACGAGAAGATCTATCTCTACCCCAACTCACACGCGGGCTATTACCCGGGCGCAAAGTACATCGCGATGAAGGTGATCTTCCGCAAGTCCGACGGACGTCTGCTCGGCGCGCAGATGCTGGGCGAGGACGGCGTCCCCTCGCGCATCAACGCGTTCGCGATGGCAGTCCAGACAGGCCTGACCGTGTACGACCTGGAGGAGTCTGAGCTGGCCTACGCGCCGCCCTTTGGCAGCGCCAAGGACCCGGTCAACTTCGCGGGCATGGTCGCGGCGGACATCCTGCGCGACGACATGCCGCTCAGCCACTGGGACGCGGTGGAGGGCGAGTTCCTGCTTGACGTGCGCCAGCCGGCTGAGCTGACGGTGGAGCACGTGCCGGGCGCGGTCAACATCCCGCTGCCGGAGCTGCGAGCGCGCCTGGGTGAACTGCCGCGCGATCGCGAGATCCTCGTCTTCTGCCGCTCCGGCCAGCGTGCCTACTACGCAACGCGGATTCTCTTGCAGAACGGATTCAAGGCCCGCAACATCGCCGGCGGCATGCTGTCACGTTCGCACCTGGCGTAGTACTGGATAGCGCGATCGCCTTCGAGCATGGCGGCAAGCTGGTGGGCCTGTATACCATATTTGGGTTCTTGGCGGCTGTGGTGCTATCATTCGCTAATTAGCGCCGAAAGCGCCGCCCTCATCGTCTGTCAAGGAGCGCAACATGTCCAAGGATAAGGGTAAGAAACAGAAGAAGCAGAAGTCTCAGGCAGCCGACGTCGTCGCCGCGCCGGCAGGGTCCGGCGATGCAGCGGAGCCAAAGCCCAAGATGAGCAACAAGGAGTTCGAGCAGGAGATGGAGAAGCTCCAGGTCGAGCTCGTCAGGATGCAGGAGTGGGTCAAGGCCAGCGGCGCCAAAGTCTGCATCGTGTTCGAAGGGCGTGATACGGCCGGCAAGGGCGGCGTCATCAAACGCATCACCGAACGCACCAGTCCGCGCGTCTTCCGGGTGGTGGCCCTCTCAGCGCCCACCGAGCGTGAGAAGTCTCAGATGTATTTCCAGCGCTACATGCCGTATCTGCCCGCCGCCGGTGAAGTGGTGATCTTCGACCGCAGTTGGTATAACCGGGCCGGTGTAGAACGGGTCATGGGCTTTGCCACGCCTGAACAAGTCGACTACTTCCTGAAATATGCCCCGGCGGTTGAACGGGCGATCACCAACTCCGGCGTTATCCTGATCAAGTATTGGCTGGAAGTGCGCATGGATGTCCAGGACGAGCGGCTCAGGGCGCGTGACCAGGACGCGCGCAAGATCTGGAAGCTCACCCCCATGGACCTGAAGAGCTACAGCCGCTGGTACGATTACTCCCGCGCCCGCGACGCAATGTTCGCCGCCACCGACACGCCCGATACCCCCTGGTATGTGGTCGATGCCAACGACAAGCGCCGCGCGCGCCTGAACTGTATCACCCACCTGCTCAGCCAGGTGCCGTATGAGGAAGTGCCGCGCGATCCGGTCAAGTTCCCCAAGCGTGGACCCAAAGGCGACTACGTTGAACCGGACTACCCCTATCGGATGGTCCCGGCAGTTTACTAACTGCGAAAGAAACCGGGTTTTTCTCGTGCGGCCATGATCGTTGCCTGCGAAAGAAAAACCCGGTTTCTTAACACCACCATTTCAAGGAGAAGATGACCATGGCATCATCAACTGATAGCCAGCCCAAATGGTACAACCTGACGGCGGAGGCAGTTGCCCAGCAACTGAACGTCGATCCGGCCAAAGGGCTGAGCGCGGCCGAGGCGCAAAAGCGCGTGCAGCAGTACGGCCCCAACGTGCTGGCCGCTAAGAAGAAGGAGTCGGGCTGGCAGGCCTTCCTGCGCCAGTACCAGGACTTCATGCAGTGGATCTTGCTGGGCGCTGCCGTGCTCAGCCTGGTGGTCACCCGTGAGGTCAGCACGACCCTGGTGCTGGTGGGCCTGACGGTTTTCAACGCCGTGTTGGGCATGCGCGGCGAAGCCAAGGCCGAGGCCAGTCTGGCCGCACTCGAGCAGATGATGAAGAACATCGCCCGCGTGCGCCGCGACGGCCAGGCCATCGAGATCGAATCCGAGGGGCTGGTGCCGGGCGACATCGTGCTGATGGAGGCGGGCAACCGTGTGCCAGCCGATGGCCGCCTCTTCGTCACGGCGACGCTGGAGATCGAGGAAGCGGCGCTGACCGGCGAAAGCGTGGCCTCGTCCAAGGACTCTGAGACCATCGACAAGACCGACGTGCCCCTGGGCGACCGCCACAACATGGCCTTCATGAACACCGCGGTGACGCGCGGCCGCGCCGAGATGATCGTCACCACCACCGGCATGGGCACCGAGATGGGCAACATCGCCGACCTGCTCAACAAGACCGAGGCCGACAAGACGCCCTTGCAGAAGCAGCTCGACAAGTTGACCATGATCATCGCCGGCATCGCCGGCCTGGCCTTTGTCCTGATGGTCATCATGGGCCTGCGCAACGGCGACTCCTTCCAGACGATCTTCATCGCCGGCATCGCCCTGGCGATCTCAGCCATCCCGACCGGCTTGCCCGCGGTCGTGACGACCATGTACTCCATGGGGACGCGCGCGCTGGCGGCCCAGGGCGCCATCGTCAAGCGGCTGCCCTCGGTCGAGACGCTGGGCTCGGTCTCGGCCATTTGCTCCGACAAGACCGGTACGCTGACCCTCAACAAGATGACGGCCGTCGAGTTCTCGATCCCCGGCCAGAACCGCTACCGGGTGACGGGCGAGGGCTACGGCACGGCGGGCGAGCTGCAACTGACCCGCGGGCTCGCGGCCGGCCAGCCCTGGCAGAAGGGCACCACGCCCTACAGCACCGAGGGCCAGATCAAGAGCGCTGGCGGCGCCAAGATCGACCTGGAGCAGGTGATGTTGGGCATGGCGCTGTGCGCCGACGCCCGGCTGGACGGCGAGGCGCTGATCGGCGACCCGACCGAGGGCGCGCTGATCGTGCTGGCCGAGAAGGGCGGCATCAGCGTGGACGACGCACGGGCGATGTTCCCGCGCGTGGCCGAGCTGCCCTTCGACTCCGACTACAAGTTCATGGCCACCTTCCACAATATGACCAACGAGCAGGGCAAGCCGGTAGTGCGGGCCTTCGTCAAGGGCGCGCCCGACGTGTTGATCAACCGCGGCGGCTACTTCTGGCTGCCTGAAGGACCGGATGTGGCCGTCACCGACGAGAACCGCGGGCTGGCGCTGCTGGAGAACGACCGCATGGCCGCCGCCGGCGAGCGCGTCATGGTGGTAGCCCGCCGCGACTTCGACCCCGCTACGTTCGACCCCAAGGCTAACCTGATCGAGTCGGTCACCGACCTGACGTTGATGGCCATGGTGGGCATCGTCGATCCGCCGCGCGCCGAGGCCCGCGACGCCATCGCCAAGTGCCACAGCGCCGGCATCCAGGTGCGCATGATCACCGGCGATCACGCCGTGACCGCGGCGGCCATCGGCCACCAACTGGGCATCGAAGGCACGGCCCTTACCGGCGCCCAGTTCAAGGCCAAGAGCGACGACGAGCTGATGAAAGAACTGGATGAGATCGGCGTGGTGGCCCGCGTGGCGCCAGAGGATAAGATCCGCCTGGTGGACCTCTTGCAACGCAAGCAGAACATCGTCGCCATGACGGGCGACGGCGTCAACGATGCGCCTGCGCTCAAGAAGGCCGACATCGGCGTGGCCATGGGCATCACCGGCACCGAGGTCTCCAAGGGCGCGGCCGTGATGATCCTGACCGACGACAACTTCGCCACCATCGTCAAGGCAGTCGAGTTCGGACGGGCGATCTACGTCAACCTGTCCAATTTCATCCGCTTCCAGATGGCGGCGCTGGTGGGGTTCATCGCTGCGTACCTGGGGGCAGCGTTCTTTGTCATCGCCGGCGGCGTGCCCTTCACGCCGTTCGTCGTCCTGTGGATCAACTTCCTGATCCAGGTGCCCGTCGCCGTCGCGTTGGGCTTCGACAAACCGGCGCCCGGGCTGATGGAACACAAACCTCGCCCGCTCAGCCAACCGGTGCTTTCCCGTTCGCAATGGGTGCGCATCGCCTTCCTGGGCCTGCTGATGGCCATCGGCACCCTGACCCTGGAATCGGCGTATGCGTCGGCTGGCGAGGGCGTGGCAGCTACCATGGCGTTCGTCGTCTTCTCACTGTTCAACATCGTCATCGCGCTGAGCGCTCGCAGCGAGACCGGCAGCGCCTTCAACCGGGATATCTTCCATGACCGCAGCCAGTTGATGCTCTACGGGCTAGCCCTGCTGTTCATCATCCTGCCAGTGGAATTGGGCTTCCCTCGCTTCCTCGGCCTGGCCCAACTGAGCGGCGACCAGTGGCTGATCTGCATCGGCTTTGCATTCGCCTTGCTGCTCGTCGACGAGGTCATCAAGGTCTTCCTGCGCAGCCGTCGCAAGCATCAAGCGCCGGCTTCCGCCGTGCCAGCGCCCAGCCAGGCATAGCTGCATGCGCGCCAGCGTGCCCGAGCGCCGACTTGAAAATAGCCGCTCGGGCCGGTCTCCTGACCGAGCCCGCTGTTTTCATCAACAGTGGTGCGCCCGGCGCATGCTGGTCTAGTCCGTCACTCCCGCGAGGGTGGGAATCCAGCGCCTGCCAGACTGGAATCCCACCCTCATCTCTATGCGGGCAGGCTCTGCGTGGATAGGGCGGTCATTGCCTCGCTGTAACCTGCTCAGTTTCGGCAGCTACCAAGGAGGCTGTATGAACAAGCTTCGTCCATCGACTCGACTGCTGGTCGGCCTCAGCCTCGTGCTGGCGGTCAGGCCGACTGCAACTCGTTCACCGGCACATACTCGCAGGAGGGCGGCTTCTTCATCACGGCGAAACCCGACGTGATGGCAGCCTGTGGCGGCGCTTCGCTGGACCAGCAGTACTTTGAGCTGTTGGGAGACATCGTGGCCGGCGGCCCGGATGGCGCGGGTGGCCTGGCGCTGGAAACGGCCGGCGGGGAGCAGCGCATGCTCTTCAGCCATGGCGGCAACGCGCCGTAAACGTAAAGGTTATAAGGCAGCCACGACTGGACAAAGGACCGGCGCGAAAACAAGTGTCACAAGTTCCACGCTTGCCCAAGCGCAAAGGCTGACACACTTGTCTCGTGACGAGTCCTAAGTCACTTTGTCATTGTCAAAAGTCGAGACTTCGGCCGGATTTGACGCGCCACACCCGGCTAAAGCCTCGATTCCTGAGCGATGGTGGTCTTCGGTCCCATAGCCGCCATACACACCGCGGTACTGTGGGGGTAACATGTGCGCCAGGCGCAGCATCATCTCTTCGGTGTAAAGGGCTCGCTGCTGACCCCTGGCCTTGTTGGGTGTGCCATTCAGATGAAACGGCTCGCCCACTGTAACTACCACGTGAGGACGGCGCAGCCGTTTCCAGCGGCGCTCGGCCAGTTCCTGCCCGTAGGCCGTGACGGGGACGATAGTAGCGCCGGTTCGGGAGGCCAGATAAGCCGCTCCGTCGCGGGCCTCTTGCATCGCGCCGGTCTTGCTTCGTGTACCCTCGGGCGCGAGGGCCAGGATGTCGCCTCGGTTGAGCACCTCGATGGCCGGGGCGAGCGCCTGACGGTCCGGCTCCCCGCGCGCCACGAAAATCGCCCGTTGGCTCCAACGAATAACATCGCCGATTACCGGCCGATGCTCCCACTTATCGGCCGTGAACATCACCGCCGGACGCTTGACGATGGCAACACCAATGACCGGGTCCAACCAATGCAAATGGTTCATGATCATCATGGTGACGCCGGAGGAGGGGATATTCTCCGCACCATGCACCTCCATGCGCGTCAACAGGCGCAGGCTAAACTTGGCCAGATTATGCAGGAATCTGACGCGCCACGGTAATTTTGGACTATCGTTTTGGTTCATACGGTCCTTGCTGAGTGCTGGCAGAAGTGACATTCCTCGTAAGAAAGGGCACTTCAAGAGTCGCTCTTGCTCACTGCAACTGCCGCCCCTGGGCCTGGACCGTATAGGTCAACACAGGGCCGGCTGGGACGATCTCGACGAAGAAATCGGCTTCTCCGCCGCCGAAAGCGATGGCTGCCGGGTCGGTCGCCACGCTGCGCGTGCCCACTACCCGGCCCAACGGATCATACAGCGTGACGACCACGATTACGTCCACTGCTTCCACATCGCCATCGTTGCGCACCCTGCCAGCCAGGGCCACCAGCCCCTGGTCATGCTGCTCCAGCGCGACGCCTACCGGCTCCAGATCGCGCTGCATGGTGCCTACGTAGGCCGGGGCCGCCGACACGACCGTTGCCTGGTAGCTGGCGTAGCGCTCAGGCGTTTCCATAAAAAGTACGGCAAAAGGGGACCGCTGGCCGGGCGCCAGCGCATCCAACGCCATCGTGGCCGTCTGGCTGGCCAGAAGGCGGTCGGCGTCGTCGAAGAGGGCGATCTGCACCGCCACCCGCTCCAGATCGGTGGCGCTGGCGTTGACCACCTCACCCAGCACCATCAGCTCGCCCAGAGGGCTGGGATGGAAGAAAACGTTTTCCACCGCGGCCGGCAGTGCGGTGGGCGTCACCGTAGGCGTGGGCTCGGCCGGCCCACCCCAGCCGGCCACCGGGATCAGCAGCTTTTGGCCAACCTGCAAGGCGCGCTCGTTCTCGATGCCGTTGACCTCGCGCAGCAGATCGCGCGACACACCATATTGGGCCGCAATAATAAACAGGTTCTCGCCCGCCTGAATGCTATGAATGATCGGCTCCGGTGTGACGGTGGGCGTAGCCGTGGGCGGCGGGATGTAGTTGTCGGGCGTGGACGTGGGTACAATGACGGGAGGCGCCAGGGTGGCCGTTGGCGTCCGGGTGGCAGCGGCCCTGACCGCAGGGCGCGTCACCACCTGGCCGCAGGCCGTCAGCAGAAGTATCATCAACAGCAGCGGAGCCAGCCCGCCAAACTTCTTTGCCGTCATCACGAGCGTATTATACCACAAGTCTACTCTGGCATGGACAGCCGGCTTGTGATAGAATAGCGTGCGCTACTGCAATCACGTCAGATGCCTCACATACAGACCGCAAACAGGTTCTGCCTTTGTGTGAGGCAGAGTCAATGAGAATTGACGCAAGATATTCCCGTTCAAGGGATGGACTAAACGGCTATGCCAAACATCGAGACCACTGCACAATCCAACTTCATCACAGACATAATCGACAGCCACAACCAAAACGGACGCTTCGCCGGCCGGGTGCATACACGCTTTCCCCCGGAACCCAATGGTTACCTGCACATCGGCCACGCCAAGTCGATCATGCTCAACTACGGCATGGCCCAACAGTACGGCGGGAAGTTCAACCTGCGCTTCGACGATACCAACCCGACCAAGGAAGAGCAGGAATACATCGACGCCATCACCGAGGATGTGCGCTGGCTGGGCGCGGACTGGGAAGATCGGCTGTTCCACGCCTCTGACTACTTCCAGCAGCTCTACGACTGGGCTGTACAGCTTATCAAGCAAGGCCAGGCCTATGTCTGTGACCTGAGCGCCGAGGAGGTGCGGGAACACCGCGGCACGCTGACCGAGCCCGGCCGTCCGAGCCCCTATCGCGACCGCCCGGTCGAGGAAAATCTGGATCTTTTCGAGCGCATGAAGGCCGGCGACTACGCCGACGGCAGCCGCACTCTGCGCGCCCGGATCGACATGGCTGCGCCCAACCTCAACCTGCGCGATCCGGTGATGTATCGCATCCTGCACGCCGAGCACCCGCGCACGGGCGGCGCCTGGTGCATCTACCCGACCTACGACTGGGCGCATGGCCAAAGCGATAGCATCGAAGGCATCACCCACTCCATCTGCACGCTGGAGTTCGAGGATCACCGGCCGCTGTACGACTGGTATATTCAGGCATTGGGCATCCACGCGCCGCAGCAGATCGAGTTCGCCCGTCTGGCCCTCACCTACACGTTGATGAGCAAGCGCCGGCTGCTCAAGCTGGTCAACGAAGGGATCGTCAGCGGCTGGAACGATCCGCGCATGCCGACCCTGAGCGGGCTGCGCCGCCGCGGCGTGACACCCCAAGCCCTGCGCGACTTCACCGAGCGCATCGGCGTGGCCAAGAACAACAGCGTGGTGGACCTGGCCCTGCTGGAGTACTCGATCCGCCAGGATCTGAACCAGCACGCGTTGCGGGTGATGGGCGTGCTCGACCCACTCAAGGTCACGCTGGTCAACTACCCGGAGGATCAGGTGGATTGGCTGGACGCGGTCAACAACCCGGAGGACCCGACGGCAGGCACGCGTCAGGTGCCCTTCAGCCGCGAGCTATGGATCGAGCAGGACGACTTCAGGGAGGTCCCGCCGCCCAAATATTTCCGCCTGACCCCCGGCCGCGAGGTACGCCTGCGCTACGGCTATTACATCAAGTGTGTGGATGTGGTCAAGGACGCAGACGGCAAAGTTGTCGAGTTGCTATGCACCTACGATCCAGAGACACGCGGCGGCAATGCCCCCGACGGACGCAAGGTCAAGAGCACAATCCACTGGCTGTCGGCTGCCCACGCCCTCCCCGCTGAGGCGCGACTCTACGATCGGCTCTTCCTGACCGAGAACCCGGACGACGTGCCCGAGGGCGGCAACTGGATGGATAATCTCAATCCCCACTCGTTGGAGGTCCGCCCCTGTTATGTCGAGCCGAGCGTGGCCGATGCGCCCCCTGGCAGCCGCTATCAGTTCGAGCGACTGGCCTATTTCTGCGTCGATCCCGAC
The DNA here is from genome assembly GCA_014155705.1 of Anaerolineae bacterium clx_CAG2. Taxonomy (GTDB): domain Bacteria; phylum Chloroflexota; class Anaerolineae; order JAAEKA01; family JAAEKA01; genus JAAEKA01. Next base: position 371 of record JAAEKA010000035.1, on the reverse strand, counting down.
TCCACTCCGGACAAACGGGTCTTCAACCGCACGGTCGCGCTGAAGGATGAGTGGGCGAAGGTGCAGAGCAGGCAGTAGCTAAGCAGACAAGTAGACAGGTAGACAGGTAAACAAGGCAAGACGGCCACTCGCCCACTTTTCTCCTTGTGTACTGGTATACTTGTCTACCCTCATCCTCCCTTTCGCCACCCCGACTTCGCCACCGAGGATCGCGACCGCATCCGCTACCACGGCGAGGCATTCCCGCTGGTCGTGGACTGGATCTACCCCTCGCTCAGCAGCCAGGACAAGTCCACCATTCGGGAGGTCTTCCTCCGCTGGTCGCAGGAGGTGGTCGAGCGCGGCTACCACCACCCGGAGCCGGTCGGGGT
>JAAEKA010000349.1 GCA_014155705.1 Anaerolineae bacterium clx_CAG2 | reverse complement strand
TATCAAGCAGCGTCACAATCTATCGGGCAGACAAGAGCTCTACCGCCACCACTGACAGATGCAGTTCGACCAACGTGTTGAGCACGCCGGCCAGGGCGACCTGATCAGCCAGCTCGCCTACCAGCGTGGTCACAGGCGGCTCGGCTCTCGCAGAGCTTTCCGTGATGGCCATGTCTTCCAGGCGATCGCGCCAGGTGACAGGAATGCGGCCCTGCACGTCGATTCGGTACGTCGCTGGGCGATCAAACCCCAGAAATACTCGGAGGCAGCACAGCGTTCATGCTGCCAGTGTATCGCGACTAGCTAAGGTGTGATACCCCCAAAGGGTGAGAAAAGGGTGACAAAAAGGTGAGGGCGACCGGCGAGGAGGGAAACGGGCGGTCAGCCAGGGGGGAGGATGCCAAGGGCTTCCGCTTTGATGACTGCGTCCCGTCGCTTATTGACACCGAGTTTCTGATAGATGTTGACTGTATAGCGCTTCACAGTCGCCGTGGAAAGAGCCAATTGGCTGGCGATCTCTTTGTTGCTCAGCCGCCCGGGCAATAGCGCTAACACGTCCAACTCGCGATCGGTGAGGGGTTCGACCAATCCGGCGTTGGCCGTCCGGATCTGGGATTCGACAACAACCCGTGTGGCTTTCTCTGGAGGCTCAGGGAACGCGGCCAGGATGTGCTGCACGGTTTCGACGGTCGGGCCTTGCTGCCCGGCCAGGCGGAGCAGCATGGTCCGCATGGGTGGCCCCAGGTCGACGAAAGGCCGGATAAAGCCGCCCGACCGAGCGAGATCCACGGCCTGGCGCAGCGTGGCGCTTGCGGCAGCGGCTTTCCCATGCATCTCGAGGGCCAGGGCCTGCACAGCCAGGACTTCGACCTGGACGCGAATGTTGAAGGTGTGTTGCGCAAACTCAAGCTGCGCAGCCAGGATGTCCAGCGTCGCAGCCACATCCGCGTCCGCGCCACGCGCCAGCAGCAGGCGGGCCGTGGCCAGGTGCGGGTCTTGCAGCCAGAGCAGAGACCGGCCCACTACCGGAGCAGTGTAACTATCTGCCCAACGCCAAGCCGCTTCGCGGTCGCCCTGCCAATACGCCAGTTGTGCGCACAAAGCGCGCGCGTCGTCGCCATCTTGTCCCAGGCGATCCAAATCAAACTGGCTCAGGAGTTCCATAACCGGCCAGGCTGCCGAAGTCTCTGCCCTGGCCACATGCACTCGCGCCAGGCCGATCATGCCATTGCGTGCAGCCTGCGTATGGACAGCGAAGCGTTTGACGACGAGTATCTCGAAATGTTGTCTGGCAGTGTCCAGTTCGTTCCAGAAGTAGTGCACCACGCCGAGCAGGTAATGCGCAAATCCCACAGCATGCGGCAGCCGGCCCGACGCTGCGTGATCGAGCATCGCCTGCGCCAACAGCCTGGCCTGATCGAGTTGGCCGGCCTCGATGGCGTTGAAGC
>JAAEKA010000348.1 GCA_014155705.1 Anaerolineae bacterium clx_CAG2 | reverse complement strand
ATCCTCAGGCCGCGTGTTCGCATCAATGGAGACAGGTGTCTCTATCCGGGTGACATAGGCCTCGATATCCTCCAGGCCATTGGCTCGGGCCACAGACACACGGTGGTTGCCGTCGCGTACACAGTACGCGTCGCCCACCTGGTAGAGTTCGATGGGCGGCAGGCCAGCCTGGCTGTGCATGGCGGCATCGACAGCCCGCCAGCGCTCCTGGCTAATTGATCCCTTGGGCAAAACTCGCGTGTGAAATCGCGATATCTTCCGACACTGCCCACAATTTGATTCAGAGGGACCATCTCCTGGTCACGCTTCCTGGAGTTGCCTGACCGCAAGATTGCTGCCAAGACCGGCTCGACCAACGGCTGGAAGGATGGCTGGACCCTTGGCTATGCGCCGCAGTTGGCCGTGGGCGTCTGGGTGGGCAACGCAGACAACGAAGCGATGGAAGAGGTGACAGGCAGCCGCGGCGCGGCGCCTATCTTCCGGGCGGTGATGGAGCACGCGCTGACCAAGCGCAACGAGCCGGTGCTGGAGTTTCAGCGCCCGCCGGGCATCATCCAACGCTCTGTCTGCTGGGAGTCAGGGCTGTTGCCGACGCCGGACTGTGGCCGTGTGGTCAACGAGATCTTCATCGAAGGCACGGAGCCTACCCGCTTCGACACGGTATGGCAGGCATTCGAGATCAACCGGGAAAATGGCAAACTGGCAACGGTATACACGCCGGCAGAGCTGCGCGAGCGCCGGGTTTACCAGATCTATCCACCAGAGGCGGCGGACTGGGTGCGCGAGCAAGGCATTGCCCAGCCGCCCGCCGAGTATGATACCACCGTCGGCGCGGGCACCGTGGACTCCGAAGCTGCTATTATATCGCCCACTCCGTTCAGCTACGTCAAAGGCCCGGTGCAGATCGTGGGCAACGCCCGGTTGGACGGTTTCGCCAACTATCGTGTCGAATTCGGCGAGGGCATCAGCCCGGCCGGCTGGTCCCAGATCGGCCCTACCCACGGCGAGCAGGTGGGCGAGGGTCCGCTGGAGGTCTGGGACACGACCCCGTACAATGGCCTGTATAGCCTGCGCGTGGTGGTCACGCGCGGCGATGGCAGCGTCAAGGAAGGGATGATCCAGATCACGGCTGACAACCAGGCGCCTACGGTCAAAATTGAGGCGCCGGCCGAAGGTGAGCGCTTTGTTACCGAGGACAACGAGTGGATCAGCATCACGGCCAACGCCACCGACGACTGGGCCATGGATCGCGTGGACTTCTACCTAAACGGCAAGAAGATCGGTTCCAGCACCGTAGCGCCCTATAGCCGGCGCTGGGACCTGCAACTGCAAGGCCAGGGCGCTGCGCAGACCATCGAGCGGCCGGTGATCCAGGCCGATGGCAGCGTGATCACCGAAACCGTACCGGCTGCGGTCTATAGCCTACCCGAAACCGGCGCGGATGGCAATCCGACCGG
>JAAEKA010000347.1 GCA_014155705.1 Anaerolineae bacterium clx_CAG2 | reverse complement strand
GCCGCCTCGGCCAGCCGCGTCTCCACCGAAACGCGCTCGCCCTGGGCCGCAGCCAGCACATCGCCCACTGTGGCCTCAGCCGGGAAGTCCAGCGCCTGGGGAAGATAGCCCAGACGCAACGAGGCAGAGCTAAGCTGGACGCGGCCTTGGTCGGGCGCAAGCTCACCGCTGATGATCTTGAGCAGGGTGCTCTTGCCGCAGCCGTTGGGGCCGATCAGCCCGGCCCGTTGGCTGCGGTTGAGGTTGAAGCTGATCTGATCCAGCACCTTGAGGTCGCCGAACCAGTGGGTGATGTTGCGAACTTGTAACATGAGGCCATCTCCTGGCGGGGGTGGGAGGGAAATGCCGCCGCACAACAAAAAACGCCGCAGGCAGTGCGCCCGCGGCGTATAACAGCGAATCAAAGGTGTACGAGAGAACAGTCACAGCAGGCGCGTGGACCTCGCCACGGACCTGCCGGCTATGTCGTCGCTTTGCACTTGCTCAGGCCGGTCTCCGACCGAAGCCTGCTATAGCTTGCTCAGGCCGGTCTCCGACCGAGCCGGCAGCGTTGCGCGACACGTCTCTCAGGTGGTTTCCCAACGCGTGGGAAGCGAGGACAGACCTTAAGCTGCAACCATCAGTATCATTCGTGAGCTACCTCCAGGGATTTGTGTCCAAAGTATGCCACAGCCGGTACACAACGTGCAAATTCGCCGCACCGTACAGAAAGCGATTGGCTAACGCCGCTATCTGCGCTATAATCTCAGGCAACGCATTCGGCGATGGATTACAAAGCGCCGTATCGGAGGTGTAAATGAGTGGACGTGTTTTGACGTTGCACCCGGCTGGTAAGCAAGGCGTCAACATCGAACGCAGTAAGTACGACCTGATCCGGCAGGCAATTCTTGACATCATGCACCAGCGCGGTGAGATATCCTTCGGCGATTTGGCCGCCGCTGTGGCTGCCCACCTGAGCCAGCCCTTTGACGGCTCCATCGGCTGGTACACTACCACGGTCAAGCTGGACCTGGAGGCGCGCGGCCTGATCGAGCGCGTGCCCGGCCGCTCGCCGCAGGTCATTCGTCTGGCGCAAGCATCATGAGCAGCCCCAGCCCCACCGTTGCCGAGGTTGAGCGCATCGCGGCGTTGGCCGATCCTGTGCTGCGCAATTTGCAGATTACGCAGTGTTATCACGAGCTGGCTGCGGCCATGACCGGCCTGACCGGGACGGGCGCCAACTGGTGTGCGGTGGCTACATGGGCCTCCAAACAGGCGGGTCAGAGTATCCGCAAAGAAGACCTGCAGCGAGCCTTGCAGCGACGGTTGCGCGCTTCGACTGATGCAAGTGACGCTGCGCAAGCCATGGCCGCATCAGGCGTGGAGAGTGCCGGCGAGGAGGGACGCAGTGTGGCCGGCGCGGTCGAGGCGCTGTGGGAGGCGCTCAGTCCATCGGCCGCCTTTGAACGCACC
>JAAEKA010000346.1 GCA_014155705.1 Anaerolineae bacterium clx_CAG2 | reverse complement strand
TTTTTCAAGGCCTGCCTCTTCCTGGGCGCGGGCGCAGTGATGCACTCCCTGCACGGTGAGCTGGACATCAACAAGATGGGTGGGTTGAAGGACAAGATGCCCAGCACGTATCGTACTTTTCTGATCGCTGCGGCCGCCCTGGCTGGATTTCCGTTGATGGCGGGCTATTTCAGCAAGGACGCGGTGTTGGTGGGCACCTTCGAGTCGCACCAGTACGTGCTGTACGCCGTCGGCTTGCTGACAGCCTTGTTGACCGCGATCTATGCCTTCAAGATGGTGTTCATGGTCTTCTGGAGCCAGCCGCGCGATCGCAAACTCTACGACCATGCCCACGAGCAACCGCGGCTGATGACCTGGCCGCTGTGGGTGCTGGCCTTCCTGGCCATTTTTGGCGGGGGGCTGAACCTGCCCTTCATCGCCTCTCTGGAGCAATGGATCGAGCCGGTCTATGAGCTGGGGCCAGGTGGCACACCTGAGCACCCCTCTGTGGCGGTTGAGATCGTGCTGCTGATCGTATCGGCGGTGGTAGCCTTGGCCGGCATCTACCTGGCCTATGTCTTCTACGTCAAACAGCCCGGCCTGACTGACCGCATCCGCGCGCGTTTGGGCGTCTTGCACCGGGTGGCCAGCGCTGGCTACTACTTCGACACCGCCTATGACTACCTGCGCCAGGGCCTCTGGGCCACGGGCCGCTTCTTTGCTGACGCGATCGATCAGAGCGGCATCGACGCGGCCGTCAACGGCGTGGCGCGCGGCGCCGGCTGGCTGGGCGAGCGTACGCGCCGCCTGCAGACCGGGCTGGTGGGCACGTATGCGCTGACGCTGTTTGTTGGGCTGGTGATTGTGCTTGGATACTTTCTGATTTCGAGCCTGGTAAAGTGATGGACGCCGGGATGCTTCGGCGGCCCTCAGCATGACAGATCGTCATAACAAATCATGACTAATCTTACGTCCCTCCCCATTCTTTCGGTCATCACCTTCCTGCCCCTGCTGGGCGCGCTGCTGCTGCTCCTGTTGCGCGGCGAGAAGGCGTTGAAGGTCACGGCGTTGATCGTATCGCTGCTGACCTTTATCGTCTCGCTGGCGCTGTGGGCCGGCTGGGCGGCCGGCGAGGCCGGCATGCAGTTCATGGAGAGCGTGCCCTGGGCGCCGGAGTTGGGCATCAACTACGCGGTGGGTGTGGATGGCATCAGCCTCCCGCTGGTGCTGCTGACCACTTTCCTCATGCCGCTGGTGCTGCTCTTCTCCTGGGATACCGTTCACGACCAACAGAAGACCTACCTGGCGCTGATGCTGTTGCTGGAGACGGCCATGTTGGGCGTCTTCATCTCGCTGGATCTGGTGCTGTTCTTTGTCTTCTTCGAGGCCAGCCTGATCCCCATGTATTTCCTGATCGGCCGCTGGGGCGGGCCGCGGCGCATCTACGCGGCGCTCAAGTTTTTTATCTATACTGC
>JAAEKA010000345.1 GCA_014155705.1 Anaerolineae bacterium clx_CAG2 | reverse complement strand
AATGTGGACCATCCACCTGTGGTTCCGGCGGTTGGCTTCCGCGTGAATTACAAAGACAGGAGCGCCGTCATTACCGGTGACACGATCTACTCGGATAGCCTCATTCACCACTCGATGGGTGCTGATTTGATGGTCAGTGACTCCTTGAATCATAAGATGTCAGAAATGGTATCTGAGGCCGGAGAAGATATGGACAACAATCTATCATCTGTCACTGAGGATATCCAGGAATCTCATATCAAGCCCGAAGAAGCTGCGCTCGTAGCCAGAGAAGCTGGGGTTCCCGTGCTAATCATCACTCACGTTCTGCCCCCGGTGCCAGATTTCCTGCGCCGGCCATTCCTGAGAGACGCCAGGGCAGTCTATGATGGCCATCTTCAAATGGCGAATGATGGCACGCTGATCAGCCTGCCTGTCAATTCTGACCAGTACTCCATTCACGAACTGCTTAAGTAGGAGCAAGGCGATGAACAAAGATACTTATATCAAGGCTGTGCTTGTCGTGTTCGGGTTGCTTATCCTGAGTAGAATACCCGCCTTCATCAATGGAGGTCTGGATGCGATCACTGTCGTATCCACAATCGTAGAACTAGGCTTTTTCATCTGGGGCATACTGCTGCTTAGGAAATGACCTCAAATGGCTCTTGTCAACGGCTGGCACGAGCGACCCCAAAGAGAGCAAGATGATGACCTTGATCACGATGAAGTAGCAATAAGGAGAAATCTTCAACTCTAGTTTCCGCTAACTGCCTGTGAGAAGCAGGCAGAACTCAGTGACCAGAGAGTTGCTCTGGTTCATGCAACTTGACAATAAGCGGTAGTTTGACACCACAATGGGCGTCAAACCGGCAGCAGAATGGTCTTGTGACGCCTGTGGGCTTGAACGCCCTTGGGCAAGTGGTCGGTAACAGACTCCTTTTTGCGAAGTTGCCCGGCGCAGGCATACTCTTTGGAAAAATCGGTCTGCGCGAGGACCCGGCGAAGCCGTCCTGGGGTCTTCTTGGGCTGCCTGTCCCAGAAGCCGGTGGGTAAGGCGGGCAAGGCGGCGGCCAGGAAGGTCAGGATATTGCCGGCGAGCAAAGCTAAAGCAGGCAGGCGTAGGCAGCTGGCCTCGGCAGAGACGAACTGACGGTGTAAGCCCAGCATCTGCTTGGCAGCCAGCGGAATCTGCTCGACCGGCCAGCGGTCCAGGTAGAGACAGAAGATGCTCGCCGGTTTGGCCGCAAGGTTCGTGCTCAGTACCAGTGGCTTGCGATACAGCGGGTCACTGAACACCAAAATGGAAAAGGTCTTGTTGTCCACAGCGACTTTCTGATCGATGCGCACCAGATTGCGCCAACCTTTGACACCCATCGAGTGGTGAATGAGGCTATCCGAGTAGATCGTGTCACCGGTAATGACGGCGCTCCTGTCTTTGTAATTCACGCGGAAGCCAACCGCCGGAACCACAGGTGGATGGTCCACATT
>JAAEKA010000344.1 GCA_014155705.1 Anaerolineae bacterium clx_CAG2 | reverse complement strand
CGCCGTATCGACCTGGGCGACAACAGGCGGTGCCGGAATGTCCCGCGCCGTATCGACCTGGGCGACAACAGGCGGTGCCGGAATGTCCCGCGCCACCTCGACCTGGCTGGCCGCCACCGCCAGCGCCACCAAGCCAGCCGAAATCCAGCCGCCGCTGCGGTCGGGCGTGCGCACCTGGAACCACTCGCCGTCAGGGGTGCGGCCAAAGACGGTCAGGGGGGTGCCCACTGGAACCGCCGTGTTGATGTCAAAATCCGTGCCTGGCCCGCTGCGAATATTGGTGCTGTCTCCAGTCGTCAGCGCGTAAGGCATCACGCCGTCCGACGCCGATCCGCTCCAGAACCCAAGCCCCGCTGCGGCCGCTTCACTTGCCGCCTGGCGGAACTCCCTGGCGAAGCGGGTGTCGGGCGGGTACTCCACCGGCTGCGCCCATCCTTGTGCGATCATCTCGCGGTTGACCATCGCGCCGTCCGCGGTGTAGACGTAGCGCAGGAGGCGGTCATAACGATCCAGGTCAGACGCGTCGGCCACCAAGTACAATGTTCCCGCTCCCAGAAGCGCGGCATTGGCGTCGGTGGCCGCCCGATAGCCGGGATCCCCCTGCTCCGGCGTGTCGATGCCGATGTAGCGCACGGTGGCGGGTTGGCCGTCGATCGCCACGTCGATGGTGTCGCCATCCACCACCCTGGCAAGCTGGGCGGCGATTGCGTCAGCGGGCAGGCTGGACAACGGCTGCGCTGCCGCGGGTGTTGCCGGAACCGGGGTCGGAGAAGGGGCTGGGGTGGGTGTATCGACTGGCGCTGCCGTGGCGGTCGGGATGGGCGTGTCGGTTGACGTGGGAGCGGCTGCGTTGGGCGGAGTGTCAGTGGGGGCGGGCGCTTCGGGCGGCGCGCTGACCTCTTGCACTTGCTTTTCTAACTGCAAGGCCGTCTCGACGACAGGCGTTGGCTCAGTTCGCGCCGTGTCGTCGCCGCCCAGCAGGGAGGCGAGCGCGGATAGGCCGCAGCAGGCCGTGAGCACCACGGCGAGGGTGATGAGGATGATCGACTTGCGGGACCGCTTCTCTGGCTGTGGCTTCCGTTGTTGCTTCTTCACCGCAACCCTCCTCTCAAGATGCATCGACGGGTCACGCCCACCGATACCGAGGGCGACGGTCGGCCTGCGCTCTTGCGAGCAGCGTGCGCTACCCGGCGCGGGCCGGCTGCCAATGGACTACGATGGACTCCTCGGTGTGGTGATGTCGCACTCTGGGTTCTGTCTTCGAGAGTATGAACGTGTGCCTGGAGGGACGTGCTGCGTTAGCGCAACAAACCTTCATCCAAATCCCCAGGCGGTTCGATCCCCAAGAATTCTCGATATATCCGTATCTTGTATTCCCTTCCAATCTCGTTCACCGCTGCTATGAATGCCTGATAAGTGCCAACCCCACCAATCTTCTCCCAGAACTCATCACCTATGAGCACCACGCTAT
>JAAEKA010000343.1 GCA_014155705.1 Anaerolineae bacterium clx_CAG2 | reverse complement strand
AGCCGGCGGATGGCCGCCGCGCCGCTCAGACTGGCCAGCGTGGCGTCCACCAGCTCGCAGGCCACCGCGTCCTGGTCGATGTCCTGCCTCAGGTAGGGGATGCGGTTGCGGGCCAGGAAATCCTTGACGTCGTGGCTCTTGGGGGACCAGAGGGTGCCGGCCACGCGGATGCCGTCGAAGGGCGGCGGCGTGGTCTGCCACCAATCGCTCAGCAGGTCGTCCAGCACCGGGTAGAGGTTCTGCTCCGGCGGGTCCCAGGGCTTGAGCAGGTAATGGTCCAGCCCGATGGTGTTGATGCTGTCGATGGCGGCCTCGGTGTCGGCGTAGGCCGTCAGCAGTACCTTGCGCGCGTCGGGGGTAGAACTTCATGGCCTGGGCCAGGAACTCGGTGCCGCTGACGTGCGGCATGCGCTGGTCGACCAGGAAGAGGGCGACCGGATCGTTGCGCTGCTTGAGCTGGCGCACCACCTCCAGCGCCTCGCTGCCCGAGCCGACCTTGATCACCCGGTACTCGCTGCGGAAGTGGCGGCGCAGGTCGCGCTCCACCGCGTTCAGCACCTGCGGCTCGTCGTCGACGGTCATGATGATAGGTTTGGCCATACCGGTTCTCCTCAGACCATGAACTCTTCGTCCACGTAGCACCACAGCCAGCTTTCACCTGGCTCGAAGGACTGGATGATGGGATGGCCCGTCGCGTGGTAATGTTTCGTGGCGTGCTTGTTCTTGGAGTTGTCGCAGCAGCCCACGTGGCCGCAGGTCATGCACACGCGCAGGTGTACCCACGTGTCGCCGATGGCCAGGCAGTCCTCGCAGCCGGCCGCGCTGGCCGTGACCGGGCCGATGTCTGTCACGTGTGAGCAGGGATCAGCAATGGCGGGCACGGTAACGGTTTTGTGTGGTCCGCTGGGATGGTTCGAGTGGTTCATGATGGTCTCCAAAGCAGTGTGGTTTGGGGCGTTGGCGGTACAATCAAACGCTGTGTTGCCCCAGTATATGCATTCTGCCCCCGTGCTGCAAGCCGGCGCGGGGTAATCATCGCCCAAGATGATAAGCTCTGTTTCCTCGAACGAGTGGAGCGCATCTTCCTGCGCCGGTGCGGCGCTCTGCTGGGCAAGAAACCGATGCTGTACGGCCGGCTCAGCCGGCGCTGTCGTAGGCTTGCCTGATCCAGGCGATCAGCTCGGCATCCACCTCCCCGACTTCGACTACCTTCACCTTGTAGTTGCACATCCCCCCGGCAGGTTGCGCCGCCAGGCGTTCGGTCGCTTCCAGCCCCTTCATGTTCAGCCCTACCTCAACCCGCGTCTTGGTGGCCGGGCCGATCATGGCGAACTGCTTCTTGCGGCGCAGGCTGACGTAGTCTTTCTTGGGCGCGATTTCGAAGGGGCCGAACGCGTCGATCGCAACCATCAGCGCGTCATGAATGGGCCGTAGATCGGCTTTGGCCCCGGAGTAGAT
>JAAEKA010000342.1 GCA_014155705.1 Anaerolineae bacterium clx_CAG2 | reverse complement strand
CTGCCTGGACGCCCAGCAACCTTTCCTTATACAGAAATGGCGTCAAGAGCGCCTTCGTAACTTCCTGTTCCAGGTTCTCGGTGTTGTCTTTGGCCCAGTCACATATGCCTGCCATATCTGATGAATACCAACTGTTGTCAGGCTCTGGTGTAAACTCAATGAATCTGAGCGATGGTGGAGAGAACCAGGAGTTGATGACTACTGTGCCGCCGCCACGATGTGGAGTCAAGATCACCTGAAGGTTAGGTGCTCCTGGAACGTAATTGTCCCACACAGCGGTCAGAACGGCTCGACAAGGAACTTCGTTCGCCCAGAAAGAGAAGTCCGCCCTATTCACGCGTTGCCAGACGTAGGTGATACGTTCCTTTCCCACGCGTGCCCAACCAAGCTTGCCAGTGTGCTCGATCAGACAAAGATAACGATGCAATCGTTCAAGTTCTAAAGACTCATCAGGGAGCTGCCAGGAGGTTAGTGAACGGTTCCTTGTGCGAACCAAACTATAGGTATGTGAAGATGACCCCCAGTTTTGACTGTAGATTTCTCTAACGACAGTGTGTACCCGACGGGTTTGCAGTTCGATCTTTCGAATTGCCTGCAAGAACTCCTGATGCCGCCTCTCTCGCTCTAATGCCTCCATTCCTGCACGAAATCCCTCTTCCACACTGTTCATCACCCGGGCGAGATGTTCCTCACTGAAGAACGTTTCTTCTTCATCGAGATCCGAGAACTCCTCTTCAGACTCTTCGGCATCCCATTCGTCCAGCAACTCCTCGTCGATCTCAACATCCTCTTCATGCTGCCATCTCTCGACATTCTCAATGCGCCGCCTCTCCTCCTCTTCTCGCAACAAACGCAACTGCTCAGCAGCCTGTCGTTCAGCCTCGAGTCTCGCCCGTTCCCGTTCTTGCTCTCTCATCTCCTCCTGCTCTCGCAGGTGATCTTCCGTTTGAGTCACCGTAACGCGCAAATTCTCGAACATCCGCTCAAGCGGCAGCAATACCTGTTTCATGTCCGAGATCATCTCCAGGGAGATGGGCCGACGTTCTTGCAGCCACTCCTCCAACCGGACTTCCGCGGCGGCGACTAATTTGGGGTCTCGGACGACAACGGTGGCTTCCTTGCCGGTTCTGCCATGCAAAGTAAGGTTTTGGCTGCCGATCATGAGACATTGGTCTACGCCGAGGATTAGCTTGGCATGGAGGCCAGGCAGCTCATATAGCGCATACCCCTCTCTGGCAAGTCTGGCCAGCGCCGCGATCGACGAGCCGCCACGCGCAAATAGCTCAACCGAAAAAAGCGTGTAGATCTCGCAGTTCTCCGGGTCTCGGTCGCCAAGTATGTCCTGAACGATGTCGCCCGTCACATACGGGGACATGACGATCAGCCTCTCCTCCCCCACCGAAATCTCGTTCTTCATGTGGGAAGTGGCATCGCCAATAATGATTTCGGTGGTCATTTCGTCAGCG
>JAAEKA010000341.1 GCA_014155705.1 Anaerolineae bacterium clx_CAG2 | reverse complement strand
ACCAGGCGAGGCACGTCGGGGTAGCGCACGCAGCGCAGCTCGATGCCCTTGGCGACCGCACGCAGGCGGAACATCTCGCCCACTTCATCCAGCAGTTGGTGCAGGTCGAAGTTTTGTGCCTGCAGCGTAATGCGTCCAGCTTCGATCTTGGACATATCCAGCACGGTGTTGATCAGGCCCAGCAGGTGCTCGCCGCTGCGGTTGATGATCGTCACGTTCTCCCGCTGGTCCGGCGTCAGACTGGGATCGCGGGCGATCAGCTCGGAGAAGCCCAGGATGGCGTTGAGCGGCGTGCGCAGCTCGTGGCTCATGTTGGCCAGGAACTGGCTCTTGGCGCGGCTGGCTGCCTCGGCTGCCTCCTTGGCCTCGGCCAGCGCTTCTTCGGCCTGCTTGCGCTCGGTGATGTCGCGGGCAAGCCTGATGCGGCTGTAGCTGAGCGAGGAGATCATCTCGGCGAACTGCGAATAGAACTGCATGATTTCGTCGACTCTGCGGCGGCTCAAACGCGGCGCCCGCTTCAGGGCTGCCAGGTAAGCCTCCTCGTCGAAGCCATAGAACTGAGCCTGGGCGCTGAAGAATGCGATATCGGGCTC
>JAAEKA010000340.1 GCA_014155705.1 Anaerolineae bacterium clx_CAG2 | reverse complement strand
AACCACCACTCTGTCGCCTTCGAGACGGACGTCATGGTTAGCAGAATGATGCCCCAACCAGAAGTGATGGCTCATGACTCGGCGTGGTTGAGCGTTTTGAGCGTTTATCTACAAGAAGAGGGAGTGGAGTATGGAGCCAGGGCATTGGCAACGGTGAATATCGAACCACGAGCGAACGGCGAACTCCATGCGATTGTCTATGCGGTTAGGCTTGATGGAACCGTCAAGAGAGGTCTCTCAATTCCGGATTCTCCTGTGTGGGGTTTCGGCAGAACCTACCGCTTTCAGGTAGTTGTTGACGACAGAACAATTCGGTTATATCAACAAGACATAACCACGAACAAGTCAGCTGTGCTGATAGGTTATGTTGATATGCCACCGGGCCAACTACTCGCCTTTCGCGGTGGGCATGGGGGCATTTACTCCGGTGATGTATCCGAGATAGAGCTATACAATTCCAATTTGCGCATTTCTCGACTTCCATAGCCGCGAGAGCAACAACCATGCTCTACATCACCAATACCACTATCTATACTCCTACCCAGCGCATCGAGCGCGGCGCGGTTCTGCTCGACGCCGGCCGCATCGCCGCGGTCG
>JAAEKA010000034.1 GCA_014155705.1 Anaerolineae bacterium clx_CAG2 | reverse complement strand
AGCAGCGCCGATGCGGTCAACACGGCGTCCTGCCGGGCTTCGTAGTGGCTGAAGCCCCTCTCCCCGCAGATCTGATGCACCTCCCGGATGGAGCCGTGGCGCACGCCGGGCGACAGGGTCTCGACGCCAAAGGCGGCGACCTGCTGCTGTCCCAGCCAGCGTGCGGCCGCCGCGCTGATCCCCGGTCCGTGTGGCCAATCGGCGCTGTCAAAGGCGCGGCGGTAGTGATCGGTATAGAGCAGCACCGTGTCCCCAGATTGAATTTTCTGGCCGGCCGCGGCCAGAGCCCGTTGGAGATCATCCGGCTCGATCAGCTCCCGTAGCCCCTTGTGCGCCAGGTCCAGGCAGATGCCCTCTGTGTAGAACATGTTGAGCGGCATGGTGTCGATGGACTGGCCGCGGTACTGGCGCGCCATGTGGCTGAACGCATCCACGTGGGTGCCGGTGTGCTCGCCCAGCTCCAGCCGGTTGTCCGCGGGCGAAACCACGTCGCTGTCCACGACACCGTCCCACTGCTCGTGGGTGACGTGGACGGTGATCAGCACCTCAGGCAGACCAGAGAGCACCGGCATGCCCGAGTAGATTTCCTGGCTCAGATCGATGATTTCGGACATGGCAGGGTTGAAGCGCTCTCGTCGCGAGTTAGCTCCCTCCCATCATTTGAATAATCTCGGTCAATAGGCATGTAACGATCGATCCAATACGTCAGCCACCCACTGGTTCAGACTCTTTCCATCGGCCGCGGCTTTGGTGACAACTGCTGCGTGCAACTGTGGCGAGACACGCAGGTTGAACTTGCCCGAGTACTCCTTACGCGGCTCCACCCCATCCTCCCTGCACATGTCCAAGAAGACCTGCAACGAAATCTCCCCCTCGCGGCGCAGGCTATCGATATCCTTGGCGTAGAAATCGGCGCCTCCGTTGAGGCCGATGAATTCACCGCGCAACATGTCGATCTCTGGATCATACTGCACGACGGCGCGAAAACCGTTGATCTCGATGATGTTCATCATGGCTCGACTCCGTTTTCTTTCAACCATTTGCGAATACTCGCCACTGCTCCCTTGTCGGTGTCGGGTGAAGGATGCGGCCTGTGAAACACCCTTCTCTCTCCAAATAGCCTAACACCGATGCGGGAGCCCTCTCGTTGACTGATCTCGGCGCCAAGCTCAACAAAAAGCGCTTCTATATCTGCCCAGTTGATGCTGCCGCTGGTGGGTCGCGCGAAAATCAGTTCGAGTGTCTTTTGATGCTTGCGCTTCATATGGTACCATAGTTCGGTACTGCATCACAAATCCACAGATCTGCTGTGAGGTAGATCGTGCAGATGGCCTGACCTGTGTCAGCGACTCCCAGCTCGCATCAGGATTTCCTGCACCACATCCTCCAGGCCCAGCTCCGACGTGTCCAGCACCCACCAGCCCTGCGCCGCCAGATTGCCTACGACGGCGTCCAGATGCTCGTAGACCAGCCGGATGCCGTCATCGATGTAGTCGGCGGCGACGCCGGGGCCGGAGCGCTGCCGGTTGCGGTCGCGAGCCGCGTCCCGACTGGGGTAGAGCAGAACTCTGCACGCCTGCGGATGGCTGAACAACGGCGTGTACTCAGCCAGCCCGCTGTTCGGATCCCAAAAGTCGTCAATGACCACGGCAAAGCCGGCCCGATGGTAGGCCAACGCCATCGTGACCGCGCATTCCCGCGCCACAACCAGTTGCTCGACCAGTTCCTGGCTCCAGTCGGCGCCTGGCAACGCCTGGCCAGATACAACCATGTCGCGCACGGCATCCACCGGAATATGGATGCTCTTGGGAAACCGAGCGGCCAATGCAGCGGCCGTCGTGCTCTTGCCGACCGCCGGGCCGCCGGCCAACAGAAAAATGGGCATCATTGGCGCCACCTCGCGCGGGCTACGAACCTTGTCACCGCTTCCTGCTGCCGCGCGCGGGCCGGCGCAGCGCCTCCAGGTCCTTGCGGTGGGCCGAGTTGTGCAGCGCCATCTCGTAGAGGAAGCTGAGCAGCGACATACGCTCGCCCCAAGGCGCCACCGACATAACTGCCAGGTCTGCGTCATGCAGCGCGTCAAAGGTTTGCAGCAACCTGCGATGCAGTGTGGCCAGCCCATCAGCCAACGCGATCACGTCCATGTCAGCCCGCTGGGCCACTTCGATCTCGTTCCACTCATCGTCGTAGTGTGCGCCGTACTGCCAGGGTCGCTCTTCGGTCCAGTGCTCGGCCGTGCGCAGAATCTCTTCATCCCAACTCAGCATGTGGGCCATGACATCCTTGACCGTCCAGTAGCCGCACACCTCCACCGAAAACATGTCCTGCTCGAACATGCCGCCCAGCGCGTTCAGGAAACGGTTGCGCTCGTCGCTGATGATGAAGCGAAACTCGACCCGGTGCAGCAGGCCGTTCTGCGCCCGCCGCCGCCAAATCTCGGCCGCATGCAGATAGTCGTGCTCCACCAGATCGTGCAGCACATCGGCCACGCTCCTGGTCTCGCCCGTGGCCCGCACAGGAAATCCGCCATAGAGCTCATTGTTGTGCATCTTGCGCGTGTAACGCAGCACCTGCCTGCGCGTGCCGTCCAACTCATCGATTACGTCGGCCAAGGCTAGATCGCGCCGACGGCGCACGGCGGCCCGGTTGAACTCCTCGTCGCCCAGCGGGTCAGGGAAATGGGGATCGCCCTCTTCCACCAGGTGCTGGGCCGCAGCCAAAGCCGTACACTCGCGCGCTGTGATGTGGCTGATCGCATCCCGAACGCACCAATCGTTGCCGCCGCCGCAGGCCAAAGCCTCCTGCTCGCTTAGGAACATCATGGAACGCATCAGCTCGCGCCGTGCGTTGATCAGTTCTTCGAATAGCTGTTGCCGGTTGCCGTGTTCAGTCATGGTTAGTCACACAATCTAGAGGGTTAGCCGCCAGTTGCTGGCGTAGACGTTGAAGCTGCGGCCGCGCACGTAGCCGATCAGCAAAATGTTCCACTCCTGAGCCAGACGCACGCTCAGGCTGGTGGGCGAGGTTCGGCTGGCGACCGCCGGCACGCCCATCTTCGCTGCCTTGTTGAGCATTTCTGAACTGATGCGGCCGGTGGCCAGCAACAGGCGTCCGGCCGGATCGATGTCGTGCTGTAGGCAATGGCCCCACAGCTTGTCGATGGTGTTGTGGCGGCCCACGTCTTCAGCCGTGGCAAGGAGACGTTGGCCGTCGCTCAGGCCCGACGTATGCACACCGCGCGTCTCGCTGTAGAGCGCCGCCGTCGCGATCAACTCGCTCATGCCATCCAGGATCTGCTGCGGCTGAACCCGCCGCTCCGACGTCAGCGGCGGCACGCGCTGGCTCAGGTCGTCGAAAGTCACGCCGCCGCCGCAGCCTGAGGTGAGGATCGGCCGGCCGGGCAGCTCCACAGCGCCATCCCGCAGCCACACGTCCACGCAGGTCTGGCTGGGACAAACCTGCAGCAGGCGCACGTCCTGGCGGCCCTGGATGACGCCCTCGGCCCGCAAGAAGCCCAGAGCCAGCAAATCCAGGTCGCGCGGGGTGCACATGAAGGTCGCCAGCTCCAGGCCATTGACATGGATGCGCACCAAGCCCTCGTCGATCACCTGGCCATCGACTGTCGAGTTCTTGCCCGATTCCCAACGGCTATACCGCCAGGGAAAAGCGCCTTCCATGCGTCACCTCGTTGTGTGATGCGCGCCTGCGTTGATTTTGGTGCGCCAGTCTGCGAAACCAACCAGAGCGCCACGTTCTACTTACGAACGACATCTTGCAGCACAGCCCACAGCGACCTGCCGGCCCACTCCAGGAAAAAGACCAGGCAGGCCAGAGCTGCGCCGCCGAAGACTGCCAGACCCAGCAGGGCCAGAGTGTCACTGCGCTGCGTCGCCCGGTTGGCGTTGAACAGATCGTTCCAGGGGCCAGGAACGGTTGCGCCTGGATCCAGCCGCCAGACCGCCAACAGCGCGGCTGCCACGTTGGCCAACAGCAGCGCCGCCAACAGCGCCGCCGCCAGCAACACGAGTCGCAGAATCACATCTTTGCGCTGTAGTCGCGCGATCAAGCTTTGCATAATTCGTTCACCGTCTTTACAGAGCTAGGTCTCGGCCCGCTGTGCGCGCCGTGCTGCTCGTCGCGCAGTCGAATCGCTGACAGGCTTGCCTTGCAGCGCGCTGACGTCGAAAGCCGGTTCGTAGTGCGCCAGCGGCGGGCCGTCCAGCGCCGTACGCATAGCGGCCAGGTGATCGGGCGTGCTGCCACAACAGGCGCCGATGACCTGCACGCCCAGGGCGCGCATACGCCGCGTGTAGTCGGCCATCACCTCCGGCGTGCCGTCGTAGGAGATATCGCCGTCACGCCAGCGGGGCAGGCCGGCGTTAGACTGGGCCATCAACACCACGCCTTCCGGCCGCGCCTGAGCCATCTCGGTCATGATGCGTTCGATCTCGGCCGGGCCGTTGCCACAGTTGGCGCCGACCACGGTCACGCCCCAATCGTGCAACGTCTGCACAGCCTGGGCCGGAGTCACACCCATCATGGTGCGATAGTTGGTGTCGAAGGTCATGGTCACGACCACAGGCAGGTCGCTGGCCGCGCGTGCGCCCTCCAGGGCCGCCTGCACCTCGTCCAACGAGCTCATGGTCTCCACCAGGAAGAAGTCCACGCCGCCGGCGGCCAGTCCGGCCGCCTGCTCGGCGAAGGCCGTGCGCGCGTCGTCCAGAGTGAGCGGACCCAGCGGCTCCATCAACTCGCCGGTAGGCCCCATCGAGCCGGCCACCAGCCTGTCAGCGCCGGCTACCTCACGGGCCAGCGCGGCCGCGGCCTGGTTCAACTCGAAGACCCGCTCTTGCAGGTGATGCAACTTGAGCCGATAGCGGGTGCCGCCGAAGCTGTTGGTGGTGATGATGTCGCTGCCCGCGTCAGCGTAGCCCTGGTAGATAGCCCGCACCACGTCCGGACGGGCCACGTTCCACAGCTCCGGCGCGCCGCCATCGGTCAGCCCTGCAAGCTGCAACATGGTGCCCATCGCGCCATCGCCCAGCACCAGTCCCTTGCGCTCCAGCAACTCGAACAATCTGTCTGCCATGTGAACTCCTGATGCTTGGCACGTAATGCGTAACACATAACTCGGAAGTCTGCCAGCGGCGAAATCTCCGCATGCGCAGAAACCAGTTACGAGTTACGCTTTACGCCGTTTGATCTCCATCAACGCCTTAGCCGCCTCCACAGCGACGGCTGCATCCTCGCAGTAGCGGTCGGCGCCGATGTCCTCGGCAAAAGCGGAGGTCAATGGCGCGCCGCCCACCAGAACGATGGTGCGCTCGCGCAGGCCCTCGTCGCGCAGTCGCTGAATAACGGTGCGCATGTAGGGCATAGTGGTGGTCAGCAGTGCGGACATGCCCAGAATGTCGGCGTTGTGCTCGCGCAGCGCGGCCAGGAACTGGTCGGCGTCCACATTGATGCCCAGATTGACGACCTCGAAACCGGCGCCCTCCAGCATCATACCTACCAGGTTCTTGCCGATGTCGTGGATGTCGCCCTTGACCGTACCGATCACTACGGTACCCTGGCGATCCACATCTTTGACCTCGGTTAGCAATGGGCGCAGGATTTCCATCGCGCCCTTCATGGCCTTGGCCGCCAACAGCACCTCGGGCACAAAGAGAATGCCATCGCGGAAGTCCTCGCCGACAATGTCCATGCCGGCCACCAGCCCAAGCTGTAAGATGTCGGCCGGCTCCTGGCCCCACTGGTCCAGCGCCTCGACCGTGGCCTCGACGACATCGTCCTTCAGTCCGTCGTAGAGATCGTCCTGCATCTTGATGTAGAGATCCTGCAATGCTTCGGGCAGGCTGTCAAAATCGTTGTTGTTCATAGCTTATCCTGTGTTTTAGACTTTTTGGCTGCGCCGATCCTGGCGTTCGCTGCGGCGTTGGGCGCGTTGGGCGCCATTGGAACTGCTGCCGTTGCCGGCCGGCGCCGGTCGCACGATGCGCAGGGCCTCAGCCGGGGCCAAAATCGGCGCGAGGTGCGGGAAGGGATCGCTGGCGTGGGGTATGGCGATGGCGCCCACGAACTCGTCCTGAAAATAGGGGTCGGTAGCGGTTTGAATGTGGTCAATCTGACCAGCCAACTCAGCCGCTTCCAGTCGCTTGGCGCGGCTAAGCAGCATCAACAACGCACCGTCGCCGGCCGCGTTGCCTACGGCCATGACGTGCTCCAGATTGCAGTCAGGGATCAGACCCAGGATCATGGCATGCTCCGGATCGATGTAGGAGCCGAACGCGCCGGCCAGCACAATGCGATCAACCTCAGCCAAGCCGTAATGCCGCATCAGCAACTTGGACCCGGCATAAAGCGCGGCCTTGGCCAGTTGGATCGCCCGAATGTCGTCGCTGTGTACCACAATCTCGCGGCCGGTGCTGGTCTCGTGCGGCCAGGCCAGCACGAAATAGCCCTTGGCGCCGTCGAAGCCCAGCCGCGGCGTCGGCGCATCAGCCACGAAACGGCCCGAAGCATCCAGCACGCCGGCCTTGAACAGCTCCGCAATGGCCTCGATAATCCCTGACCCACAGATACCGGCTGCCTTGACGGATGTCTGCTCCTGCATGCGCTGCCGCTGTCGCAGCTCCCGCGCCTCTTTCGCATTCAACGGGTCTTGCCCATCCCCTGCGACCTGCAGCTTACCGCCTGCCAGATCCGAAGTCACCCACCCCTCGCGCCCAATCACCTTATACTGCACCGCCAGCGTCGCCGGGTCGATGCGCACCCGCTCGATCGCGCCGGGCGCGGCCCGCATGCCGTGGCGCACCTGCGCGCCCTCGAAGGCCGGACCGGTGGGGGAAGAGGCCGAGAGCAGGCGCCGGCGGTTGCCCAGCACGATCTCGCCGTTGGTGCCCACGTCGATCAGCAACGTGATCTCGTCGCGCTTGTGCGGCTCCTCGGCGACGATGGCCGCTACGTTGTCCGCGCCCACGTAGCCAGCCTCCACCGGCGGCACATAGACATAGGCCCCACGACCCACGCGCAGCCCCAGGTCGCGCGCCTTGATCTCCACGGCCTCTTTGATGGCCGGGGCAAAGGGCGCGCCGCCCAGTTCCAACGGGTCGATGCCCAAAAAGATGTGGTGCATAATCGTGTTGCCCACCACCACCAGGTCGGTCACGTCGTCGCTCCGCAGACCCGCGCTGGCCGTCGCGTCCTCGATCAGGCCATTGAGCGCCTCAATCACCGCGCGGTGTAGCGTGGTCAGGCCATCGTCGTGCTCCATGATGTAGGAAACGCGCGACATCAGGTCCTCGCCGTAACTGATCTGCGGGTTCATGCAGCTCTCGGTAGCCAGCACCTGCCCGGTGCGCAACTCAGCCAGGTGCGCGGCAATGGTGGTGGTGCCTACGTCCACAGCCACACCGTAGGCCCGCTCGTGGTAGCCGGGCTGGATGCGAAGCACTTGGTGGTCACGCCAAAGGGAAGCCGTGACGCCATGCACCATCTCACCTGCCGGGGTGCGGGCGCGTCCCTGGCGCAGCGCGGGCTGCAAGCCGGGCAAAATAGCGGGGTCGATGCGCAGGAGATCCCGCTCCAGCCCAAAACGAACAGCCAGCTCGTCAGCCAATCGCGCCCAATCGCTGCGTTCATCCTCCAGGCTGGCCGGCGGCAGCTCCACGTAACACAGCCGCACGGCCGGATCAAGCTCGATCGCCCGCGCCGTAGCGGCCTTACGCACCACCTGTTTGTGGGCCCGGCTCTCTTCGGGCACCGTCACCAACACGTCGCCTTGCACCCGTGCATCGCAACTCATGCGGCAGCCAGGCAACAATCCCTTGTCCGCGCGATAGGCAGCCTCGCGCTCCCCTTCGCCCGTGATGTGTTGGTTTGACGACTCGATACCGTAGCGGGCAAAAGCGCCCTCCTCGACCCGCACCTGGCACTTGGCGCAGGTCTGGCGGCCGCCGCAGATCGATTCAATCTCCACGCCTAACTGGCGCGCGGCGTCCAGCAGGCTGGTTCCAGCCGCAATCAAGCCTTGCCGGCCGGCGGGCTGGAAGATCACCCGAAACTGCTGCGCTTCACCTGGCGCGCGCTGGTTGTCCGCGAAAGAAGCCTTGGACATGAGCCGCATCTGTTCCTAGAGACACGCCCCTTCATCTCGCTGCGGGTTGCCCGGTAGGACACCGGCCAAAGCGAGCGCTGGATGAAGGACGGGTCCTTGTTTCGACAAAAACCTGACAGGTCTCCGCCGTCAACCCCCAGTAAGGATTTCGCAGAATCTGTCAGGTTCTCACAGGCACAACTGCGGCATTGTATCCTCTGGCAAGAGGGCTGTCAAATCCCCTCGGCGCTTGCGCCTTACGGGCCGGCGTCTCGTTTGTGAGCAATTTTGGTTTCCCGTGAGCGAAAACGAGGGACTTTTTCGTTTATACTACATAGAAGGACCGCGCTTTTCACATTCCCCGCAACCAGCCCCCGTCTGACTGGTTTGCAGCCTCGGCGTGTCACCCCTGCATACAGGCGAACAAAACCCGAAAGGAGGTCGCCATGATCACACGCAGGCGCAGGCTCAACCTCGTTCTGTCGCTGATCGTAATCTTCTCTATGATCAGCGCCTCGGCTGGACAGGCTGCCACGGCCCACACCCCCAGCCGCGCCTCCCCTGCCCAGCCCGAGCTGGCGCCGCCCCCCCGGCCGCAACGGGCTTGGTATGGGCCAGGCCGAGAACGGCAACCCCGCCGATGCGCCCATCCACCTGGTGGACGGCGTCAACGTCACCAATGGCAATCTCCTGGTCAGCGACCTGCACGTTCAGATCAACGCGCTGGGGCTCCCCTTCGGCCTGCAGGTCGCTTACAATGCGCAAGCCGGCGCTGCTCTCAACAACTACACACCCTTGGGGCGCAAGTGGACGCATAATCTGAACTGGTATGTCACCCTGGATGACGCCAACACCCTGGCCGTTCACAAGGGAGACGGCGAAGTCATCACCTACCCGCTGAGCTGCCGGCAGGATGTCAACCGCTCCGGCGGCCCCATCGACGTGCTGGACATCCAGTTGGACTCCGAAGCCTGGAACACGGCCCTGGGCGACCCCGGTTTCGACTCCTTCTTCGACGTGGCGCTCCCGCTCGACAACCAGGTTGACATCCGCGACGTGCAGGTGGTCGGCGCGGCCTTCAACCTGAGCTGCAACCAGATCGCCTCTGCCTACTGGCTGTGGAACGAAAGCCTGGCCGACCGGGTGTATAGCGAGATCGTGCAGTTGCCCAACGGCGAGATCCAGATGCACACGCGCGAGGGGATCATCTACACCTTCTTCGCGCCCACTCCGCCAGGGCCAACGGCCGGCAAACTGCAAGAAATTTGGGGGCCTAACGGCAGCAACATCACGTTGACCTACAGCGCTGGCGGCCTGCTCACGACGACCACCGGCACATCGGGCGCGACTTTACAGTTCGCCTACAACACCACGGCCTGCGCCGTGCCGGTGATCGCCTCGGTCACGGACCACGTCGGGCGAATGATCACCTATCAGTACGACTCTGGCTGCAACCTGACCGGCGTGGAGCGCTACGGCGTCCCCTGGCGCAGCTACGTCTACGCGCCCGGCAGCATGCTGACCAGCGACACCAACGCGCTGGGGCATGCGACCAGCTACACCTACGACGGCAGCCAGCGCGTGTTGACGCTGCAACGCCCGGCGACGCCCGCGCAAACCTACAACTACAGCACGCCTGGCGCAACCGTGGTCACCGACGCCATCGGCCGCGTGACCCGCTATCAATACAGCCTCGACAGCAAGATCAGCCAGGTGCAGCAGGTGGACAGCGGCCTGACTGTCGCCTATATCTACGACGCCCGCGGCAATCTGGCGCATCTGGGCGGGGCCAACGGCAACGACTACCAGTACGACGCGGCTGGCAACCTGCTGCGCATCGAGAGCGCCCACCCCGATCCGCTCAATCCGGCGCGGCTGGAGACCCTCTTCACCTACGATGGCTGCAACCAAGTGGTCGCGACCACCGACGCCATGGGCCGGGTGACGACCAACAGCTATGACGCGGGAACTTGCTATCTGACCGGCATGACCGATCCCCTGGGCAACACCACCACCTTCATCAACAACCCCCAGGGCCAGCCCGCGACGATCATCGATGCCCTGGGCCAGGTGACCAGCAACGGCTACGGCGCCAACGGTAACCTGATCGCAACCACCGACCACGGCGGCAACACGACGCTGATGGGCTACGACGTGCTCAACCGCAAGGTCTCGGAGACCGACGCCGAGGGCTTTGTCACCGGGTACGAATACGACCTGTTCGACCGGCAGACCAAGATCAGCGCACCCAACGGCGGTGAGACGACCATGGCCTACGACGCGCTGGGCAACCTGCTGAGCGCGACCAACCCCGATGGCCACACCGCGGCCTACAGCTACGACGCCGCCGGCAACAAGATTGCAGTGACCGACGCCGCGGGCAACATCACGGCCTATAGCTACGACGCCGTGGGCCGCATGGTGCAGGTGACTGATCCGCTGGGCAGGGTGACGCAGATCGAGTATGACGCTATGGACCGGCCGGTGCAGGTGCGGGCCAACGCGCTGAGCTCATCGCCTCAGGTGACGACCCTCGCCTACGACGATCCAGGCTTCACACGCAGCATCACCAACGCCCGCGGCGACACCACGATCTTCCACCTGGACGGCGGGGACCGGGTGACAAGCGTGGTCAACCCAGACGGCAGCCAGATCCACTACCAGTACAACCTGGCCGGCGAGCTGGTGAACGTGGTCGATGCGCTGGGCCGCGAGGAGGCCACGGAGTACGACGCGGTGGGTCGCAAGGTCGCCGACATCGACGCGCTGGGCAACACCACCGGGTATGTCTACGACGCCGTGGGCAACCTGACGCAGGTGAACAACGCCAACGGCCAGCCTACCCTGTTCGCCTACGACTACCAGGGCCGCATGACGCAGGTGGTCGATCCCCTGGGCGGCGTCACCGAGATCGTCTACGACACGCGCGGCAACACAGCGGCCATCACCAACGCCGACGGCCAGACCACGACGTTCACCTACGACGCCAACGGCAACATGCGCCAGGTAGTCAACGCGCTAGACCAGGCGACGCAACTGGGCTACAGCCCGGCCGGCCTGCCCGTGGGCATGCAATCGCCGCGCGGCCAGGTGATCAGCTTCCAGCTTGACAGCCTCGGCCGGGTCGTCACTGAGACCAGGCTGGGTCCCGACGGACTCCTGGCAACGGTGAGCTTCACCTACGACGCAACGGGCAACCGCACCGGCATGACCGACGCCAACGGCGAGGACTGGCTGTATGCCTACGACGACCTGGGCCGGCTGACGGCCGCGACCGATCCGCTGGGCAACACAACGGTCTATGCCTACGATGACCTGGGCAATCTGACCCGGAAGCAACTGCCCAACGCATGCACCGTCGACTACAGCTATGACCCGCTCAACCGGCTGGTGCGCACCGACTACAGCGATGGCTCCTCTGTTGTCCAGGACTACGACCCGATGGGCAACGTGACGCTGGTGCAGTCCCACGGCAGCGGCGCGGCCGGGGTGCTCAGCAGCGCCAGCTTTGCCTACGACGAGCGCAACCGGGTGATCCAGGTCAGCGGGACGATCTCGCCGTCGTTGAGCTACGCCATCGACTACGCCTACGACGCGCTGGGCAACCCGACGCAGAAGACCTATACCCTGCCGGGCGCGGCCAGCCCCATCCAGATCACGCAGGCATGGAACGCCGCCAACCGGCTGACCAACATCGTTCGCAGCGAAGGGACGGAAACGGTCAGCGTGGACAAGACCTACACGCCCGGCGGCCGGCTGAGCACCGTGCAGACCAGCAGCAACGGCCTGCTGGCGACTTTCAGCAGCACCCAGTACGACGCGGCCGGCCGCGTGGCCAGCATCGAACACTGCACCGATCCCACGTGCGCCGCCGTGCTCTCCCGCTTCGCCTACACCTACGACGCCGACGGCAACCGTACCGGGGAGCAGGTGCTGAAGGACGGCGTACTGACACAGATCGACACCCAGGTCGACGGGCTGGGCCGATTGCAACATGAGTTACGGGCGCCGATCACCATCCCCCCCAGCATGCCGGCCTATGACGTGGTCTACACCTACGACGCCGTGGGCAACCGCCTGAGCAGCCACGATCTGATCAGCAACCGCACCATTCAAACCACCTACGACGCGGCCCATCGCACCTCAGAGGTGACGGAGTTGCTGGGAGGGATTGCAGTTCACGGGATTCTCTATCAATACGACCCGGCCGGCAACCTGACGCAGCGGCAGAGCACCTTGGTGTTGCCGCCGGCTGAACCGATGGCCGAACAGTTCCAGTATGACTGCGAGGGCCGGCTGGTTGGTTATCAGAACCTGATCAACGGGGAGCAACAGACGACTCTGTACGACGGCTTGGGCAACAAGATCGTCACCATCGGCTCGGCTGGCAACACGGCCTACGTCTACGACGGCCCGAACGTGACCGCCGAGTACAGCCTGGCCGATCCCACCCTGCCCGCTCTGAAGACGACCTACCTCTTCGGCCAGGAAATCGACGAGCCGCTGGCCCGCATCGACGCAGGCACGCTGGACCCGGCCTTCTACCTCAAGGACGCGCTGGGCTCGACCCGCCAGATCGTGGACCAGGTCAGCGCCGTGCAGAACAACTACGAATATCGGGCCTTCGGCGAGCTGTGGACTCAGGCGACGGGGCTGCCCAACGACATCCTCTTCACCGGCCGGCAGCTCGATCCGGTCAGCCAGCTCTACGACTTGCGCACACGCGCCTATGACCCGACCGACGGCCGCTTCTTGCAGCCCGACCCCATCTACCAGGGACTGATCCTGGTCCCGTGCGTCGGCTGCTGGCAGAACCCGCTGGAACTGATGGAGGTCATGCCGCTCTACGCCTACGTGGGCAACAACCCGACCACCTACACCGACCCCACGGGCGAGCAGTGGTGGTTCTGGCATCCCTGGTGGTGGATCAGCAGCGCGCCCTGGTTCTACTATCCCTATGGCTGGTGGGGTTGGTGGTATCGCCCCTGGGGCTGGTCGGGGCTGCGTTGGTGGTGGTGGCGCTGGTGGTGGAACGGCTGGTGGTGGCCGTGGGGCTGGCTGAACTGGGGCGGCTGGCGGCTGCCCTTCTGGCTGGGCTGGGGCTGGTGGTGGGGGCCCGGGGGGGGGGGCGGCTTCTGGTGGCCGTGGTGGTGCGGCGGGGGCTGGTGGCCCTCGGGGGGCGGCTGGCTCTGGTGGAACTGGTGGTCGCCGTGGCGGCCCTGGTATTGGGGCGTCTGGTGGTGGGGCCCCTGGCGCTGGTACCACGGCTGGCACTGGTGGCCCGGCTGGTGGGGCCGCCCCTGGTGGCCGCGCTGGTGGTGGTGCACGTGGAGCCTGCGCCCCTGGTGGTGGCGCCATTGGTGGGTCTGGCGCGGTTGGTGGAGGCCCTGGTGGTGGTGGCCATCGTGGCGCTGGTGGCCCTGGTGGTGGTACGGGTGGCCCTGGTGGCCGCTGGCTCGCGCGGCTGTGCCGGCTAAGTAGCCGCTAAGCGCCAAGAAACCGGATTTCTGCGCAGAAATCCGGTTTCTGGCGTCATGGCAAGCTCAACGTGCGCAGGCTGGCGGCGGCCAGCCGCTCCGGCAGCACCTGCACGCCGATTCCCGGCCCGTTGGGCACGCTGATGGTCGAATCGGCATTGAGCGTGAAGTCAGGCGCGGTGATGTCCTCGACAAAGTAGCGAGCCGAGGCCGAGATGTCGCCAGGCAAGGTGAAGTTGGGCAGGGCGGCCAGAGCCAGATTGCCGGCGCGGCCGACGTTGGTCTCCAACATGCCGCCGCACCAGACCTGTGCGCCGCGCGCCGCGCACAGGTCGTGGATCTGCTGCGCGGCCGTGAAGCCGCCTACCCGGCCCACCTTGATGTTGATGATTCGGCACGCGCCGATGTCCAGCGCCCAGCGCGCGTGGTGCGGCGAGTGGATGCTCTCGTCCAGGCAGATGGGCGTGCGTAGTTGACGCTGCAATACGGCGTGGTCGACGATATCGTCGTGGTGTAGCGGCTGCTCGATCAACAGCAGGTCGAACGCGTCCAGCTCGGCCAGCCGGTCTGCGTCGGCCAGGGTGTAGGCCGAGTTGGCGTCCACCTGCAAGGCGAGATCGGGCCAGCGCTCGCGCACCGCCCGCACCACCTGCACGTCCCAGCCGGGCTTGATCTTGAGTTTGACGCGGGCGTAGCCGGCCGCCACATAGCCGGCCACCTGCTCCAGCAGTTCGTCCAGGGTCGGCTCGATGCCCACGCTGACGCCCACTGGCACGGCCGGCCGCACGCCGCCCAGCATTTTTACCAGCGGCGTCCCTTGCGCCCGGCCAAAGAGGTCCCAGACTGCGTTCTCCAGGCTGGCGCGAGCCATGGCATGGCCGCGCACGCGACTGAAGCGCGCGACCACGTCAGCCGGGTGGCTGACTTCGTGGCCCAGTGTCGCCGGCGCGAGAAAGTCGCGCAGCACGTGCCAAGAAGTCTCGATGGTCTCGTAGGAGTACCACGGCCCGGCCATGGCCACGCACTCGCCCCAGCCGGCGAGGCCGTCAGCTTCGACAGCCACCAGGAGCGCCTCGCGCGTCAGCTCGCGGCCGAAGCTGGTCTCGAAAGGATGGACGTAGGGGAGGGCGATGTGGTGGAGGTGGATGTGGTGGATTTTCATGGTGACTGGGTGGTTAGAGGCGTTTCAGCAGGTAGTGGCAGCGGTCGTCGTGGCGCAGGAGGTCGGTGACGGTGTAGCCTTGGCTGAAGGCGTCCTCGAAGCGCTGGCGGGTGCGCAGACGCCACTGCATGGCCAGGGGCATGTCGGTCTGTTTGATGGTCTGGAAGTGGGCGGGGACTTCGAGCATCATCTGATCGGCGCTCGCGTCTCTGGCAAGCCTCGGTGCGGCAGGAGCGATGGAGGAAGGTGGGGCCTCCTCCACCCGCAAACGCTCTGCCACCTGCTGGCTGCCCACCCACCAGTCCACCTGAAACCTGTCGCTGGGCAGGCCGGCGTTGAGGCCGTCGCGCATATCGCCGTAGAGGTTGCGCAGATAGGTGTTGCAGAGCGCGCCCAGCTTGTGGAAGTTGAGCTGCGCATTGCGCGTTTCCAACGGGTCGAAGGTCCATGTGACGAGGTCGATGCCCAGGGCCAGGACATGGGCGCGCTGGGCCAGCTTGAGTTGGTAGCCGAGGCCTTGGTCGCGGTAGTCGGGGTGAACGCCGGCCATGTGCGAGCAGTGTTTGAGGCGGCCGTCCGCCGTCAGGCCCAGGAAGCCGAAGACGAAGCCAGCCAGTCGCTCGCCGTCGAACGCGCCCAGCAACAGCCCGCCGTTCTTAGCAGCCGTGATCAGCAGATGCAGCGGCACAACTTCGACATCTGGCACGCCCCAAACATCGCGCTGGATCTGCTCGACGGCGAGGATCTCTTCGTGGGTGGTGAGGGGATGGATCGCGATCATTGGCACACAGCCCCAAACGATCTGGCGACCAACATGATATCGCTGATGTCCACAACACCATCACGGTTCTGGTCGTAGACCGGGCTCACCGGCACGATGTGCCAGGCAGCGGCATTCAAGGTAACGTCGGTTACATCCACGTCTCCATCAACGTCGACGTCGGCAGCCAGCGCACAGGTCAGGCCGTGCGGCCCCAGTCCAGCCGGCACTGTCAACCCGTGGCAGACGGTACACTCAGCCAGGGTTCCGGCATAGCCCTGCAGCGCAACGGTCTGCAGGTTATCGCGCGCTTGTTGGCTAGGCAGAATAGCGTGTGTGCTGTTGTGACACGCCTCGCAGTACAGGCCGCCGTGGCCGGTGGAGTTGCGGTAGAGCGTACCGGGGTTCTCGGCGTACTGAGGCCCATGGCAAGCCGCGTCGCCGCAGCGCGGTTCATCCACCCACGGCATGCGATCTTCGTTGCCGACAGCCCGCATGTCGCCATGGCAGTCGGTGCACCACATGCCACTGGCCGACATGGTATCGCGCAGGCAGGCGGTTTCCACCCCAGGATGGCACTGATAGCAATCTTCGGTGCCGTCCTCCGGATTGCGGGGCGGCGCGCCCAGTGTCCCGGTCGCGCGCAGCCAGCCCACTGTGAAGGTGGTAAGCGGCGCTCCGTCCTCGGCTGCGTGCTTGGCATGCATGGCGTGGGACAGATACTTGATCCCCGGTTGCACCGGAGTCCCCAAGGCCGGCGACGCATGGCAACTGGCGCACAAGACCGGTTGGTTGCCGACCAGATTCGTGCCGCTCTCATGGTCATGATAGGTCAGAATATTGAGGCGATAGTCGCCCGTACTGATGCCGAATGCGCCGTCGTAGTGGCAGTTGTCGCAGCGCATTTCGTCCGAGACCGGCGCCACCACAGTAGTCTGGGCCAAGATTTCGCCTGTGCTGCTGCGCCTGGCTACCAGATGCGCCAACTGATAGGGTTGGCGGGTCTGCGGTGTGCTGTCATTGTACGGGGTGAGCGGGGTCCCGGTGACTTCAAAATAGCCGTTGGCTGCATCCATATCGCCGGCCAATCCGTTGCCGGTCAGGCCGATGTTGACCGGCAGTGGCTGTGGCAGATTGAAAAGCGACTGGGCATGGGACCAGAAGTTGACTTTACTGGCTGAGTCGCTGTTGTCCTCGAAGCTATATTCTACAATCACGCCGTTGGTGACAAGCTGCGGGTCACCGCCTCCAGAGGGCAGAAGCACCACCTGCGCCCACAGAGTGTTGTACGGCGGCAAGATCGAGAAGACTTCGTAGCGATCGTCCAGGCAATGCATACCCAAGTCGTTCCAACCGACGACGCGGTACTCGTCCAGCAACGCTGGCGCCGCAGCCGGGTCCGGCGGCGCGGCCGGAGCGTCAGGCGGTGTGGAACCGGCTGTTCTCACGCCGGCTAAAGAGCCAATCAGGATCAGCGCCAGGACTAACGCCCAACGCGGTCTGATGAGACGAGGGACGGAAGGTTTCATAAGACTCCTCCTGGCATAGCGCCAACTGGAACCCAACTCAAAGGCTATTCGCTTCCCAATACTATCATAGATCGATGTACTGCGCCAGCCGCCGAGCAACTTCTCTCCCCCGTTCCCTTGACATCGACCCCAGGTGCATGTACTATACCCGCCATGTTCTCCCTCGATCAGGCGTCCATTGAGGCGCGGATGCGAACTTCGGTGTTGGGCCGGCCGCTGGTCTATCTGGACAGCGTCGAGTCGACGCAGAAGGTGGCGAGCGAGGCCGCCCGGTCCGGCGCGGCTGAAGGGCTGGCGGTGGTGGCCGGCCAGCAGACCGCAGGCAAGGGCCGGGCCGGTCGCAGTTGGTGGTCGCCGCCGGCCGGCGGGCTCTACCTGTCCCTGCTGTTGCGCCCCGACCTGAACAACGAGTTCACGCCGTGGGTGACCATGACCCTGGCTTTGGGCGCGGCCGAGGCTATCGAACAGGTCTGCGGTCTGGCCGTAGACATCAAGTGGCCCAACGATCTGCAATACCAGGGGCGCAAGCTGGCCGGCGTGCTTGCCGAGGGCGCCTTTACCGGCAGCCGGTTGGACTACATGATTGCTGGCATTGGGCTCAATGTAGCCATCGACTTCAGCGCTCAGCCCGAACTGGCAGATATCGCCGTTAGTTTGCAGACCGCTACAGGCAGGCCAGTCGACCCGGCCGAGCTGCTGGCCACACTGCTGGAGCGCACCGAGCGCCATTATCTGGCCTTGCGAGCCGGACACAGCCCCGTGCCAGCCTGGACGGCGCGGCTGCACACACTGGGCCGCTCTGTCAGCGCTCGCGCCGCTGACGGCAGCATGCTGCACGGTGTGGCCCGCGCGGTCCTGCGCGACGGCGCGCTGCGCATCGACCTGGATGGCGGCGGCAGCGCCGTGGTGCGGGCCAGCGACGTGAGCTTGCGCGAGCAAAATGCGCATTGACGGCGTTTCGAGACGAAAAGAGCAAGGACTTGGAGTGGTCAGAATCAACGAACATTGAAAGATCGCCAGGCGTCCTGGGCGTAGCACTCCAGAGTGGGCGCCGGGTCAAGCGCAAGTTAGCTGCCAGAGCCGGGCGGCGATGCCCTGGAAAGCATGACACTGGAGGCGCCGTTTGTGTGACGACTGCCATGAGACCAAGGACGGGTAAGAACGTATGACTGTGGAACTGAACTGGCACGAAGGAGACGAGCAGGACGGTGTGGTGTGGGAGCATGAAGCGGCCCTGCTGCCAGTGGCGGCGCCCCGCCCCAGCGCCATTGCCCAGCGGGTGCGTGACGACTCCGGGCCGTCGCGCGTGCAGTTGCTCCTGCTGGGGGTCGTGATTGGTATCCTGCTGGGCCTGCTCGCTCTGGGCGCGCTGCTGCTGTGGCGGGCCAACCAGGGCAGCCAACTGGCTCAACAGGATGTGACGGCCGCGGCCGCGCGGCTGCTGGAGGCTCAGGTCGCAGGCGATGTGCAGCGCTACGCCGAGATGCTGGACGGCGCGGACCCGGTGTGGAAGGCCCGGCTGGTGGCCGGGCTGCGCAGCGCCAAAGCAACGCCTTCCGGCCAATGGAACATCGAGCAGGTACGCTTGCAGGGCGACCTGGCTGAGGCTGAGGTGATTGTGAGCGGCGACGACATGGACACGTTGCGCCGGCTGGTCTTCTTTCGGCTGGCTGACGGCCAATGGCGGCTGGCCCCGCCCGCGTCCACTTCCTTCGGCGACGAACAGCAGATGACGACGCCTCACTTCCGCCTCTTTTACCGCGAGCGCGATCAACGCTTCATGGCCAGCCTGGTCAACCTGGCCGAGGGCGCCTACGTAGCCCTGTGCGGCGAGCTGCGCTGCACTGGCGGCCGGCCGCTAGACCTGCGTCTGCTCTACGACGCCCAGGCCGACGATCCACCCATGACGCCCGGCGCAGTGACCGTGGCCTCCCCCAGCCTGACCGGCTGGCGACTGGACGGACAGCCGGGATCAGCTTTCAGTCAGCAGTTGATCCGCCAGGTCGCTGCGCAACTGGCGCTGTCGAAAGCCCCGGGCGCCTCTCCGACTCTGCTGGCGGTGATTGGCGACTGGGCCGCGGTTGAGCTGACCGGCGGGCCTGCTCCGATAGACGACGCCCTGGCCAGCATGCTGCAGGCTGAGTCGCTGCCGCCGCTGGATCGAGCCTGGGACGCCGTGGTGCATGGCAACAGCGACGACCGGCTGTTTTGGGGCAGCATGGTCAGCGTCCTGGCCTTCGTTCAAAGCGCCTGGGGCAGCGACGCCATCGGCCTGCTGCTGGAACACGCTTCCGGCTCCTTCGACAACATGACCCGCCAGGCCTTCCAGATCGACGGCCAGACCTTTGAAATGATGTGGCTGACCTGGTTGACCCAAAAACATGCCCCTGCGCCTGGGACGTTGACCGGCTAAACGATGCACCCACCCCTGCTGCCCCATCATTTCTACTACCTGGGTCATGGGCTAGACCCAACCGTCGAACTTTGGAATGGCGACACAGTCCAGCGCAATGTAGCCCTGGTTCGGAGCGGCAGTGGCCGGCGCAGCGACGAGAGCCTGTGGCTGGCCGACCTGAGCGGGCTGCTGCCAGCAGGGGAATGGCAATTCCGCATCAACCTCGGGAATGGCCGCCTGCTACACCCGGAGTTTGCGCCCTGCTACACCACCACGCTGCACAGCCTGTGGATGCAGGACGGCCAACTCTTCAGTTACCAGCCTGCGCCGCTGGTGTCGCCGCCCTGTGTGGTCAAGATCGAGGAATTCCACGGCAGCCTGGGTACACGGCCGCTGTACATTTATCTGCCGCGCGGCTACGACGAACATAGCGACCGGCGCTACCCGGTGCTCTACATGCACGACGGCCAGAACTGCTTCGACGCGTTCGTGGATGACAGCTACGCCGGCGCGTGGCAGGCCGATCTGGCCGCCAGTCTGCTGATCCGTCAGGGCCTGATGCAGGAATGCCTGCTGGTGGGGGTGAGCAACGGACAGGAACAGCGCATCCTGGAGTACTTGCCCCCATACGCGCGCCATTTGCCGCCGCCGCGGCGTCCCACAGTGGCGGTGGACCACGGCGACGAGCAGCCGCCGCAAAGACAGCGACCGCTGCGCCCTGTGCCAGGACGCGCGGCCGCAACGCTGGCCTATTACCGCGACGAGGTGGCGCCTTTCGTGGCAGAACGTTATCGTGTGTTGTCGGGCCGCGAGCACACGGCCACCTGCGGCTCGTCGCTGGGCGGCCTGTTCTCGATCTACATTGCCTGGCAGCACAGCGATTTCGCCCGCCATCACGCCGCGCTGTCTACCTCGTTTTGGGCCACGCGCGCACACAACGGCGCACTGGAGGCGATCGAACGCATGCGCACGGGGCCGCGGCGCGACATCCGCCTGTGGCTGGACAGCGGTACGCTGAGCTCGCCCGGTCGGGGCGACGACGGCCAGCATGAGACGGCCCTGGCTCGTGACGCGCTGCTGGAGGCCGGCTATCAGGAAGGCATAGACTTTCAATACTACGTGGCCGAGGGGGCGACCCACAGCGAGGGTGCATGGGCGGCGCGCTTGCCGCTGGTGTTGCAGTTCTTGTTCCCGACCGGCTATGCCGAGACCCCTCGCCAAGCCTCAGGGTGACCGGCTTGAGGTCCAGCCTCATGCCGGCGACACGGGCGCGCGCCGCCGAACTTGCCCCCGCCGCGCTTCTGGATACAATCCAAGAAAGTCCGGCTGTTAGCCGCCCGCCTAAATCGCTTGTTGAAACGCCTGCCACCCCTTATGCTACGCCGCTACGAGACTCTTGACAGCCCTGCCCTGGGACGCAGCATGGAGCTGCTTCTTTTTGGCCATCATGGCCCGCCGCTGCTGGCCTTTCCGTCGGCTGGAGGGCGCTTTTACGACTGGGAAAACCAGGGCATGGTCGAGGCCGCCCGTCATTGGCTGGATGCGGGCAAGGTACGGCTGTTCTGCGTGGACGGCATCGACCAGGAGGCGTGGCTTAACCATGGCGTCGATATCGACGCTCGCGCCCGCCGTCATCGGGACTACGAGGATTGCATTCTCAACCAGGTCGCGCCCCTGATCCGTCGGGAGTGTGACTTGTCCGAGGGCGGCATCGCGGTTGCCGGCTGCAGTCTGGGAGCGTACCACGCGGCCAACTTTGCGCTCAAGTTCCCCCAGATCTTCAACTATGCGCTGTGCATGAGCGGCCGCTATGATCTGGAAGCCGTGGTCGGTCCCAGTTCATCGCTCCATGTCTATTTCAACAACCCGGTAGCCTATTGCCAGCACCTGCATGGCGACGCGCTGGAAACGGTGCGCGGCCACACCCACCTGGCGCTCGTGTGCGGCCAGGGCGCCTGGGAAGACAAATGCCTGGCGGAGACTCATCGCCTGGCCAACATATTGGCCGCCAAAGGCATCAGCCATGAGCGCGACCTGTGGGGTCACGACGTGGAGCACCACTGGTACTGGTGGCGGCGGCAGTTGGCGCATTATCTGAGCAAGGCGCTGGGGTAACATCGCCGGGCGTTGGCGTCAAATGCAGGCGGCAACCCGACCTGAACCGAGTACACGCAGAAACCGGGAGTTTTCGTGAGCGCTTCGTGCCTGATCCGGCTAGTACAAACTCCCGGGTAACTGTTCAGGCATGGCATTAGAAACCAGGTTTTTGTCTCGCAGACCAAGGTCATGGCGCCATGAAAGGCGTTTGCGAAGACATGAACCATGCTCGCACGAGAAAAACCCGGTTTCTGACCGACCGGCTGAGCAGTTACGCTCCCGGTTTCTAGAAGACACCAGTTAGAAATCAGATCATCATTTCATGCGGTACGGAGACTGATATGCCCACCAAGAAGCTCGGTTTGCTCATCGGTGCAGAGGAAGAGGACTGGCCCAGTGCGTTGGAGGCCATGTTCCGACGCCGTGGCCCTGTTGCCACGGTGAATGGTCAACCCCTGCACATCGACGTAGAACGCGTGCGCGTGCATCCCTTCGACCTGCGCGCAGAGAGCCATTACGACCTGGTGGTTGATCGGCTGGGCCACTGGCAGCTCAACCCGCGCGAGTGGCTGAAAAAGGCCGCCCTGTTCAACGGCGTCTACCTGCTCAACAACCCCTTCACCTTCCAGAGCATGGAGAAGCACTCGGCCTACGTCGCCATGATGCGGCTGGGACTGCATGTGCCCAAGACCTGGCTGGTGCCGCTCAAGTCCTACCCCGACCGGCCGGGCTATCAGGAGACAGCCAACCGCTACTACGATTGGTTTGACCTGCCCGGCATTGCAGCCACTGAGTTCGGCTATCCGCTCTACATGAAGCCCTTCGACGGCGGCGGCTGGCGCGGGGTAAGCCGCATCGACAACGAGTGGGAGTTGATGCGGGCCTACGACGCCTCCGGCCAGACCATGATGCACCTGCAGACCGCGCTGGAGGGTTTCGATGTCTTCGTGCGCGCCTTGGGCATCGGTCCCCAGGTGCAGCCCATGCGCTACGACCCCAGCCAGCCGATTCACGCCCGCTACGTGATCGAGCAAAACTTCCTCAGCCCGGAAAAGATGCAGGAGATTACCCGCATCACTAAGGTGATCAATGCTTTCTTCCGCTGGGAGGTCAACTCGTGCGAGGCGATCCTGAAAGACGGACTGCTGCAACCTATCGACTACGCCAACGCCTGCCCCGACATGCACCTGTTCAGCCTGCACGTCAACTTCCCTTGGGCAGTCAAGTCGCTGCTGGCCTGGACCAGCTTCTGCCTGGCCACCGAGCGGCGCATGAAGTTGGACATGAACACGGCAGACTATTTTGCCATCGCCGACTCTGAGCGCTCCTATGACGAGAAACTGGTCGCCTATGAGGCGCTGGCCGACCGCTACTTCGACAGCGAGCGCTTCCTGGAGTTCCGCGCCACGGAGCTAAGCTGGCTGGATGAGGCCATGTGGGAGTTCGTGCAGACGCCGCAGTTCGACGCCATCCTGCAAGGCATCGTACGCGAAAAGTTCCCGCCGCACGAGCATGAACAGTTCTTTGCGCACTATCGCGGGATCATGCGCTATTGGGTGGAAAACAACCAGTAACCCGTAAACCGTAGCTCGTAACCAAATCCCGGATTGCGGAAGCTTTTTCCGGGTTACGCATTACGTGCTACGCGCTCAAGGACAGGCACCTCATGAACACAAAAAAGATCGGCCTGCTGCTCAGCGACGAAGACGACTGGCCGGTAGCGTTCGAGCAACTGCACCGCCGGCTAACGCCGCAGCTTTCCTACCGGGGCGGCGCGCTCCAGACCGAGGTCGAACGGGTACGCATCCATCCGTTCAACCTGGCCGCGCCTACGGCCTATGATCTGGTGATCGACCGCCTGGCCTACTGGCACTTTCACCCCCGTGAGTGGCTAAAAAAGGCCGCTCTGGTCAACGGCGTCTATCTGATCAACAACCCCTTTACCTTCCAGAGCATGGAGAAACACTCAGCCTACTGCGCCATGATCCGGCTGGGGCTGCCGATCCCTGACACCTGGCTGATCCCGACCAAGATCGGCCCTGACACCGACAAGTTCCGCCGCACAGCCAGCCGCTATCACGACTGGTTCGACCTGCCTGGCATCGCTGACCGGATCGGCTATCCGCTCTACATGAAGCCTTTCGACGGCGGCGGCTGGCGCGGGGTCAGCCGCGTGGGCGACCCGTGGGAGTTGATGGCGGCCTACGACGCCTCCGGCCAAACCATGATGCACCTGCAACAAGGGCTGGAGAATTTCGACATCTTCGTACGCGCCCTGGCCATCGGACCGCAGGTCAACATCTTCCACTATGACCCCCTCCGCCCCATGCACGACCGCTATCAGGTGGACAGCGACTTCCTCAGCGCCGAGCACGTGCGCGAAGCCACGGCTGTGGTCAAGACCATCAACGCCTTCTTCCGCTGGGAATTCAACTCGTGCGAGTCGATCCTCAAGGACGGCGTCCTGCAGCCCATCGACTTCGCCAACGCCTGCCCCGATGTGGCCATCGTCAGCCTGCACTACTACTTCCCCTGGGCCATCAAGTCGCTGTTGGCCTGGAGCCTGTTCTGCCTGGCCACCGACCGGCGCATGCGCCTCGACATGAACACCCACGACTACTTCGCCATCGCCGACTCAGAGCGCAGCTACAGCGAAAAGCTGGCCGCCTACGAGGCGCTGGCCGACGCCTACTTCGACACCGAGCGCTTCGCGGAGTTCCGCGCCACACAGCTCAGCCACCTGGATGCTGTGACGTGGGAATTAGCCCAGGCGCAGGAGTTCGACGACATGCTGGTCCATAACGTGCTTCTGACCTTCCCACCCCATGAGCAGGAGCAGTTCATCGCCCATTTTCGCGGGCTGATCAGAGCATGGGTCCAGGCTGAGGCCCGCTAGGCCCGTCCGGCAGCGGGACGGAACACCAGAGGCGCCGATCACGTTGATAGCGTGACATACGAAATGGTCGGTGGCTTGCTGTGGCAGAAATCCTTGGCAGAAGTCGCTGGCATCTGCTATAATGCCTCTGTTTTCCAAGCCATCTCAGCACAGAAAAGGTTGGACCGTGAGAGACACTGATCGTCCCAGCTTCCCAGGTAAGCCGAGGCAGCGGGAGGCGCTCATGCTGGCAGGGCTGGCCGTGGCGGCTCTCGTGATCGCCTGGACCCTGACAGCGGGAGGCGCAGCCCTGGCAGGGCCGCTGTTGCAGGATTCGCCCATTGCAACACCGCAAGAGCAACTGTCGCCCCTGCCCACGGCTGCGCCGTCCGTCGAGCCCGCTCAACCGGCGCCAACCACGACGCCCGCGCCAGAGCCGCAGCCGGCTCTTCCCGACGTTGCTGAGCCGCCGCTCCCCATCGGCGTCCTGATCGGCGTCATGGCCGTGATTGGGCTGGCGGCGCTGATCATTGGGCTCGGTAGGCGATAACGGTTCGGCGATCCTGCGAGTCATCTCATGCCCACAGCACTGCGAGTCGGTCCGTTTAGGTTTTACTTCTACGGCCATGACCTGATCAATGAACCGCCTCATGTGCATGTGGATCGGGGTGACCAGTCAGCCAAATTCTGGCTCCGGCCGGTTGTACTAGCAAGAAATCTGGGCTTCTCTCCAGGTGAGCTGCGAAAAATCGAACGGATCGTCCAAGAGCGTCAAGCTGACCTGCTAGAAAGGTGGTACAAGGAGTATGGACGTATTTCCCGGTGAACGAGTTAAGAATGTACGTTGCACTAAAGACACTCTGCGGGTAGACCTGGTGGACGGGCGCACAATTATCGTGCCGCTGGCCTGGTACCCCAAGCTTCTGCACGCCACGCCTCAGCAACGCAACAACTGGCAGGTGGCAGGTGGCGGCTATGGGATCCACTGGCCCGATATCGACGAAGATCTGAGCGTAGAGGGTCTGCTGCGCGGCCTGCCTGCGCCACGCGTGGCCGATGAGGCGCTGTTAGCAGTGGCATAGGTTGTGCTGCTCTGCGCCATTCAGCTAAGGTAACAGACCCCGTGCGAGAACAGCCCCGAAAAGCCAACCGTCCCCGGCGACACGCCGAGCCCATCCTGCTTGTGGCGTTGTTGCTGCTTGCCATGGTGGTGGGCTTGACATTGGCCCCGCGCGGGCAGGTCGTCCTGGCCGATTTGCTCTTCCAGTCGCCCGCAACCAACACGCCCGACCCTAACTCGCCGCTGCCTACACCGACCCCCACCGCGACGCCGTTCCCCACCGACACGTTCACGCCGGTGGTGACGCCCAGCGACACCCCTACGCCAAGCGTTACTGCGTCGCCAACGCACACACCGGTCACGCCGCCAACCGACACGCCGGTCGCTGCGTCCACCGACACGCCGTTTGTCCTTCCAACCGATACGCCGTTCCTCTTCCCAACCGATACGCCCTTCGTTCTCCCCACCGATACGCCGCTGGCGCCGCCGATCGACGCGCCCACGACGCCCGTGCTCACCACAGAGCCGGTACTCCCTCCGCCTGCGCCGCCGCCTACATCGAGTCAGCCGATCACCGTACCGCTAGACGTCATCCTCGTCATACCGCCGCCGGCCGAGGAAGCAGCGCCGGTCGAGGAGCAGGAGGTGCAGCGCCGTCTGGATGTAGCCTTGTTCATCGACAACCTGGTGATCGCCTTCGGCTACGTGTGGATGTGCTTTGGCGGCCTGGCTATGGTTGCTGCTGCGCTAGGCGGGATCTGGTGGTGGCGACGACGCTCCCACCCCCCAGCGCAGCCCGTGCCCGATCCTGGTCAGCCAATAGCACATCCATCCATGGCAGCGCCTTCACAGCCGCCGCCCACTCCCCCTGCGCCCACCCGTGTGGCCGCGCGCCGTCGGTCCTCGCCGCCGCAAGACCTTGACTAGCTCTGCCCGCCGCCCCACCACCGATCAACTGGCGCTGGCCTTGCTCTCGCTGCTGGCCTTTGGCTGGCGCGTGGCGGGACTCACCAGCCAGAGCCTGTGGCGGGACGAGGTCGACTCGATCCACTTTGCCAGCCGGCCGCTGCCTGAACTGCTGGCCGCCTTCAGCCGCCCGGGGGAGAACGGACCGCTCTTCTTTGCCCTGCTCAACCCCTGGCTGGCCGCGCTGGGCACAAGCGAGTTCGCGCTGCGCATGCAGGCCGTGCTGCCCGGCGTGCTGGCCGTGCCCCTGACCTATGTCTTGGCCCGGCGGCTGTTGGGGGATCAGGTAGGGGCACGAATGTCGCATTCGTGCCCCTACGTGCCGCTGATGGCTGCGCTGCTGGTGGCCGTCAACCCCTACCTGATCTGGTACAGCCAGGAGGGCAAGATGTACGGCTGGCTGGTGGTTCTGGCGCTGGCCACGCTGCTGGCCTTCCTGGCCGCGCTGCAGCACGGCCAGTGGTGGCGCTGGCTGCTGTATCTGGCCCTGCTCGCCGTGGCCGTGCTGCACCACGTCTGGGCCATCTTGCTGATCCCCATCTGCGGCGCGTGGTTGATGCTGCTCTGGCCTGACTACCGGCGGCGCTGGCTGCCCTTCCTGTTGACGCTCGCCATTCCCGCCCTGCCCTATTTCGCGCTGGTCGGCTGGTGGCAACTGCGCCTCTTCACCACTCCCGACTTCCAGACCGGCCATCCCTTTGTCCCACTGGCCACCATGGCGGCTACGCTGGCTACCGCCTTCAGCCTGGGGGTGGCCCGCGCCCCCACCTGGTGGGCTATCGCCGGACTGATCTTTCTCCTGCTGGCCGGCAGCGTCCTAGGCGGTAGGGGTATGGCCGGCACAGGATCAGCACACGCGTGGCACAGGGTCCGGGTGACCTTGATGCTGCTGGCCTGGCTGTTCTTGCCGCCGCTGCTGCTCTACCTGGTCTCGCTCAGCAAGCCGCTGTACACCGACCGCTACGTGATCTGGATCGCCCCGGCGCTGCTGATCCTGCTGGCCCAGGGCGTGGCTGCACTGGCGAGAATCTGGCGGCCGCTGGGCTTGGCTGCGCTAAGCGCCCTGCTGGCAGTGGGTCTCCTGTCCGGCTGGCGCCAGATGCAAACCCCCATCAAGTCCGACTTCCGCGCGGCCGCCGCCTACGTCGAGGCGCGTCGCCAGCCAGGCGACATACTGCTGTTCCAGATTCCCTACAACCGCATCGTCTACGAGTACTACGCCGGTCCGCAGGCGCAAAGCATAGACGGTCGCTATACGAACAGCGGCAGCACAGAGGCGCAGGTAGATGAAGAAATGCGCCGCGACACAGGTAATGCGCCGGCCGTCTGGTTACTGGCGTCCGAGGAGGAGACGTGGGATCAACGGCAGCTGGTACGGCAATGGTTGGACGCACAGGGGGAAGTGACGGATCAGCAAGGCTTTGCGCGCGTGGAGGTGATTCGCTATGCGATACGCTAGGGCTTACACCGCGGCTGTGTTGTAGAGCGTCAGCAACTGATTGAAGTCAGGCTCTTTTGATGACCACACCTACATATGCGCCGCTCGCATCGCGCGCAGCGTCCGCTCCAGCGTCTCTGGCCAGGCGTCGGTAATCGGTATCCACACTGCGCGCCGCGCAACGCGCGCCGCATCGCCAAGGCGCGCTTGCAGGCGCTGGCGGTCGACCGTCTCCAGATCATCGCTTCTTAACACCAACTGCTCAGTGTCGCGGCCGATGGCCGAAACGCCCGCTGCCAGAGCCAACACCTTGATGCGCACCTGATAGAGCAGATTCTGCACCTCCACCGGCATCGGGCCAAAGCGATCGACCAGTTCTTCCGCCAGCACATCGATGGCGGCCGTGTCGGTGACGCCGGCGATGCGCCGGTACAGCCGCAGCCGCAGCGCCCGCTCGGCCACGTACTCCTCCGGAATCAGCGCCCGCAGCGGCAAGTCCAACGTCACCGCTGGCGCCATCGGGTCCTCATAGCGCACCGCTTCCGAACGCTGTGCGCTCAATGCTGAACGCTGAGCACCCGATGCCCCAGCATCTTCATCGTCGCTTACTGGTGGAATCCGGCTTCCTGCCGCCTGCGCTTTGCCATTTGTCGCCTCCTTCTTCAGCTCCTCCACCGATTTCGCCAGCAGCCGGCAGTAGAGATCGAAGCCCACGGCGGCGATATGGCCGGACTGTTTGCGGCCCAACAGCT
Source organism: Anaerolineae bacterium clx_CAG2 (assembly GCA_014155705.1). Classification (GTDB taxonomy): domain Bacteria; phylum Chloroflexota; class Anaerolineae; order JAAEKA01; family JAAEKA01; genus JAAEKA01. The sequence continues at coordinate 13,694 of JAAEKA010000034.1, read as the reverse complement.
CGCCCGCTCCGCGAATCTCCAGGTCGCGCATGGCGATGCGGAAGCCCGCGCCCAGATCACTGGCCTCTTGCAGTGCGGTCAATCGCTCGCGCGCGACAGGGGTCAACGCCTGATTGCGATCGTACAACAGATAAGCATAGGCCCGCACTGCAGCCCGCCCCACACGGCCGCGCAACTGGTAAAGCTGCGCCAGGCCAAACTTGTCGGCCCGATTGATGATGATTGTATTGGCGTTGGGAATGTCCAGGCCACTCTCGATAATGGTGGTGCAGACCAGCACGTTGAATTCGCCCTCGGCGAAAGCCAGCATCACCCGCTCCAGCTCGCGCTCGGGCATCTGGCCGTGGCCGATGCCATAAGTGGCCTCCGGCGCCAGCTTCTCAAGCCGCTTGGCGATCTGGCTGATGCCCCGCACCCGATTGTGGACGAAGAAGACCTGGCCGCCGCGGTCGATCTCGCGCAGAATGGCCTGGCGGATCAGCGTCTCGTCGAACTCGCCGATGGTGGTCTGGATCGGCAGGCGCTCCTCCGGCGGCGTCTCGATGGTGCTCAGGTCGCGCACCCCGGTCATGCTCATGTGCAGCGTGCGCGGGATGGGCGTGGCGGTCAAAGTCAGCACGTCCACCGTCTGACGCATCTGCTTGATGCGCTCCTTGTGCGTCACGCCGAAGCGCTGCTCCTCGTCCACGATCAACAGACCCAGGTCCTTGAAGACAACGTCCTTGGAGAGCAGACGGTGCGTACCGATGACGATGTCCACCGAGCCATCGATCAGCCCCTTGATCACCTGGGCCTGCTGGGCCGGCGTACGGAAGCGGCTCAGCGTTTCCACGTTGGCCGGGAAAGCCCCCAGCCGCCTGCTAAAGGTCTGGAAATGCTGCTGCGCCAGCACAGTGGTGGGCACCAGCACAGCCACCTGCTTGCCGTCCATCACCGCCTTGAAGGCTGAACGCAGCGCCACCTCGGTCTTGCCGTAGCCCACATCGCCGCAGATCAGCCGGTCCATCGGCCGGCTGGACTCCATGTCGTACTTGACCGCCTCGATGGCCACCAACTGGTCGGTGGTCTCCTCGTAGGGGAACGCCGCCTCCAGTTCCATCTGCCAGGCGCCGTCGGCCGAAAAGGCGTGCCCTTCGGCCGCCTCGCGCGCCGCGTAGAGCTCCAACAGGTCCCCGGCGATGTCGTCCACCGCTTTCTGGGTCTGTTTCTTGACCCGCTCCCAGTCGGCCGTGCCCAAGCGGTGCAGGATGGGGGCCACGTGCTCGCCAGCGCCCACGTAGCGACTCAGGCGGTCGGCCTGATGCACAGGCACGAACAACCGGTCGCCCATAGCATAGTCGATCTGCAAATACTCGCGCACGCCGCCGTCTTCCACGGTCATGCTGATCAGGCCATTGAACTGGCCGATGCCGTGCTCCATGTGCACCACGTAGTCGCCCGGGCTGACGTCGGCGAAGAAAGCCTCTGGCGCCATGGCCCGCGGCCGCTGCACCCGCCGCTGGCTGGGCTTGGTCCAGCCAAACAGCTCGGCGTCGCTGTAGAGCAAAAGAGAGGACTGACGGTCCTGGTCGACCGACAGACTGGCTTGCGCCGCTTCGACGTGGCCGGCCGCGAAATCAGGACCGTCAGTCCTGCGATCCAACCCGCGCAGCAGCCAGCCCTCGTTCAACACCCCCTTGACCAGCCGCACGGCGCGCGGCTGGGGCGCATCGACGACGCCATCCTCGACCGTCAGCGGCCGGCCGGCCTCCTCCTGGAAAATCTCGCCCAGCCGCGGAGCCTGGCGCGTGACCATAACCGCAATCTGGCCCTGCTGGTGCTGCTTTTCCACCTCGGCCACGATTTGCTTGACCTGACCGCCGAAGCGGGGGCCGGGCGTGAAGTGGCGCGCCAGGGGGGAACCGGCCGGCGCAATGCGTCCTTCCAGGTCGCCGTAGCCCAACAGCAGCGGCCCGCGGGCCAGCAGTGGATCCTTGAGTTGCTGCCAGGTGAAGTGGGGCGGCAGCGGATTGGCCGGCAGGTCGCCGCCTGTGACCAGGTCGCGCTGGGTCTGGCCAGCCTGGGCCTCAAGCTCGCTGGCCAGGATCATCAACTCTGCGCCGTCATCCACCAGCACCAGCACATCAGGGGACAAGTAGTCCAACAGGCTGGCGGGTTGGGAGTAGAGGTACGGGATGTACCACTCCTGGCCGCGGAAGCCGGTGCCCTCCAACAGTTGGCGGCGCTGCTCGTCCAACTCGTGGCGAGCCGGCGGGTGCAGCGGCGCCTTATCCAGCGCGTCCAGCCGCTCCTGAGCCGCCGCGCCGTAGCGCGGCATGGCCTCGCTGGCCGGTCCCACCAGCACATCAGTCAGGCTGCGAGCTTCGGGCAGGGTGCGCTGCGTGGCGGGGTCGAAATGACGCAGGCTGTCGATCTCGTCGCCGAACAGCTCGATGCGCACCGGCCAGGCCAGGTTAGGCGGCCAAAGGTCGACAATGCCGCCGCGCCGCGAGAGCTGGCCCACCTCCTCCACCACTGCGTCGCTGCGATAGCCCAACCCCAGCCAGCGGGTCAACTGCTCGTGCAGGTCGATCATCTGGCCGACGCGCAGGGTCTTCATCGCCAGGCGTAGCTCGCGCGCGGGCAGCGTCTTCTGCAGCAAGGCACGCGCTGAGGCGACGACCAACAGCGGGCCGCCGCCGGTTGCCGTACGCTGCGCCAGTGCGGTCAGCGCACCCAACCGCGCCTGGCGCGTCTCGCGCGACCAAGCTACCCGCTCATAGGGCAAAGCATCTGGGTCGGCGAAGTAGTGCAGCGCTATCGGGGTGCGGCCATCCTTGCCGTCAGGTGGCAGCCAGACTTGTAGCTCGTCATGGACCTGGCGGGCGTGTTCGCTGCGCGCCACCACATACAACACGGGCCGCTCCAGCGTCTGTGCCAGGCCGGCAACGACAAATGCACGCGCCGCGCCATACAAGGCCAGCGGCGCGCGGTCAGGCTGCCCCGCCCGCACTTCATCCAGGAAACGGCGGTAAGCGGGCAAATCGACGACGAGATGGGTGAGTCCTGAGAGATTCAAAGGAGCCTCGGAATGAAACATGATGCGTGAAGGCGTACCATGAGCGCAGGCTTTCAGTTACGTTTCGCGCGGCATATTGTACGCGTTCATGGCCGCCGTGATACCGTGCGCCAGCCAGTGTTGGCATGCGTCGGCCGCCAGGGCGCGCGTGCCGGCCATGATCTCTTCCTGCTGGGCAGAAAAGTCCTGCAAAACATAAGCGGCCGGATCCATGCGGCCAGGCGGGCGGTCGATGCCAACGCGCAGCCGGGCGAAGTCGCCGCTGCCCAGCGCGCCGATGAGCGACTTCATGCCGTTGTGACCACCTGCACCGCCCGCGGCTCGCAGCCGCAATACGCCTAGCGGCAGATCCAGGTCGTCGTAGATCACCAACAGGTCGGCGGGGTCGATCTTGTAGAAGCGCAGCAGCGCCTGAACGCTGGGGCCGACCAAATTCATGAAGGTCTGCGGCTTGGCCAGCGCCACGCGCAGCGGTTGCAGCCCAGGCTGGCTGATCACTGCTGCGCCCGACTCCGGCGACAGCGGGATTTGCTGGTCAGCGACCGGCGCATTGAGGACGCCCAAAGCGACCTTGGCCTTACCCTGCTTGACGTCGAAGTGCAGGGCGTGCCGTTCAGCCAGGAGATCGACGATCTGGAAGCCGATATTATGGCGATTCTGTTGGTATTGTTTGCCCGGATTGCCCAGGCCGGCGATCAGTTTCATGGACACAACACAAACGGGGGCCAATCACGAGGATCGGCCCCTACCAGGGCGATTTTTGAGTATATCCGCCGGTTCATGGAACCGGCTACTGAGACAGCTTCTTAGGGCGCGATCAAGTACCACAGCCAGGTCAGCAGCCTGCGCACGCCGAAGAAAGCGCCGACGGCCAGAAAGATGGCCGCAGCAAGAGACGCGCCGCGCACGAACGATGACTGCAAGGTGCTGGTCTCGAACGCGTCGGTCAGCGAACTGGCGGAATCGCCTGCGCTGCCCGACGAGCCAGTGTCAGCGGCCACAGGCTCGCCGGCCGTCTCCGGCGTGACCGTCGGAGACGGTCGCGGGGTAGGGGTGGGAATCTCCGGCTGCTCCACCGAGACCGGCGTCGGCGTGGCCGCCGGTGTGGGCGTCACCACGCTCTCGATAGGCGGCGGCAGCGTGGCCTCCGCGTCGAACGCAGGCGTATCGGTGGGAACCGGTGTAGGCGGTGTCGTGTTAGCGACGACGACGTTGCGGGCAAATCCCTCATCGTAGTTGCCGTCCTGGCGCACCACGCGCAGCCGCAGGCTGTAGTTGCCATCGGGCAGGCCGCCGGTCTCCCAGACGCCCAGAACGCCGTTGCTAACCGGGTTCGTTCTGGCCTCGCCGATAAAGACCCAGTTCTCACCTGGCTCGACCGTGAAGTATAGTTCGTAGCGCTGAAAAGCAGGATGCAGCGCCGAACCGGTGATCTGCACCGATCCGCGCACCGACTCACCGCTTTGGGGCGAGGTGATCACAGCCGCCGCATCCTGTAGCAGCGGACTGGCCGGCCCGATTGCCCAGGCGGGTCCGGCAACGGCCAGCAAGCCTATGACCGCAATAAGAGAAAACAGACGGCCGGAGAGAGAAGCCAACCGCCGTATGATCAAGCTACGCGCCATCAAGCGCCTCCCATTCAGTTACATTTGAACTTCTGCTGCGACTTGCGCAACAAAGGGGCAGGCTGTCCGGTGGACGGCCTGCCCGCGTCACGCAGCTAGTTTAGCACAGGAAGACGGCAGTGACAAGAACTTAGGGGGCGGTGTGGGGAGGAGCGTGCCACATGAAATGTAAAGACTGAAGCCTGAAAACCACATTTCACGCTTCAGTCTTCATGGTAACGGACGCATTGTCCTGAGAATAGCCGCTCTGGCCGGTCTCCGACCGAGCCAGCTACGTTTTCATGAGCCGTGGCGCTTGCCCAGCATGGAAAATTTGTGAACGGGGGCGTCAGTGCTAAAAACGTTCGATGATCATGCTGGCGTTCTGGCCGCCAAACCCAAAAGCGTTGCACATGCCCACGTCGACCTGGCGCTGTTCGGCCTGGTTGGGGACATAGTGGAGATCGCACTCGGGGTCCGGCTCCACATAATTGATAGTGGGTGGGATGACGCCGTCCTCGATTGCGCTGACAATAGCCGCCGCCGAGATGGTGCCGGCTGCGCCCATCATGTGGCCCACCATTGACTTGAGCGAACTGACACGCGTATCGTAGGCGGCCTCGCCCAACGCGAGCTTGATGGCGGCTGTCTCCGAAGAATCGTTAAGCTTGGTAGCCGTGCCGTGTGCAGCGATATAATCCACGTCACTGCCCTGCACACCCGCCTCGCGCATCGCGTATTTCATGGCCTTGGCCGCGCCGAGGCCGGTCGGCTCGGGGGCGGCCAGATGGTAGGCATCCGACGACAGTCCCAGACCGGTGATCTCAGCCAGGATTTTGGCGCCGCGCCCCTGGGCATGCTCCAGAGTTTCCAGCACAAACACCGTGGCCCCTTCACCCAGAATCAGACCATCGCGTGTGGCGCAGAAGGGCCGGCAGGCGGTGGCTGGCTCATCATTGCGGGTGGACATGGCGCCCAGACGGCTGAAGGAAGCCATCATCAGCGGCGTCTGGAAGGCATCGCTGCCGCCGGCGATCATCACATCGACCTCGCCGCGCTGCAAACGGCGCATGGCCTCGCCCAGAGAGGTGATGCCTGTGGCGCAAGCGCTCATGCGCGAGTCCACTGGCCCGGTCACGCCCAGCTTGATGGCGATATAGCAAGGGGTGGTGCTGATCAGCACCGAGGGGCCGACGGTGGGCTTGATGCGCCGCGGGCCGCCCTTGTCCAGCACCAACACCTGCTGCTCCAGCAGATCCAGTGCGCCAAACGCGCTGCCCATCTCGATGCCTACCCGATCCCTGTCCTCTTGGTCGAGATCCAGGCCCGCATTGGCTACCGCTTCCTGGGTGGCGGTCCAGGCGTATTGGGTCACTGTGCCCAGCCGCTTGGCCTCTTTGGCGTCCATGTACTTGGCCGCGTCAAAATCGGTGACCGAACAGGCGAACTGGGTGGGATAATCAGTGGGGTCGAAATGGGTGACCCGCCGGCCGGCTGAGACGCCGGCCACCAGGTTGCGCCAGGTCTCAGGCCAGGAGTGCCCTAAAGGCGTCACTGCGCCCAGGCCGGTGACGACCACGCGCGCCAACGCGCCGTTGCGGGAAAAACTGCCGTTGTGGTTCATGCGCATATGCTCCGAACGCATCGTCCTATGCTTCTTCATGGATTTAGGGTGGCTGCTGCGCTGGACCCGTCATAACCGATGGCCCATCAGCAGGTAGCAAAAAACGGCGCGATTGGCCTGGAGCCAATCGCAGCCAGCTTGACAAATGCATTAACACACAAACACGCTGCAAGATACGGAGAAAAACGCGCTCACTCGATTAACCCTCCACCCAAACACACCTCTCCCTGATAGAACACCGCTGCCTGGCCGCGGGTGATATCACGCAGGGGCTGGGCCAGGCGCACGTCGACGCGGCCATCGGACAGAGGCGCCACGGTGGCCACGGCAGGGCGGGCCTTATAGCGGATCTTGACCTGGACCTCGAAAGGTCCGGCCGGCGGCTGGCCGGCGATCCAGTTGACACTGTGCGCGGTCAGATGATCGCGGCCTAACTCGGCCGCAGGGCCGACCACCAGCGTGTTGCTGGCTGGCTCCAGACGGAGCACGAACAGCGGCTCTGGCGCAGCGACACCTGCAACTGCGCCGGAGCGCGGCGCAGTTGCGAGTGCTCCAAGTCCCTTGCGCTGGCCTACGGTGTAGAAGGGCAACCCATTATGCCGGCCCAGGACGCGGCCGCCGGAGTCGACGATGGGTCCGGGCTCGATGGCGCCCTGCGGTGTCCAGTCGCGCAGGAAGCGACGGTAGTCGCCGTCGGCCAGGAAGCACAAATCCTGGCTGTCGTGACGGCTGGCCACGGGCAGGCCCCGCTCGGCCGCCATCTGCCGCACGTGCGGCTTGCTATACTCCCCCACCGGAAACAACACCCGCGCCAGCGTCTCCTGCGTCAGCACGTGCAGCACGTAGCTCTGGTCTTTCGCAGGATCGAGACCAGTGAGGAGGGAGTGGTGACTGGGTGGTTGGACGCTTGGGTGACGGGGTGACTGGGGGCTGATCACCAAAGACTGGTTTCCGTCCGGTCTCCGCACGCGAGCATAGTGCCCCGTGGCCAGGTAGTCTGCGCCAAGGCTCATGGCGTAGTTGAACAAGTAGTCGAAGCGGATGTGGCGGTTGCACTGGACGCAGGGATTGGGTGTCTCGCCGGCAAGGTAGCTGGCGACGGTAAAGTCCACCACCCGCTGTTTGAAGGGCTGCTCGACGTTGATCAGGTAGAAGGGGATGCCCAGCAGGTCGGCCACGCGGCGCGCGTCGTCCACGGCCTCCAGCGAACAGCATTTGTTGCTGCTTTCCACGCCGGCCGCTACCTCTGACCACAGGCGCATCATCACCCCTGTGACCTCGTAGCCCTGCTCTGCCAACAACGCAGCCGCCAGTGAGCTGTCCACGCCCCCGCTCATGGCGACGACGACCTTGCAATGATCAATGTTCAATGGTGAACTGGTCAATGGTATCCGTAAGAATGCGTTGCGAGTCATGCGTAACCGGAAACACTTCCCGCACGCTCCGGGTTACGCAGTACGCATTACGTGTTAGCGAAAGGCGACATGGCGCGCAGCCGGCTCACCAGCGGCGGCAACACTTCGAGCACGCGCGCCACGTCGGCCTCGCTGTTGCTGTGGCCCAGGCTGAGACGCAAGTGGCCCACGGCGTCCACGCGCGGCACGCCCATAGCGGTCAGCACGTGGCTGGGCTCCTGCGCGCCGCTGGTGCAGGCCGAACCGCTGCTGGCGCAGATGCCACCCAAATCCAGTCCAATCAGCATCCCCTCAGCCTCGATGCCGCGCGCCACAAAGCTGGCATGGTTAGCCAGGCGTTCAGTGCGATGACCGGTCAGGTACGCATCAGGGATAGACGCCAGCACGCCGTCGATCAGGCGCTCGCGCATGGCCGTCAGACGGACAGACTCTGTCTGGCGTTCAGCCTGCGACAGCATCAAAGCCGTCGCCAGACCCACGATGTAGGGCACGTTCTCGGTGCTGGCGCGGCGCTTGCCCTCCTGACTGCCGCCGGTAATCTGTGGCAGCAGCGGTGTACCGCGGCGCACGTAGAGCAGGCCGACCCCCTTGGGGCCATAGAGCTTGTGCCCACCCAGCGACAGCAGGTCCACGCCCAGCTCGTCCACCCGCAGCGATAACGTGCCTGAGGCCTGCACCGCGTCGCTATGAAAGGGCACACCACGCTCCCGACAGACCGCGCTCAGCGCCCTCAGCGGTTGGAGTGTGCCGACCTCGTTGTTGGCTGCCATAATGCTGACGATGGCCGTGTCAGGGCGCATGGCAGCGCCCAGGTCGTCGGGGCTGACGCGGCCGGTCGCGTCCACCGGCAGCACGGTCAATTCGAACCCGAAGTGGTCGCGCAGATGACAGGCCGTGTCGAGGATGCCCTTGTGCTCCACCGCGCTGACCACGATGTGCTGACCCTCGCCGCGCTGTCGGCGGGCCAGCGCCACCCCGCGCAGCGCCAGGTTATCGGCCTCCGTGCCAGAACTGGTGACCACGATCTCGCCCGGCGCGCAGCCCAGCACCTCCGCCATCTGCTCGCGCGCCGCGCGCAGGGCCTTGCCCGTTGCGCGGCCCAGGCTGTGCAGGCTGCTGGGATTGCCGTAGTGCTGGCTGAAGTAGGGCAGCATCGCCTCCAGCACTTCGGGGCGAACAGGTGTGGTGGCGGCATGGTCGAGGTAAATGATGTCGGACATAATGGACAGTATACCACGATTTGTGAACCTATCCAAGATGGTTTGCACCCAATCTGTACGAGGCGGCGGCTCAATCGCCTGACCGATTGGCTGCTCGCAACGGCGCGTATTTAAGCTAACGACCTGCGCAGCGACATGTCCTGTTCATCTTCTTTTCATCTTCCTGTGCTAGACTTGCAACATGCTCACGCAGAGCAGGCAGGCGCCAATTCGTATTTCGCAAGGAGAATTGCACATGAACACTCAGACACGACGAACCGGCCGGCGGACGCGCATAGCTGCTGGAGTGCTGCTGATCGTGGCCCTGGTTGCCGCCAGCAGTGCGCTGCTGATGCCGCCCCCCAGCGCAGCCCAGCCTGACGCCCCCACCTTCACCTGGACGCAGGTACACAGCGCACCTGGCGTCTATTGGTACACGATCGCTTTCCCCACCCCCTTGGTCGGCTACGCCCTGGGCGGACCGGACTGGAACAGCGCCACCGGCGGCACAGGCGCCGTCACACTGGCTAAAACCACCGACGGCGGCCTGACCTGGACTAACATCGTTGTGCCCAACACCAACCGTTTCATGCGCGGTCTGGCCTGCATCGACGCCGACCGCTGTTGGATTATCGGCGCCAGCAGCCCACGCATTCTCTTCACCTCCAACGGCGGCGCAAGCTGGTCATCCGGTACCATCGTCAACAGCGTCTGGACCGGCTGGCTGTGGTCGGCCGGCTTCAGCGGCGTCGGCACGACCATCTTCGCGGGCACCACGGGCTATGCCGATGAGCCAGGCCGGCGGGCCAACATGCTGCGCGCCACCGATGGCATCAACTTCAACGCCGTGGTCGCAAACGATCCGCGCGAGTTTGTGATCTATGATTTCTCCTGCCCGTCGCCCGGCGTCTGCTACACCGCGGCCAAACAAACCTCCTTCTACACCTCCGACAACGGCGCTACGCTGATCCGCCGCGCTGCGCCCTCGGCCCGTTACTATGGCGTCTCGTGCAGCACCAACTCCACCTGCTGGCTGGTCGGCGGCAGCAACAGCGTGGCCGATAACATCGTTTATATTCACCGCACCACCGACGGTGGCGTGAACTGGCAGTTAGCTACTGCGCCCAGCATCAGCGGCCGGCCAAGGCTGTGGAATATCGAGATGGTAGACAGCCAGAATGGCTTCGCGGTCGGATGCACCCACGTGCCCGATGCAATTCTGGAAACCTGTGGCGGCCAGGGGCTGTTGCTGCAGACTGCCGACGGAGTCAACTGGCAGCAGGTCGCCTCTCCCACGTCGGCTGACATCATGGACATTAAGGTGCTCAGCATGAACGAGGTAATCCTGTTGGACTGGAGTGGCAATATCTGGCGCGGCACAACCGGCGCCCCTACAGCGACGCCTACGCACACATCCACGCCGACGCCAACTTTCACACCTACAGCCACGCCAACGCCGACCGCTACGCCGACGGCCACGCCCATCCCGAACCCCTACGACGTCAACAACGACGGCGTCGTAGACATCCTGGACATCATGTTGGTTGCCGCCAACTGGCAGCAATAGCCACACGGGGCGGCCTTGGCGCTGGCGTCAAATGCTGCGCTCAAGAGCCGCCCCACAGTTTGTTCCGCCGCTCGCGTAATCTGCCACAGATAGCTTGATTCTTTGCCTATCAGCCAGAATTAGGGTATCATGTATTTCCGTCACCGAAACACCCTCTCCGATAGGCTGACGCCGTTTTTTCGACGCCTGCCATGAGTTACGTCAATCAAAATCCGGAACGAGTGCATGTCACCAAACGATAGCCCACTCACACTTGATCAGTTCTTTGCCCCGCGCGCCGTGGCCGTTGTAGGCGCCAGCGCGGACCCGTCCAAGCTAGGCTATGCTGTGCTCAACAACGTTATCGAGCATAGCTTCACCGGCGACGTATACCCCATCAACCCCAAAGCTGACGAAATTCTGGGCCTCAAGTCCTTCCCCAGCCTGCTGGCCGTCCCCGGTTCCATCGACTTGGTGGTGGTGGTCGTACCACCCAAGGCCGTGGCCAACGTGCTGGAGGAAGCCGGCCAGAAAGGCGCCAAAGGCGCCATCGTCATCACGGCCGGCTTTCGCGAGGTGGGTCCCCAGGGCATGGCCATGGAGAAAGAGTTGCTGGCCATCGCTCGCAAGCATGGTATGCGCCTGATCGGCCCCAATTGCCTGGGAATCATCGATACCTATGCGCCGTTGCAGGCCAGCTTCGCGTTGGGCATGCCCATGCAGGGTACCATCGCCTTCATGTCGCAGTCAGGCGCGCTCTGCACCAGCATCCTGGACATGGCCCTGGCCGACGACATTGGCTTCAGCCGCTTTGTCAGCCTGGGCAACAAGGCCGACCTGAACGAAATCGACTTCTTGCAGGTGTGGGGCAGCGATCCCAACAGCAAAGTCATCACTGCTTACCTGGAAGGCATCACCGACGGCGGCCGCTTTATCGAGGTGGCCCGTCAGGTCAGCAAGCGCAAGCCGGTCATCGCCATCAAATCGGGCACCACCCAGGCCGGCAGCAAGGCTGTCTCCAGCCACACCGGGACGCTGGCCGGCTCGGAGCGGGCCTACGAGGCCGCCTTCCTGCAGGCAGGAGTATTGCGCGCCGGCTCAGTGCAGGATTTGTTCGATATGGCCGTGGCCTTTGCCCAGCAGCCCCTGCCTGCGACCGACGCCGTGGCCGTGGTCACCAACGCGGGCGGGCCAGGCATCATGGCTACCGACGCGCTGGAACGGGCTGGCCTGCAGCTTGCCACCCTCAGCCCTGAGACCCAGGCGCTGCTCAAGGCGGGTCTGCCGGCCGCAGCCAGCGCAGCTAATCCGGTGGATGTGCTGGGCGACGCCATGGCCGACCGCTACGCGCTGGCTGTCAACGCCGTGGCCGATGACCCCAACGTGGGGTCGATCATCGTGGTGTTGACCCCGCAGATCATGACCCAGATCAGCGAGACTGCGCAGGCCGTCACTGAAGTGTCGCAACGCACCGGCAAGCCAATCCTGACCGCCTTCATGGGCAAACAAACCATCGGCGAAGGGGAGCGCATCCTGCGGGCCCACGGCCTGCCCAACTATCCTGTGCCAGAGCGAGCAGTCAACGCGCTGGCAGCCATGGTGCGCCAGAAAGGCTGGCAAGAACGGCCTCTACCCCAAATCGAGCGCTTCGAGGTCGACCAAGACGCCGTGGCCGAGGTCTTCCGCCAGGTCAAGGCCGACGGTCGGCTGGCCATCGGCGACGCAGAGGCGCGCGCCATCCAGGCGGCCTATGGTATCCCCTTCCCCCAGTCGGTGCTGGCCAAGACCGCTGAAGAAGCGGGCCGGGCAGCCGAGGCGATGGGCTTCCCTGTCGTCCTCAAGATCACATCACCCGACATCCTGCACAAGACCGACATCGGCGGCGTCAAGCTCAACCTGCAAAGCGCCGAAGCCGTGCGCGACGCCTTCGACCTGATGGTCTACCGGGCGCAGCGCTACGAGCCTTCCGCGGAAATCTGGGGCTGTTTGGTACAGCAACAGATCAAGGGGGGCAAAGAGGTGCTGCTGGGCATGAACCGCGACCCGCAGTTCGGTCCGCTGCTGGTCTTTGGCTTGGGCGGTATCTACGTCGAGGCCCTGAAGGACGTCACTTTTCGTGTCGCGCCGATCGACCGGCGCCAGGCGCGCAAAATGATGGGCGAGATACGCGCCTATCCCCTGTTGCGCGGCGTGCGCGGCGAGCCGCCCAGCGACACCGAGGCCATCGTAGATGCCATCCTGCGCATGAGCCAACTCGTCACCGACTTTCCGGAAATTGTCGAGATCGACATCAATCCGTTGATGGTGTTCGAGCAGGGCAAGGGTGCGTTGGGTATCGATATGCGTTTGATTCTGAGGTAGATTGGTAGATTGGTCTGGCCTTTCCCAGCGCGTTGTTCAGCCCCTGACCAATTTACCGATTTACCAATCTACCAAGATACCGCTCCTGGAGCAACCAAATGGCAACACTTTACGTGCTATCGACCGACACTTATTCTGGCAAGACAGCGGTGTGCGTCAGCCTGGGGCTGCGCATGCGCGACGACGGCATCGACGTGGGTTACATGAAGCCGATCAATATGGGTGCAGTCTTGCAGGCCGGCCAGCCTTACGATGAGGATGTGGTCTTCATGAAGGATGTCCTGGGCCTGCCGGAGCCATTGGAGACCCTGGCGCCGGTTCAGTTGACCGCCCAGCGCATCCAGGCTGTGCTGATGGGCGAGGGAGCGGGTGGCTTTGCGGAACGCCTGGCCGATGCCTACCGCGCTGTCCACAATCAGCACGATGTGTTGATCATGGAAGGCGCCAGCAACCTGCGCGAGGGCTACGTCGTCGACCTGGCGCCGCCGGACCTGGCCCGCATCGCCAGCCAGGCTGGTAGCAATGCGCGCGGCCTGGCAGTGATCCGCTACGATGACGCTCGCTCGGTGGACCACTTCCTGGCTGCCCAGAAACGCCTGGGCGACACGCTGCTGGGCGTAGTGGTCAATAGCGTGCCCGCAGTGCATATGGAGTTTGCGGAGACTGTGTTGCGGGAATACCTGGAGCACAGGGATATCGCCGTCTTTGCCGTGCTGCCGCGCCAGCGCATCCTGCAGGCCACCACTGTCGGCGAGCTGGCCGACGGGCTGGGCGCAGAGATTCTGGTGCGCGCCGACCTGCGCGACGAGCTGGTGGAAAACCTGATGGTCGGCGCAATGGGTGTGGACCAGGCGCTGCGCTACTTCCGCCGCCGCGCCAACAAAGCC
>JAAEKA010000339.1 GCA_014155705.1 Anaerolineae bacterium clx_CAG2 | reverse complement strand
CGCTGGAGCAGGATATCATCCTGCTGGGCTTGTTCGGCATGATCGACCCGCCGCGGCCGGAGGTCAAGGATGCCGTGGCCAAGACGCGCAGCGCGGGCATCAAGCCGGTGATGATTACCGGCGACCATCCGCTGACCGCACGCCACATCGCCCAGCAGATCGGCATCACCGACAATGACCGCTTCCTGACCGGGCAGGAACTGAGCCGCCTGTCAACTGACGAGTTGATCGAGGCAACCAGGGATGTTTCGGTCTTCGCCCGCGTTTCGCCGGAGGACAAGCTCAAACTGATCGAAGCCTACCAAGGGCAGAACGCCATCGTGGCCATGACCGGCGACGGCGTCAACGATGCGCCGGCCCTGAAACGGGCCGACATCGGGGTGGCCATGGGCATCACCGGCACCGATGTGGCCAAGGGCGCAGCCGACATGGTGCTGCTGGACGACAACTTCGCCACCATCGTGGCCGCGGTCGAGGAAGGTCGCGTCATTTTTGACAACATTCGCCGCTTCATCAAGTACCTGCTGACCTGCAATGCCAGCGAGATCGCCGTCATGTTGATCGGCCCGTTGCTGGGCATGCCGCTGCCGCTGCTGCCCTTGCAGATCCTGTGGATGAACCTGGTGACC
>JAAEKA010000338.1 GCA_014155705.1 Anaerolineae bacterium clx_CAG2 | reverse complement strand
TCCCTCCGCCTCGTCCTGTTCCTCGACGGCTCCATGCCTCTCAACTACGTCCAGTTCCTGGACTACTGCGTCGACCGCGTCCTCCTGCGGCGCGTCGGCGGCGGCTACATGTTTATCCACCACCCGGACTTCCGTAAACGGCACGATCTCGATCTCCCAGGGGCCGTCACCCTGAATCTCGAACCGGCCGGTTTGCTGATTGTCCAGAAAGTCAATTGGGCGCGTTCCATCATAACTGCCTATGACGTTCACCAACAAGTCGTATCTTTCGCCGTCGACTCCATAGTTTAGTACCGCAAAGTTCCCGTCGCCTCGATACTTGATCCGAGCAAGGGCGATGCCCCTCCACTTGTCAATGTCCACCACAGAGTCGCCCTGTCCAGATATGATGATAGGCTCCGGAGCAGGCGTCGGGGTAGCAGTCGGTACAGGCGTGTTTGTCGGCCTCGGAGTGTTCGTTGGCTGCGGTGTGTCAGTCAGTTTGGGTGTATTGGTGGGTTCGGGGGTGTCAGTCGGTTCAGTACGATCAGTCGACATGGGCGATGCTGTCGCCACATCCACTTCTTCCACCCTCTGTGCGGGTTCAGCCGCGGCTGGCACCTCGCCTGTGTTTGTGTCGCTATCGGGGAGT
>JAAEKA010000337.1 GCA_014155705.1 Anaerolineae bacterium clx_CAG2 | reverse complement strand
TACTCTGGAGTCGTTGGAGCGCCTGGCTAGCGCCGTGGGCCGGCAATTGAGGATCGATTTAGCCTAGCGCCTGTTTGGCAATTGGGGGGCGGTTGCCTCGCAGATCATCTCCCTTCTTCGATTTCCCCGCGCATCCGGCGCGCTGATGGAGGCGTGCGCTGCGGCTTTGAGGCGTCTGGCGATGCGGCCGTGGTACTGGCTGAACTCCCGCTCCGCCCCCTTGGACGTGACCATCGTGGGCAGGTTGTGGTTGACGCGGTAGTTGACCAGTTGATAGAGCTTCTCCCGCGCCCAGGCCGTGTCCGGCTGCGCGCCGGTATCGTCCAGCGTCAGAAGATCGACCGTGCGCACGGCCTCCCAGCGGTCGTCGAAGCGCATGCCATCAGTGGGGTGAGACGGGCCAACTGGGAGAGGCTACTTATCCAGCCAGGCTGCGATCTCGGCCAGAACCTGGCTCAAGCTGGGCTGATCGGACGGCGCCAGGCGATCTTGCGGCCCAATGTGTTTGTGATGTGGGAATGTGACCACGCCAGGATGATGAGGCGCGTTGTCGTAGCGAAAGACGCGCTGTTCCCCCTGGAGATAGGTATACGCGTAATGAATGCGCACCGGGTAGCC
>JAAEKA010000336.1 GCA_014155705.1 Anaerolineae bacterium clx_CAG2 | reverse complement strand
CCTCTTGATAAGCTTTTTCCTGACAATACACCCCATGAGCAGGACGCAGACAAGATGGCCTCGATGAGACGCCCATTAGTCAGTCGCTTTCTTCACGATCAGGGGTTTGTGGAGTCGTTCAATCAAATCCTTGAAAAGAGCGCGTCCAACCCTTTTGCTTTGATCACTTCTGCTGGTCCGGGGCTTGGTAAGACTCATCTAGTGGCTGAAATTGCGCGAGAAGCTGGGGAAGTCGTCAAGAAGAGTTCCTTGCGGGAACAATATACGGAAGCACTCCGTGTGGTCGATATAGCTATCTTGTCACATGACAAATCCGGCAACCCGTTCCCTATCGGCAAGATTCAGATTCATCAAGAGTTGCGGGAGATTTCGAAGAAAACTGAATGGCATAGGTCCAGTGAACGAGCCGTTCCTTGGCACGATAAATGTGTGACACGGGGTGAGGACATTAGGCCGCCCGTGATCACGTTCGATACAATAGAACCTGTGTGTCTGCAGCAGGATATGTTGAGTGCATTTCTTAGTGGTTATTTGGCATTTGTTCTGGTCTCAGCAATAGAAGAAGCGGTGGATATTCTTGTCAAGAGGTTCATAAGAAGGTTTGCTAGGATAGTCAAAGCGAGG
>JAAEKA010000335.1 GCA_014155705.1 Anaerolineae bacterium clx_CAG2 | reverse complement strand
GTTCAGCGGCCACGCCTGGGGCGAGAACATCGGCTGGATCAAGTTCAACGGGATGGCTGCCGACAACACGGCCTACAAGGTGGCGACGGTTGGGCCGTTGGCCGTTACCCTGGCCAGCTTCGATGCAATGCAGCAGGGCGACGCGGTGCTGGTCACCTGGGAGACAGTCAGCGAGCTGGACAACCGCGGCTTCAACCTCTACCGCGGCACGACGCCCGACGGCTGGGACCGGTGCCTGAACGACTACCTGATCCCCTCGCAGTCGCAGGGCAGCCCCGGCGGCTTCATCTACACCTGGGAGGACCGGGATGAGCTGGTCAACGGCCAGACCTACTGGTACTGGCTGGAGGACCTGGACCTGAGCGGCGCAACGACTCTGCACGGGCCGGTGAGTGTGACGGTGCAGACGCCGACGGCGGTGACGCTGGCCGGCTACGAGGCTGCGGCCGGCGGCACGACGTCTTTCGCGGGGCTGGCCCTGGCCGCTGGACTGGCGGCCGCAGGCGGGCTGCTCTGGCTGCGGCGTAGACAGTTGCGCGCAGTGGATTTGACAGCGGGGAGGGGGTAAGTACAATCCCGGCACAAAGATCTTCCTTGGGAGTGCATGGGCTGTAGTCGTCCAACCACTCCCAATCC
>JAAEKA010000334.1 GCA_014155705.1 Anaerolineae bacterium clx_CAG2 | reverse complement strand
AGTCGCCTCAGCCGGCTGGCTGCCCAGGATGGCGCGCGCCACCTGTCCCCGCCGCACCGCGCCGGCCGTGTGTGAGCTGGAGGGGCCGACCATGATCGGGCCGATGATGTCGAAGACGGAGATGTTGCGGGTCATGGGGGAAACGTGAAAGGTGTGAGGGATGAGGGTGGTTTGCGTAATGCGTAACTCGTAACTCGTAACCCGGAATACGCGCCCGAATCACTTTGGCTCCGGGTTGCGGGTTACGCATTACTCGTTAGGTCGTACGCCAAAGGCCACGCGCGTCGGCCGCCACAGCAGGTAGATCAGGCCCAGCAGCGGCTGGAAGAGGGGGAAAAAGCCGTAGTCCTGGCCGAAGTGGCGCCAGGCCGTGCTGCCGATGACGTCGGGAATGATGAAGCTGAGCGCGCCGACGACGAGGGTCAGTATCGTCTCGATTCCCAGCGCGTAGACTGAGATGCGCCACCAGCGGGCGGTGCGCTTGAAGAAGCCGATGGCCGCGACCAGGTAGAGCAGGGCCGTCAGCACCGACAGGGCCGGCCCCAGCTTGGTCAGGTCGTCGCGCAGAAAGAGCTGGTACAGCCCGCGCGCGCCGGTGGACAGCGCCAGCAGCGGGTAGGAGATGCCCAGGATGTAGCC
>JAAEKA010000333.1 GCA_014155705.1 Anaerolineae bacterium clx_CAG2 | reverse complement strand
GCCCGACGTGCCCTTTCTCTGTCACATGCGCGCGGCTGCGGAGTTAGTCGACACCGCTCCCTACAACGAGATCGTCAAGTTTTGCCGCATTCACCGCGACAAGCTTGAAACTGTCTTCCACACGCTGTCCTACTTCGACGGCGTCAACTTCGCGGCTCGCAGCGGCGCGACAGCGCTCTTCTCTGTCGGCCTGATGGACGAAACCTGCCCGCCGCGCGCGGTCTATGCGGCCTACAACCACTACGCCGGCCCTAAGGAGATATGCGTCTACCCCTACAACCAGCACGAAGGCGGCCAGACGGACCATTTGGTGGAGAAGCTGCGACTGCTGGCTGGCGCGTTCTCCACAGGTTCTCCATAGTTGCGTGGTAAAATGGAGATGACGGAGACAGTCTCTCGTCCATCTCATAATATGAGGAAAACAGCTATGTTGAAGCTTCGATACCTGATCCTGGTCACCGTGTTGCTCGTCGCCGGCTGTGTGGCTCCGCCGCCGGTTGCGCCTTCAGAGCCGGCCGCTGAGCAGGTCGTTGCCGTGGAGCCGGCCACTGCCGACGCAACCGCCATACCTGTGGCGGAGACAACGGCCGTTCAGGCTGCTGCTGGCTTCGGGCCAGAAAGCGGCATGATGGA
>JAAEKA010000332.1 GCA_014155705.1 Anaerolineae bacterium clx_CAG2 | reverse complement strand
GGTAATAGCTCTGGCTGTCTTCCGCTCTAATTCGCCCTTGGCAGTCGCTTCCAGACCGCGCCTGCTCCCCCTGCTGGGCGTGGTATTGGTCGTCGGTAGCTTCATCTTCCAGGAATGGGTGAGCAAAAAACGAGCTACCGGTCCCATTCAAATTTCCTCATCGGCTTTGATGATTTCGAGGCCAGCGGCCAGATACTGGCTGAACTGCGACGGGTTCGCAAGCGCGGCGTGATCCGTCTGGTGGACCTACTGTTCGTCAACAAGGACGAGCACGGCAACGTATCCAGCGCGATGCACCTGACGGATCTCAGCGAAGCGGAACGGGAACGCCTCGGCGCCGTTGCTGGCGGGTTGATCAGTCTGCAGGTTGGCGGGCTGGCCGGCGCAGTCGAAGGCGCTGAAATGGGAGCAACCGCCGTTGCGGAGCGCGACTACGGCCTCAACGTGGATCAGCTACGCGATCTGGCCGACGCCATCCCGGCCGGCAGCGCGGGCGCCATCATGGTGATCGAGCACCACTGGGCCACCCGGCTGCGCGATGCCATTGGCAATGCCGGCGGCACGATGCTGGTGCAAGCCATGATTACGCCTCGTGATTACGCCTCGGGCGCTGGTCATGGTTGGCAGAGAACTGG
>JAAEKA010000331.1 GCA_014155705.1 Anaerolineae bacterium clx_CAG2 | reverse complement strand
TCCAGGCCCTGGGCACGCCCACGGTCAGGACTGCTGCTGAGCTACCCGACATCCCCAAGTGGCGGGTGGAACTGGCGCGCTTGCAGGACAAGCTGGCGGAACGCAACGGCGGCCTGCGCCTCTACGCTGGCCAGCGCGAGGATGTGCTGCTGCTGGCTACCAGGGGCCGTGCAGGGCTGTACTACGAGCAAGGTGGCGGCAAGACGCCCGTCAGCGCCCACTGGGCTACCTTGCGCGGGTATCAGCGCGTGCTGGTCGTCTGCCCCAGCTTTCTGGCCCCCAACTGGATGGAAGAGCTAACCCGTTGGGGCTTCAAGGCTGTCAGGCTGTCCCACAGCGTCATCTCGCAGGTCAGGGATGAGAAGCGTCAGGGTATCGCCCCCGACGAGACCACCTTCTACATCTGCACCTACGAGCAACTCAAGCTGGTCGATCCTGCCTTTGAGCCGTGGTCGCACGCTCACTTTGACAAGAAAGGAGAACTGGTAGGCATCACCGAGCACATCACCGCGGGCCGCTGCCCCGACTGCAACGCCAGCTACGAGAGCGTGGTGACGCAGTGCCCCAAGTGCGACGCCCACAGACCCGACTGGAACGGC
>JAAEKA010000330.1 GCA_014155705.1 Anaerolineae bacterium clx_CAG2 | reverse complement strand
GGCTGCTGTTGACAGGTATGAGTCGCGATTAGCTCCATACCTCCAGCGCAACCGTTAACTGAAAAAGCTCCTGGCGCTAACGCCAGGAGCTTTTTATCTATCACGCTTTGATGGAGTCTGCACACCTACCCGTGCCCCGTCGTCATGATTTCTGTAACGAAATCCAGTGGATTACACCCAGAAAACAATCCGGCGGATTGTTCTACAAAACATCGTGCGCGCGTTACTGCTCAGGCAAGGGTAGAGAAACCGGGTTTTTTGTCGCAGAAGCAGCTATCATGGCGTCAAGGGTCGTTTCTGCGAGCTCAAGGTTCATGGCCACACGAGAAAAACCCGGTTTCTGACCGACCGGCTGTGCAGTTACGTGCGCGCTAATAATCGGTGAACAGCAGCAGGTCAGGTGACTTGCGGCCTTCGTTGATGACCACGCCGGAGGTAGCATTGCCCACGATGGCATTTCGGACAGTCGCAGGAGAGGCGCCACTGTTGCCTTGCAGGTAGAGCGCTGCCACACCGGCCACGTGCGGGGTCGCCATGGAGGTGCCGCTGATGGTACTGGTGGCCGTGTTGCTGCCCAAGGGGAAGCAGCCAGCAGCCCAGCCCACGCCGCTGATGC
>JAAEKA010000033.1 GCA_014155705.1 Anaerolineae bacterium clx_CAG2 | reverse complement strand
GAAGTCGAGCGCGGCCCAGCCGCTGCTGGTGAACCAACCGCCATGCGGGCCACCGGTCAGGTGCCACCACTCGCCCGGCAGCCAGGGCAGGTGCAACAGCGGCTGCTCCAGCCCGGCCGGCAGCACCGGACCCGCGTCCAGGGCCATGGGATCGCCGAACAGCTTGCGGTAGGCCGCGTCGAAGTCCGCCAACCGGCCAGGGAGTTGATCGTAGGTGGCGTCGGCGGCTAAGGTGTGCTGTACGGCTACTGTGCCGGGGTTGAGGCCGGGCGCGCCGCGCGCCAACGTGCCGTCCTCGAAACGGATGGCGGTCTCGCCCCGGTCCTGCCAGCCGTAGAAGCCGGCGTTCAATGCGTTGGCAGCCCACTCAAGTTGCGGCAGCAGGCCGGGCGCGCCGTTGGTATGGCCCAAGGGGTAGTCGCGGGCGACGCCCTGCGGGTCGGCGTTGGTCACCCAACCGCTGCCCGCCTCCATCAATGCCAGCAGCACCCTTGGTCCAACGCTGTAGCGCATGGCCACCCGCTCCACCACGTCCGCGCCGCTCCATTGTTCGCCGTCCAGGCCGGTCATGCTAACCTGGGCCAGCCGGCCGCCCTGCGCAGCCACGAAGGCGTTGATGTCGAAATCCGTGTAGCCAAGGCCGTAGACCAGTTCGCTGTCGGGCAAGAGCAGGTCGTCGGGGGTGTTGCGGCCTGGGCGGTGAGGGATAATCAGCCCCTGGCCGATGGGCACCACGTCGGGGTTGGCGATGCCGCTCAATTCGACCAGCTCATCCAGTGAAACGCCGTAACGCTGAGCGACGACGCCCAGATACTGGTTGGCTTTGAGACTGGTGATCTCCAACGCCAGGTCGGGAGCTACGGTCGGGCCGGGGGTCGGCGCGACTGGCCTGGCCGGCAGCGTGGCTGTGACTGTGGGCGTGACGGCAATGGCGGCGGCAAGGCGGGTCGGGGTGGCCGAGGGAACGCGCAGGGTGGGCGTGGTGGTCGCGGTCGGCGTGCTGACAGCCTCAGCCAACGGCTCCGGCTGGGCGGCTGGCTCTGCTTCCGGTGAAAGCACAAAACGCCCCAGGACAATGCCCAAAGCCAGCACCACGATCAGAATGGCTGCCAACAGCCAGATGCGATAGTTTGAAGTCAAGGGTTTGGTCTCAACCAGAGACGCCGGGCGCTTGGTTGGATGAATCGCCGAAGGCCGCCGTGAAACGCTGGGCGACCATGGCCTCCAGCCCCTGGTTGAACTCATGCCAGCGCCGGACGAAATCGAGCGCCAGCGGGGTGAGCGTGGCGCCGCCGCCGCCTGCGCCGCCGACCTGTGCCTCCACCAGGGACTGGCCCAGGCGCGCCTCCATCTCGTGGATGCGCTCCCAGGCCAGCTTATAGGGAATGTCGAGCTGCTGGGCCGCGCCGCTGATCGAGCCAACCTCGTCGATGGCTTGCAGCAACTGCACGCGCCAGTCGCTCAACACGACTTCGCCGTCCACCTCGGCCCAGAAGTTGGCTTTGGGTGTGAGCATGGCTGTTTCCGCCGGCCAACGGGGCTAGTAGTGCACCACAACCTGGGCGCCGTTGGGGGTAAAGCTGTAGAGCCACTCGGCCTCACTGGGCCGCATGTTGATACAGCCGTGGCTCATGGGCTGGCCAAAGTTGTTATGCCAGTAGGCGCCATGAATGGCGTGGCCGCGGTTGGTAAAATACATCACCCAGGGCACGTTGGGCAGGTCATAGCCAGGGCCGGTCATGCGCTGCGACTGCACGTGATAGAGGATGCTATAGGTGCCAGTCGGGGTGGCAAAGGTCGAGCCGCTGCTGATCAACGTGCTGAAGACGGGAGCGCTGCCTTCAAAAGCGGTCAGAGTCTGGCTGCTGAGGTTGATGTCAATCCAGCGGCCGCTGCTGGCGGCCGGCTGGCTGGGCGCAGGCCGGGGCGCGCTGCTGGCCGCCCCGGATCCAATCGCCAACCGTTGTCCCACGAAGATGTGGTTGGGATTGGCAATGCCGTTGGCCTGCGCCAGCGCTGCCACGGAGGTGCCGTAGCGAGCGGCAATGCTGCTCAGATTCTCGCCGGGGCGCACCACATGCACGCCGCCGCTAGCGGCTGCGCCGCCAGAACTGGATCCGCCCGATGCGCCGGGGATCGTCAAGCGCTGGCCAGCATAGATAAAATTGGGATTGCTGATGCCGTTGGCCTGCGCCAGGGCTGTTGTGCTGACGCCATAGCGCCGGGCGATCTGACTGAGCGTCTCGCCGCGCTGGATGATATGCACGCCGCCGCTTTGGGAGTGGGGCGCTGCCGAGGCTGGCAACGCCGGGACGAGGAGGGCGATCAGGACAAGGACGATAATCGCTAGTCTGAAAGGAGTTCGGGGGGACATCTTCGGCTCTCCATGTGGATAAAAAGGACCTATAAAGGACCCAATAAGCGGCCGCGCCGCGCGGCTTATGTTAGCTTGTACCAAAAATGTCCGAAACTGTCAAATTTTCACCCACATGGTGAAAACCAGGCGCCCCCCACTGCACGGCCTTGAGAAGCCGTGAACTTGCTTTGTCCAAACTAGCCAACCGGCTGATCTGTGGTATAATTGCGTCCTTGCCGGCTGAAGAAGTCAATCTACATGGCAGAAACGTAACAAGTATGAACAACCACATCAAGCATAGCGCTGTTGATCGTCTGTGGGGGAAAGGACGGTGGCAGCGCGCAGTTGTCGCCATCTGTATCGCCCTGGCGCTGGTCGTCCCAACGGCCCAGGCGCAAGAAAACCCACCACCCACCCTGGATCAGATTCAAGCGGTCGCGCGCGAGCTGTACTGTCCGCTGTGCAACGGCGTGCGGCTGGACAACTGCGACCTGCAAGCCTGCGTGCAGATGCGCCAGGTGATCTCCGACCGGCTGGCGGCCGGCGTCCCCAAGGAACAGATCAAACAGGAATTCGTGGCGCAGTACGGCCCGGTCGTGCTGGGCGAACCGCCGCGCGAGGGCCTGAACTGGCTGATCTGGCTCTTGCCTGTGGTCGCGCTGATCGGCGGCGCAGTCTGGATCTTCATGACCCTGCGCGGCTGGACCAAGGCGCCGGCTGCGCCGGCCAGCGCAGCGCCGGCTGCCAATCCGCTTGCGCCCAGCGCCCGCGCCGAGGGCGACGATTACCTCGCCCAGGTCGATGCAGATTTGCAGCGACTGGAGTAACATCCGTGCGCCGGGCGCTGGCGATTCAAGCCAGCCAGGAATCGGCGCTTACTTTGTACTTCTGTACTCTGTGAGAGGAGTGTTGTATGACTGTAGAAAACGTGACACCCCCTAACGCCCCTCCTGCCAAGACAGGCGGCATCGGACGCTGGCTGGTACTGGCCATTGCGGTGTTTTTCGTGGCGGTGCTGGTCTACGGGCTGGTCAACGCGGGCGAACAGCGGATCGAGGATGGCAAGGCGCCCGATTTTACCCTGACCACCTTCGATGGCGACACCCTGCGCTTGTCTGAGATGCAAGGCAAAGTCGTGGTTCTGAACTTCTGGTCCACGTGGTGCATCTCCTGCAAGGACGAGGCGGTCGATCTGGAGTTAGCCTGGCAGGACTTCAAAGACCAGGATGTGGCCTTTGTCGGCGTAGACTACCTGGACCAGGAACCGCTCAACCTGCAATGGTTGGAGCAGTACGGCATTACCTACCCCAACGGCCCCGACATCCAGGGCCGTATCTACAACGCCTACGGTGTGCAGGGACTGCCCGAGACTTTCATCATCGACCAGCAGGGCAACGTGACTAAGGTGTTCATCGGGCCGACGACGCGCGCCGCCATCGGCGCCGAAGTTCGTAAGCTATTGCCTGGCGAAGCTGGCTGAGTCGTTGATTTGAGCAGGCTCGGTCAGGAGACCGGCCCGAGCGATTTGTCCAGCGGGCTCGGTCATAAGACCGGCCTTAGCGATTTGTCATTCAGGAGTGTTTTATGGCCGATCTAGGTTTGATTGCACTGGTGATTGCCTTTGTAGTGGCTCTGGTTGGTATTGGAATGAACCTGGCGGGCGCATGGTTGAAGCGGCCGGCGCTGGTGGTGGCGGGCCGCAACGCCCTCTATGTGGTCGGCGGCTTCGTGGCCCTGGCCAGCCTGGCGCTGGTGCTGTCCCTGGTAAGCCGCGACTACAGCCTGACCTACGTCGCCAATCAGGTCAGCAACACCCAGTCGCTGTTCTACAACATCTCTTCCTTCTGGGGCGGCCAGGCAGGCTCTCTGCTCTTCTGGACCCTGGTGCTGGCCGGCTTTTCTGTTGCGGTGACCCTGGCCCAATGGAAGCGCCAGCCCGTGCTGCGGCCCTACGTGACCGCTGTGCTGCTGGGGATGCTGCTCTTCTTCCTCTCTGTGGTGATCTTCGTCGCCAACCCGTTCAGCCGTCTGTGGCTGATGCCCGACGGCAGCATGCCCTCGGCTCTGTTTGCGCCGGCTGGAGCGGTCCCTGCCCAGCTCACCGACGGCAGCGGCCTCAATCCGATCTTACAGAACTACTGGATGGTGATCCACCCGGTGATGCTGTACCTCGGCTGGATCGGCCTGACGGTGCCCTTTGCCTTTGCCGTGGCGGCGCTGGCCACGCGCGAACTGGGCAACGACTGGGTGCGTACCATCCGGCGCTGGACCCTGGTGCCGTGGATGTTCCTGACGGCAGGCATCCTGATGGGATCGCAGTGGGCCTATGTGGAGCTGGGTTGGGGCGGCTACTGGGCCTGGGATCCGGTCGAGAACGCCAGCTTCCTGCCTTGGCTGACCGCAACGGCCTTCCTGCACTCGATCATGATCCAGGAACGGCGGGGCATGCTCAAGGTCTGGAACATGGCGCTGATCTTCCTGACCTTCCAGTTGACCATCGTCGGCACCTTCATCACCCGCAGCGGCATCATCGAGTCGGTGCATGCCTTTGCCCAATCAGACATTGGTCCCTTCTTCCTGACCTTCATCGTCACGACCATGTTCGGCTTCCTGGCGCTGCTGGGCTGGCGGCTGCCTGACCTGCGCAGCCCCAATCACCTGGACAGCATGGTGAGCCGAGAGTCGGCCTTTCTGTTCAACAACCTGATTCTGGTCGGCATTGCGGTGGCCACCCTCTTCGGCACGCTCTATCCGATCATCTCTGACGCCCTGAGCCAGATCCTGCCCATCGAACACATGTCCTTCGCTGCGCCCTGGTTCAACAAGGTGACAGGGCCGTTGTTCGTGCTGCTGATCGGCCTGATGGGCAGCGCGCCGCTGTTGGGTTGGCGCCGGTCGAGCAAAGAGACCCTTGTCAAGAACTTCACCTTCCCGCTGCTGTTCGGCCTGGCGATTGGAGCGGTGGGCTTCTGGCTGGGCGGCCAAAAGCTCTATCCGACCATCTCCTATGCCGTGGCCGGCTTTGTGGTGGGCGGCATCTTGCAGGAGTTCTACCGCGGCGCGAAGGTGCGTCGAGCCAGCAAGGGCGAAAACTGGCTCGTGGCGCTGTCCCAACTGCTGCGCCGCAACCAACGACGCTACGGCGGCTACATCGTCCACCTGGGCGTGGTGATGATCATGATCGCGATCGTGGGCGTCAACGTCTACCAGTCTGAAGGTCAGGCCAACCTGGCGCAGGGTGAGACGATCCAGGTGGAAAACTACGTGTTGACCTTCAACGGCCTCACGCAGTCGGCTACCCCGTCTTACGACTCGGTCGAGGCCAGCTTGCAGGTGACGCGCAACGACCGGTCGGCCGGGACCGTTACGCCGGCCATGCACTTCTACCGCACAGTCGCCGGACGCGACCAGCCCACCAACGAGATCGCGATCCGCATGGGGCTGGCTGAGGACCTGTACGTGGTGCTGGCCGGCTGGGAAGGCACGGGCCAGACGGCCTCGTTTAAGGTCTATGTCAACCCGATGATGAGTTGGATGTGGATCGGCGGCGTGGTGATGCTCCTGGGCACCCTGGCCGCAGTCTGGCCGCACCAGAAGGAGACGGAGCGCGTCCTCGCACCTGCTCCGGCTGCGCGCGGCGCCCAACCTGCCTGATGACCGTTGCGGGGACTGGCGCTGCCAGGCCCCGCTTTCTAGCAAACAAACTCAACATGACTATCGTCGTATTTGTAGGCGCCCTGCTATTGCTGGGCATTGCTGTTATCGCCGTAGCCTGGCCGCTGCTCCAGGAGCGGCGCGGGCAATTTCAGACGGACGCGAGCGCAGAGACACTGCTCGAGGCCGACCCCCTCATGGCGCTGTATGCACAGCGCGACGCCATCTATCAGGCCATCAAGGAGTTGCGCTTCGACCATCAGGTAGGCAAGGTTTCGGAGGCCGACTACAAAGCCTTCGACGATCAGTTGCGCGGCCAGGCGGCGCTGGTGCTGAAACAGATCGATGCGCTCAAAAAAGCCGAGGCCGACCCTGCGCTGGACGCCGGCCTGGAGGCCGAGATCGCCGCGCTGCGTCAGGTCAACGGCAGCGGTCCGGCCCGTCCGGCCCCTGTAGCCGCGCCGGCCGGCAAAGTTGCGCTCAACTTCTGTCCCCAGTGCGGGCATCGTTTGCAGGCAGGCGACCGATTCTGTGGCAAGTGCGGCGCAGCGTTAAGCTAAGCGAGCAGACCAGCCCCCGTATACAAAACCGCTCCTTGACTGTGCTAATCAAGGAGCGGTTTTATTTTGGTATCCCAGACAGGACTCGAACCTGTGGCCTCTTCCTCCGCAGGGAAGCGCTCTAATCCACTGAGCTACTGGGACATGAGGCGGGGAGGGAGGGATTTGAACCCTCGAGGGATATTGCTACCCCTACCCACTTAGCAGGCGGGCGCACTAGACCGTACTATGCGACCTCCCCATATTAAGTTTTAAGGTGGCCGGTGGTCAGTCAACGGTGATCGCGGATTATCCCGACTGATCACTGATGACGGCTCCAGGCGGAGGGAGAGGGATTCGAACCCCCGGTGACATCGCTGCCACAGCTGTTTTCAAGACAGCCGCCTTAGACCGCTCGGCCATCCCTCCGGGGTGGATTCCTTTCCCTCAGGACTTCTGCATTTTAGCACAGAGGGGCGATTGAGTCAAAGATGGCAGGCTGGTAGATTGGTAAATCGATAAATTGGCAGAGTGGCAGAGTGGAGCGAAGTATCATGCCTCTCCATCACCTTACCAGTCTACCGCTCTACCAATCTACCGTATCACCTCTACTCCACCCATGTACGGCTGCAGCACGTCGGGGACGCGGACGCTGCCGTCGGGCTGCTGATAGGTTTCCAGCACAGCAATCATGACGCGCGGGAGGGCCAGGCCAGAGCCGTTGAGAGTGTAGGCATAGCGCGGCTTGGCGCCTTCCTCGGGCCGGTAGCGGATGTTGGCGCGGCGAGCCTGAAAATCGGTGAAAAGCGAGCAGGAGCTGACCTCCAACCACTCGCCGCAGCCCGGCGCCCACATCTCGATGTCGTACTTGGCCGCGGCCGAGAAGGCCAGATCGCCCGTACACATCTGCACGACGCGGTAGGGAATGTCCAACCGCCGGGCGATGTCCTCGGCGTTGTCCAGCAGGCTGGCCAGCTCGGCCTCTCCCTGCTCTGGCTCCACAAACTTGACCATCTCCACCTTGTCGAATTGATGGCCGCGCTTGATGCCGCGCACATCCTTGCCGGCCGACATCTTCTCGCGGCGGAAACATGGCGTGTAGGCCACGTGGCCGATCGGCAGGCTGCCTGCCGGCAAGATCTCATCGCGGTACAGATTGGTCACCGGCACCTCGGCGGTAGGGATCAGCCACAGGTCGTCCTCGGCGTCGCGGTACAGATTGTCGGCAAACTTGGGGAGGTTGCCGGTGCCGAACAGCGTCTGGGCCCGCACGATGTAGGGCGGATAAACCTCGCTGTAGCCGTGGTCATCGATATGTACGTCCAGCATCCAGGCGATTAGCGCCCGCTGCAGGCGCGCGCCCAACCCCTTCAGCACGTAGAAGCGGCTGCCGGACAGTTTAACGCCGCGCTCGAAGTCAAGGATGCCCAGCGCCTCGCCGATATCCCAATGGGGCAACGGCGGGAAGTCGAACTGGGGAGGCTGGCCCCAGGTACGCACGACGATGTTTTCGCTGTCGTCCTTGCCCACCGGCACGCCAGGCAGCGGCAGGTTGGGGATGCGGCTCATGGCATCGAACAACTGGTCGTCGACAATCTTGAGCTGGTCGTCGAGGAGTTTGATCTGGTCGCCGACGCGTGTCATCTCGCCCTTCAGGGCATCGGCTTCGTCACGCTGGCCCTCACGCATCAACTGGCCGATGCGCTTGCTCTCGACGTTGCGCAGCGCCTTGAGTTCCTCTACCTGGGCCAGCAGGCGGCGGCGTTCCTCGTCCAACGCCAGCGCCTTGTCGACCGGCGCGTTCAGGTCTTGCAGCGCCGCCATCTGCTGTCTGACGAACTCCGGGTTCTCGCGAATGATCTTGATGTCTAGCATGGGAAGTGCCTCCGAAATGTAATGAGCTGACACACGCCAGGTGTCACGAATCAAAACGCCCACTCGTCAACCAGGACGAGGGGGCGTGCTCGGGGTGCCACCTGGATTCGCCACAGCCCTCACGGGCCGCAGCCTCCGCAGGTCCATCAGGGACCTCGACCCGCTAACGGGGGTCAGACGCCCGGCCATACTGGGAGCAGGTCGCAGCTCTTGCCGCCTGCCGCTTTGACCTGTCTGCTTCGTTCCGGCCAGGAACTCGGGAGGGCTTTTCGGCTGCGGTCGCTGTTGCCTTGCACCGACCGGCAACTCTCTGGGAGCCAACCGGCAGCTTACTCGTCTCCGTCACTGTTGCATGCTTTTCAGTTGAACGGAAGTATAGCACAGCGTCACGTGAGCGTCAAACCTGTGCTGGCTCGGTCAGGAGACCGGCCAGAGCGAGAGGCCAGGAGACCGGTCTTTGCTTGTCCCTCAGGGCCTCATCAGTCAAACTCTATCTTTCGGTTGCGCATGGCCACACTTTCGGCCAGACCGATGCCGATCATCAACGTCAACAACGAGCTGCCGCCGTAGCTGATGAAGGGCAGGGTAATGCCGGTTACGGGCAGCAGACCCAGGTTCATGCCGATGCTGACGATCACCTGAAACATGACCATTGCGATGATACCCACCACCAGCAGGCGGCCGAATTGATCGCGTGCCTGGTCGGCGATGGTGATCAAGCGCCATAACACGATCGTCAGCATGATGATCAGGGCCACTGCACCCAGAAAGCCCAGTTCCTCGGCGATGACGCTGAAGATGAAGTCGGCGTAGCGCACCCGCAGGAAGTGCAGTTGGCTCTGGCTGCCCTCGCCGAAGCCCTTGCCCAGCACCCCACCGTTGCCAATGCTGATCAGCGCCTGGGCGATGTTGAAGCTGGCGTCGGGGTTGCTGGCCGGGTCAAGAAAGATATCGATGCGCTCCTTCATGTAGCCCTGCAGGTTGGCGTAGATCATCGGCAGGGCCAGCGCGCCAGCCGCCACGACTCCCACGATGTAGCCCCACGGCAGGTCGGCCACGAATAGCATGACCGCGCCGATGACCAGCAACACGATGGCATTGCCCAGGTCCGGTTGCATGTAGATCAGGATCACCGGCAAGGCCATCAATACAAAGGCGCCCAACACCCACTGCGGCTTGCCCAGGCGATCGTGCCGGCTGGCCAAATACTGAGCAAAGACGATAGCGAACAACACCTTGCTGATCTCGGCCGGCTGGATGAAGATGATGCCGGCGTCGAACCAGCCGGAAGCGCCGCCGCGCACCTGGCCCAACACGGTCACTGCGCCCAACGCCAGCAGAATCAGCGCGTACACAGGCCATTGAAAGGTCGTCAACAGGCGGTAGTCAAAGGCTGCCGCCAGCATCAGCAAGGCCAGTCCGATCAGCGCGTAGATGATCTGGCGCAGCGGATAGTCCTCGTAAGTAGGCACGCCCAGAGTGGCGCTGTACACCATGGCCACGCCAAACACTACCAGCGCCAGCGTAGTCCCCAGCAGCACGAAGTCAAAGCGCCGCAGATTGAGCCGCATCAGTCGCCCCCTCCGTCGCTAACACCGGTAGCGGTGAAGGGCACAGTGCCGGTGATAAGCGTCTCGATCCCCGGCAGCGTCTCAGTGGATGTGATGGCCTCACCAGGTCCGGTCTCCAGCGGCTGGGTCGGATACTTCATGGCGAAGTAGCCGCGCAGGATCTCCTGCGCCACCGGCAGAGCAGTGGTTGAGCCCTCGCCGCCGTTGTAGACAAAGACGACGACTGCAATCTCCGGGTCATCGTAGGGCGCAAAGGCCGTGAACCAGGCGTGGTACGGCAGCCGGCCGCTGGCTGAGAGCGGGATATCCGGGTCGTAAAACTCGGCTGTGCCGGTCTTGCCCGCCACAGTGATGCCAGGCACGGTGAGCGCCTTGGCTGTGCCGTTGGGATAGTTGACCGCGCCCCACATCCCCTCGCGCACAATGTCCACCACTTCAGGATCCAAGGGCAGGCCACGGATCACCTCGGGCTCGAACTCCTCCACCACATTGCCAGCCGTGTCCACGATCTGCCGCACCAGTTGCGGCCGATAGAGAACTCCGCCGTTGGCGATGGCCACCGTAGCGTTGAGCATCTGCATGGGCGTCGCCAGAATCGCGCCCTGGCCGATGGACATGTTGTAGGTATCGCCTGCCGACCAGGTTTCGGCGTAGGTCAGGCGCTTCCAACGCGGGGTCGGCACCAGGCCAGGATTCTCACCGGGCAGGTCGATCCCGGTCGCCTCGCCAAAGCCGAAGACCTTGGTGTAATCCACCAACTTGTCGATGCCCAGGCCCTCAAAGGTCTTGCGGTAACCGCCAGAGATCTGGTAGAAGAAAGTGTCACAGGACACAGCCAGGGCCTCGCGCACAGTGATGCGGTAGTGGCCAGTGCCGTAGGTATTGATCCAGCAGTAGAAGGGCTGGGCGTAGCGCGAGTCGTCGGGGAAAAAGCGGTTGTCCACGTAGATGATGCCATCGACGCGTCCGTCGAAGCTGTCGCCCAGGCGGGTATTTTCGTCGATCACGCCTTCCTGCAACGCGCCGCTGGAAGCCACGATCTTGAACACGGAGCCAGGAGGATAGAGTGCGCTGATGGCATGGTTGAGCAGCGGCAAGCGCTTGTCATCGATCAGCGCCTGGTACTCCCGAGCGGTGATGCCGCGGGCGAAAAGGTTGTTGTCATACGTAGGCAGACTGACCATGCCCAACACCTCGCCCGTCTTGGGGTCCATGGCAATCGCTACGCCGATGTTGGCCTTGGCCGCCTCCAGTCCGCGCACCAAGGCCTGTTCCATCAATTCCTGCAGCCTGGCGTCAACGGTCAACACCAGGTTGTTACCTGGCGCGCTGGGGAAGATATCACCTACGGTACGCACCTCACGGCCGTTGACATCGACCTCGATGTTGCGGCGACCGTCCAGGCCGCGCAGCGCCTTCTCGAAGGTCAGTTCCAGCCCGGCCAGCCCCACCTCGTCATTGGATCGATAGCCTGCTTCCTGATAGCTTGCGACATATGCCTCCGGGATTGGTCCCATGAAACCAATGAGATGCGAGGTGAGCGGGCCGGTCAGATACTCGCGCACCGGGGCCACGCTCAACTCGATACCAGGCAGGCGGTGGCTCTGCTCAGCCACGGCGAAGGCTGTTTCAGCGCTAACGCGACCTGCAATCACCACCGGGCGATAAGCGCCGCCCTGCATAGCGGCATCGATCTCAAGCATGGCTTCGTCAACGCTCAAACGCTCACGAAATTGAGGAATTCCCTGCTGTCCTGCTTGTGCAACACCTGTCTCGGGGGGGTCTGCAATTGCCAACTCATGCAATGGCAGGTTGGCTCCGGAGGCGGTGACGATGATTTCATCCAGGCGTTGCAGGATCGCACGCGTCTCATCGTCATCATCGGGCAGGTTGGCGGGCACGGCCACGATATCGAAGCTGGGTCTGTTACGCACTAACAACTCGCCGTTGCGGTCATAGATCACGCCCCGTTGCCCGCGCACCTCTACCAGGCGAAAGCGGTTCGCATCGGCGCGGGCCCGGAGACCCTGACCCTGCACGAACTGAATACGCACCAACTGTGCGATAAAAATGATCCCCGCCAACAATACCAATCCTCGCAAAATTGCTAAACGCCCAGACGGCGGCAAAGGTCGAGCTAACACAATATTTACTCCAATGGCAATCGTTCCTGGCCGGTCACCCGGTTCACCCAGGACAGCAGCGGAAAGACTGCCAACATCATGACGAAGTTATACGCAATCTCAGGAAGCACCAGACGAAGCAACGCATCGGGCAGCGAAAAGGTTCCGCCGCTCAACCAAAGCAACGCCATCTGGATGCCATCCTGCACGATCGTTGCGACGGCGACCATCGCCAACGCAAAGGGGATCGTCGGCCGGTAGACGGTCTGCGCCCCCAAGCCAGCCAGATAAGCTGCCGCCACCAGGCCGAGGGTGTAGCCTCCAAAGGAGCGACTGCTGAGCAGATCCAGCCACAGACCGGCGATCAGCGCCCAGATGACCGCTGAACGAGCGCCACGCAACAGCGCCCAAGCCACAACTATCACCAGGGGAAGATTTGGATAAACGCCGCCGATTTGCAGAGCAGGCAGCAGAGAAACCTGCAACAGCGCGGCCAAGCCCAGCGCCAGAACGAGCAGGTAGGGGATCATGGCGCGCCTGGCAAGTCAGCCGGATTCTGTGGATCTTCTCTGTCCTGAGGGGGGCCGAACTGCTCGCTGGACGAGACAAAGTTGGTCACCACCAGCACGGTCTCCAAAGTATCGAAATCCACCGTGGTGCGCACGACAGCGCGCTGGAACATCTCTACGTCGTTCTGCTCGACCTCTACCACCTGGCCCACGGGGATACCCACAGGGAAGTTGCCGCCTTCGCCGGACGTCACCACGATGTCGCCCACCAGGATCGACTGGTCCTGGGGCAGGTAGTCCATGATGGGCAACTGCCCAGCCCGGCCGCGCAAAATGCCGCGCAGCCGGGTGTTTTGCAGCATGGTGTTGACGTTGCTGCTGCTGTCGATGATCAAAAGTACGCGCGCGGCGTTGCCGTAGACATCTGTCACCCGGCCAACCAGGCCGCGTTCGGTGACCACGGGCATGCCTGGCTCGATGCCATTGTTGCTGCCGATGTCAATCAGGATCGATTGGATGATGCTGGTGGGTTCGTTGGCGACAATGCGGCCAACCACCTGGCCACCTTTATAGGTGAAACTAGGGTTAACATCGCGAAACTGCAGGAGGCCGCGCAGGCGCACGTTCTCCGCCTCGATCTCTTTGAGGCGCAGATTTTCCACCGTCAGTTGGGCGACAGCCTGCTCAAGCTCGGCGTTGCGATCGCGCAACGTCGTGGAGTCGCCCACGATGCCTATAGCGCCGCGCAGCTCATTGCCTGCCTGGCGCAGCAAACGCTGCAAGGACAACGTGATGCGCGCGGTCACATCCCGGGGCGCATCAACGGAGCGCGTGTTGAGTAAGACTACCGTCGCCACCAACAGCACAATGACGATAGGCCACCAGCGGATACGTCGCCTGGTTCGGGGCCGTTGGAGCATGAGTAAGTATTAGTGAATGGTACTGCCGCGCTGCATCGAGGCCAGCACCTTGCGCAGGGTGGGCAATTCTTCCAGGATCACCTCGGCGCCATGCGCGACACAGGTCAGCGGGTCATCAGCCACCCGCACTTTCATTTTGGTTTCAGCCGTCAGTCGCGTGTCGAGACCGCGCAGCAGCGCGCCGCCGCCGGCCAGAACCACGCCGCCCTGCATCAGGTCGGCGATCAGCTCAGGCGGCGTCTCGTCCACGGCATCACGCACCGCCTCGACAATCACGTTGACCGACGGCGCCAGGGCCTCGCGCAGCTCAACACTGGAGACGTCGATGGCCTCGGGCAGGCCGGTGATCAGGTTGCGCCCGCGCAGAGTGACAGTCATCTCCTGCTCCAGCGGGTAAGCTGAGCCGGCCAGAATCTTGGCCTCTTCAGCCATGCGCTCGCCGATCAGCAGGTTGTACTTCTGTCGGGCGTACTGGATGATGTCCTCGTCCATCTCATCGCCAGCGACACGGATGGAACGCGCCACGACGATGCCGCCCAGAGCGATCACGGCGACCTCAGTGGTGCCGCCGCCGATGTCGACGATCATGCTGCCCTTGGCGTCGGTGACCTTGAGGCCAGCGCCGATGGCCGCGGCCATGGGTTCTTCGACCAGGAATGCCTCGCGCGCGCCGGCGCTGATGGCTGCATCATGAACCGCGCGCTTTTCTACTTCGGTCACGCCGCTGGGGATGCCGACCACGACGCGCGGCCGCGGCACACGTAGCACCATGCGGTCGTGGACCTTGCGGATGAAGTAGTGGAGCATTTGCTCCGTAATATCGAAGTCAGAAATCACGCCGTCGCGCAACGGGCGGATAGCGACGATGTTGGCCGGGGTGCGGCCCACCATCTCCTTGGCCTCGGAGCCGATAGCGAGCACCTTCTTGGTGTTCTTGTCAATAGCCACTACGGAGGGCTCGTTGATGACGATGCCCTTGCCGCGGACGTTTACCAGGGTGTTGGCTGTGCCCAGGTCTACGCCGATGTCCAGCGAGAAGAGGCCCAGCAGCCAGTCAAGCGGTCGAAACACGCTGTGTATGTCCTACCTTTGCAAGAAATTAAACAAGCCAGGTGAAATCGCCTGACCTGGAGAACGCGACGCTTGTTGAGGCGCAGAAGGGATTATACCATCAATCGACTATTTGGCGAAAGCCAGCCCGCGCCTTCATGAAGTGCAATCTAACACGAGTCAGGAGATATCAGCAAATCAGCGCGCGGGGCTGACGCCCTGGCGCCCCCACCCCTGGCGCAACACACGCAGGGCATTACCACCCCAAATCTGGCTGATCTGCTGCACAGTGAAGCGTTCGGCCAGCAGGCGCTGCGTCAGGCGGCCCAAGTGGCTGGCGTCGGGCAAGTCGTCGGGCGGATCGGTGAAGCCATCGAAATCGCTGCCGATGCCCACGTGCTCGCTGCCGGCCACGTCGATGAAGTGGCGCAGCGTCTGCGCGATGCTGTTGAGGCCGCGCTTGCCCGCATGAGGCGCCAACCAGTAGGGCATGAAGATCACGCCCACCATGCCGCCGCTGTCGGCGATGCGCCGCAGCTCCCAGTCCTGCGGGTTGTACGGGTCAGGGTTGATGGCATACGCGCCCACATGAGTCATCAACAACGGCGCGCGCTGGCCGACGATGTCGTAGATGCGCTGGCGGGCCGGTGGCGTGCAGTGGCTCAGGTCGATCAGCATGCCCAGCTCGACCATACGCTCCACCACCTGTTCGCCGGCTGGCTTCAGTCCCAGAGTAATGTCGCGCTCGCTGCGAAAGCAGCCAAACTTTTGGATGTTCTCTGGCCAGGGGAAACAGGGGTGAACCAGGTCGTTCTCGAAGAAATGGGCCAAGGTCAGATAGGCCACGCCGCGGCGGAAGTAGTGCTCCAGGTTGGCCAGCAGGCGCTGCGCGGTCATGCCTGGCCCGCTGTTCAGGCTGTGCGCGCCTTCCAAACAATGGATCAGAGCGATGGGGCGGCTGCTCCCCTGCGCCAGGATCGCCTCCAGTTCGGCCGGGGAATGGGCAACCTGGGCTTGCGGCCGGCCGGTGGCCGGATCGGCGGCAGCGGCCACGGCGCGCTCCAGGTCATCCAGCATGCGGTTGGCCACGTCAAAGTAGCTGCCGTCGAAGATGGCGTGCCAGACTCTGGGCCGAAGCATGCGCAGCGCCTTGAGGATTGGCGCCTCTTGCAGCACGATCTGTCGCTCCGGCGCGTAGATCGCCGACAGCAGCGCGGCCACGCCGCCTCGACGCAGGTTGGGGTAGTTGCTTCTGAAGCTGAAGGGGTTGAACGCGCCGTCGGCATGGAAGGGCGCCGTGAAGACCCGATCGAACAGCGAGATCTTCAGGCCTGGATGGGCATGTAAATCGATAATGGTCGAGTCGGCAAAGTGGACCCGGCGCCAGTCGAGATCGATGGCCGGTGAGTTCATGGTGGCCTCCTGCGAAGTGCAACTCCGTTTCTACAATAAACGGACGGCAGGGACCAATTTCGAGTTTCGGTTACTGGATGGGGATCTGCAGTCCACCAAGCATCAGATGGACAATGACGCAAACCACCCCTCGAACTCCGCCTCCATTCGCCGCCTCTCCTCCAACGGCAGGAACGTCGCGCGCACAGCATTGAACGTCAACTGTCGCAGGTCCTCCTCGTTCAGTCCGAAGACCTCGACCAGCCGCAGATACTCCTGCGTCTGCGTCGTGTTGAACAGCGGCGGGTCGTCGCTGTTGACGGTGACGCACAGCCCCATGCGCAGCAGGTGGATGAAGGGGTGTTGTTCGAGGCTGCGGTAGACACCGAGACAGACGTTGCTGGTGGGGTTGACCTCCAGGGGGATCTGATGATCGTGCAGGTAGGCCAGCAGATGGGGGTCTTCGATGCTGCGCACGCCGTGGCCGATGCGGTCAGCTTGCAGGTCGCGCACGGCGCTCCAGACGCTCCCCGGCCCGGCGATCTCGCCTGCGTGTGGCGCGGAGTGCAGGCCGGCCGCCTTGATGCGCTGGAACCAGGGAGCGAAGCCCGCTGCCGGCGCAGTTGCCTCGTTGCCGCCAATGCCCAACGCTACCACGCCCCGATCGGCCCAGTCCAGCACCAACTGGGTCGTCACCTCGGCCGTGGCCGGCATGTCCAGGTTGCGATGGATATCCAGAATCCAGCGCATCTCCACGCCGAAATCGCGCCGTGCGCGCAGGCGGCCATCCTCCAACCCGGCGATGATATCCTCGGCTGCCAGCCCCTTGTCCTGCATCAGATGGGTGTAGGGGGTGACCGTGGCCTCGCGGTAGCGAATATTCTGCCGCGCCATGTCCGCGCCCAGCTCATAGGCTACCAACGAAAAGTCGGCGGCGCTGCGCAGGCACTGCTGGATAGCCATGTAGACCTGGACGAAATGCTCGAAGTCGCTGAAGCGATACCAGGCGCGCAGCCCCTCGACCGTATCAGCCGGCAGGGCCACGCCGTTGCGCTCCGCCAAGCGCAGCAGCGTCGCCGGTTCGATCGCGCCCTCCAGGTGGATGTGCAACTCGACCTTGGGCATGTGGTGGATGAAGGTTTGGAGCTTCATGGGGCAAAGATCGCCTCCACCACCGGCCCCAACTCCAGGATCGTCGCTATCTTATAGTCAGCGGGGTCCGCGAGGTTGCCATCGACCAGAACGGTGGTCATGCCGAGCTGCTTGGCGGGGGCCAGGTTGCGGCCGGTGTCTTCGATCAGCACGCATTGTTCAGGGTGGGCATCCAGCAGGCGCAGACAGTTGGTGTAGGCTTGCAGGTTGGGCTTGGGGACGTAGCCGCTGGCGACCACGTCGATGATGCGGCTGAAGTGGCTGCGGATGCCCAGCCGTTCCAGCACGCGCTCGGCGTGGGGCCGGTCGGCATTGGTGAAGATGACCTTCTCACCGGGCAGCCTGGCCAGCAGGGCATCCAGTTCCAGGTTAGGCTGGAGGAGATCCAGGGGGAAGTCATGGACGTAAGCTAAAAAGCGCTCCACTTCCAGATCATGGTTCAGCAGCAAGCCCCGCATGGACGTGCCATACTCCAGGTGATAGCGCCGCGCCAGCGCATCCGCCTCATCTGGCGTCGTCCCGTACTGCTGGACGATGTACTCACGAATCAGCCGCCCGATAGCCTCCATCACCCCTGCATTGCGCGGATACAATGTCTCATCCAAGTCGAACAACAGATAACGTATGGCCATCAATCACCTGTCACCCTGTCACCCTATCATCTGCGCCTCAGGACGCCAGTCTGACCATGGCGCGGAAGGTCCGGTAAACCGCCAGATAGTCCTCGTGGGCATACTCGACGGTGTAGCCATCCAGGCGGCGCGCGCCAGGGATCAGGCTGGCATAGTCGGCCATCAGGCTGGATTTAAGCTGCATGCGCAGCACCACCGGCGTCTCCAGCTTGAGGGGCAGGACCTCAGTGCTGAGGGCGTGCTCAGCCGCCTGCCGCACCAGACTCTGCACCTCTTCGGGATGCAGGCAGACGGCAGCCTGGTTGCCCACGGCCCGCTTGACCGTCACCGTTTGCAGGGCTGGTCCCAGCAGCGCGGCCGCTTCGGCTGTCGCAGCCTGATCGCCCGTCACCAGACCCACCGGCACACCATGAAAGCCCGCCAAGGCCGCGTTGAGGCCGATCTCGCCCACCGGCCGGCCATTCAACTCCACATGGTGGACGCAGCGGCTGCTATAGGTGTGATCCAGGATGGCGTTGAGCGTGCCAGCGCGTGCATGGTAGCCCACGAGGAAAACGACGCCGAAGCTGTCGTCCAGCCCCTCCATCATGCCGAAGGGCTTAGGTGAGCCGTAGATCAGGTCAGCCCACGTATCCAACTCCTCGATCAGCAGGTTGCGCATGCTGCCGTGCGAGTCGCTGACGGCCACTTCGGTGGCGCCGGCCGCCCGCGCGCCCAGGATGGCCGCGTTGGCCTCCTGGGTCATCATCAGTCGTGCGCGCTCGTACTCCGGGTTGCCAGGCGTACACTGCTCCGAGCTGACAACGCCGGAGATTCCCTCCATATCTATGGAAATGAAGACTTTCATGGTGATCCTTGTCTAGATAGTCACTGGCCGGACACATGGTCCTGGTATGCAGACGCTGTCGCAAATCTGACGAAACGCTTCAGACTATCGTCAGACGCCCGACGCATCAAGGCACGTGTCATCGAGATGGCGCCATGATAGCATAGGGAGGGGGCTTTGACAAGCACCACAACGACAATTTCGAGTTGCCGGCGGGTCAGCAATTTGCACAGGGCAGGTGACTACCTAACGAAGCTTCGTCTCAAACCGGCATGATTGACTTGGCGAAGCATCGTATAGGTAATTGCGAAAATCGACCATCCCACCGCCGAAATTTGTGCTATAATATCATGGTACTTGCCTTTCATTGGGGTTCTATCGGCAACTGTTGTCGAGGAGGTGTTGCCATGCGAAGCCTTCGAGTTCATCTGTCAGCGGCCTTGCTGGGCGCGCTGATCCTTGCCGCGGCCGCTGCGGCTGTTGCGGCCATCCTGGCCCCGCCGCCGTTTCTCGACACGCTCGTGAGCGGCATCCCCGCCGGCGACCCGGCCGACGGCCACACCTATGCCTTCTGGTACACCCTCACCTGTCCCAGCCTTGTCAGCAACCAGCCCTGTGAGTGCGACCTGAACATCAACGGCAACGACTGCATCGCCACGGTCGACAGCGACGGCGACGGCGTGCTGGACCAGGCTGCGGACAACGACGCAGACGGAGCGCCCGATCTGCTCGATAGCGACTTCGCCGCGCGCGGCGCCGGTGTGCGCGAGAGCGTCGCCCTGCGACTGGTGGACTCGATCAACCGCTACGTCAACGATTGGGCTTTTCAGGCGCCGCTCTGGGAAGATGACGCCGGCCTGGTGGTCGTCGACGACCGGCCGCTGCACGTCTATGACCTGGACATCAACGGCGGCGCCGGCCTGACCCACATCAAGCTGGACGTGGCTAACCTGCTGACGGCCGGCCCGCGCGCGCTGGTTACCCACGAATCCTGGCACAAGATCCAGCACGGCTACTACGAGCGCAGCCGCCAGCCCACCTGGGTCCACGAGGGCCAAGCGCGCAGCGTGCAAGACAAGGCTTCTGACGACCTGGACATCAGCAACCATGGCGCGTACAACAACCTGCTGGGCAACCCGACCTATACCAAGCCAGAAGATCGCGACGGCGACGGCGTCCCAGAATGGAGCCAGGCTGAGGGTCTACGCGGCGCGGACTACGACGCCGCCCTTTGGTGGACCTACTTCGCCGAGCAGTTCGGCGACAACTACCTGGCCACAGCCGGCGCGGGCATGGACGGCTGGCGCACCTTCCTGGAGCAGGCCGGCGACAACCTCTTCGGTATCAGCGCGCTGGATGCTGCCATTGCGGCCGAGACGACCAACGACATCGACACCATGGAGGAGGCCTTCCAGGATTTCGTCGTGGCCAACTACGCCAAGGAGCTGGACGTCTCCGGCATTCCACCGTCTGACCTGGGTGGGCGTGACCCGGCGACGGTGCTGCAATACCGCGACGAGGATCGCGCAGGCGTCAACCCGGCGGTCTACAACACGCCCCGCTTCGACATCGACGTCGCGCTGCCCGGCAATCCGCAGCAGGGCTACGTCAACCCACACGCCGAGGATGCCGACGAGGCCGACACCTCACCCACTTGGGCGCTGCCAGACTGGGGTGCGCGCTACTATCGAGGCGCCACGCCGACGGCCTGCCAGGTCGCTGGCGTCAACATCGAAGGCGACGAGGGCGCGCGCCTGGCCTTTGCCTTCCTGGCGGTCGAGCCTGACACAGACGGCGACGGCCGTAAAGAGGCCAGCCGGCTGGTGCGAGCCGTGGGCCAGGACTTCACGGCCTCCGTGTGGGCTGGCGGCGGCGCGCTGGACCACGTGGCGGTCGCGGTGGCCGGACTGGACGCCGGCTACGGCTACAGCTACACCCTGGCGTGCAGCACGGCAACCGTCGACATCGTCCGGCCAACGACCGGGGACCCCGCCCACGTTGGCGAGCCACTGGCGCCGGAGCGCTTCCTGGTCTGGCTGGAGGTGACCGGCCAGGCGCCGCTGGCCACGCCGTCAGTGCCTGGCCTGGACTGGCAGCGGGACTTCGAGGCGTATGTCGGTCCTATCGACCCGGACAATGCAGCCCCGATTTTGAACGGCGGCTATCTGGGCAACACGGGGCTGTACTGGCTGGTGGTGCAAGCGCCCGCCAAGCCGGGTGCGCCCTCCGGCGCCGCGTTCGACCTGATCGTGCAGTTAGGCGGCGCAGTCAGCGACAGCGCAACCGATGCCGTTCGCTACGACGAGCTGCGCAGCGACCGGGTGCTAGTGATCGACCGCTCGGGCAGTATGGCCGGCGACAAACTGCTGGCGGCCAAGGACGCGGCCCGCTTCCACACCGAGGACCTGGTGCAGTTCGACCGGCTAGGGGTGGTCAGCTTCAACGGCGAGGCGACCGGCGACTATCCGCCGGCCGGCCTGGCGCTGCTGCCGGACGCCCAGGCGGCCGGCGTGCGGCTGGACGCGCAGATCGCGATCCAGGGCATGGTAGCCGGGGGCAGCACCAGCATCGGCGACGGCCTGAACGTGGCCCAGGACCGGCTGGACGCGGTCGCCTCCGACAACGAATGGTGGGTCGTGCTGCTGTCAGACGGCATGGAGAACACTCCGCTGTTATACAACGACGTGCGCGCCCGCTTGATGGCAGCCGGCACCCACGTGCATGCCATCGCGCTGGG
This sequence comes from Anaerolineae bacterium clx_CAG2, assembly GCA_014155705.1. Lineage (GTDB taxonomy): Bacteria > Chloroflexota > Anaerolineae > JAAEKA01 > JAAEKA01 > JAAEKA01. Next base: position 20,636 of record JAAEKA010000033.1, on the reverse strand, counting down.
CGAGGGAGCGCATGAGGATCTGATGCGCCGTATCGCCGTCGACACCTGCGGCGAGGCGCTGCTGGACGTCTGCTACCATCACCTCGGCGAAACCGCGCTGGAGGCTGCCGCCGATCCGGACCAGCCAACGGTCGCCTTGTCCAATCCGCTGGGCGACCTGTACACCCAGATCGCCGAGAACATCGCCGGGCTGGATCGGCTGTGGGAGCAGCAGGGGCAGGTGGCGGCCGGCGCAACTATCGCGGAGGCCATCCCCGTGCCGGAGACAGGCGTCAAGGATGCCCTGTTTGCCTTTCACTGGACCGGTGCAGCGGCGCCAAACGTGGTGTTGCGCGATCCCACCGGCGTCGTCCTGACGCCGGCCCCGCCCGACGTGGTGCGCCTGCCCGACACCCTGGGCAACCGCCACCTGGTCTGGCAGATCGCTGAACTGCAACCTGGCGATTGGACTGTCAGCCTTACTGCACCCGCCGCTGCAATCCAGTACGTAGCGACGCTGTCGGCGCGCCAGGCCAGCGGGACGCAGTTGCGGACCTTCTTCGACCAGGCGCCCGACCTGCGGCGCGCCGGACTGCCGCTGCCGATCGTCGCCGCGCTGACCGACAGCCTGGGCGGCGTGCCGGGGGCAGAGATTGCGGCAGAAGTGGCCACGGCGACCGGTATGACAGTCACCGTCCCCCTGTTCGACGACGGCGCGCACGGCGACGGGGTGGCCGGCGACGGGACCTACGGCGGCGTCTTCACTCGCGTCAACCAGCCGGGCAGCTATGATCTTCACGTGACCGCCAGCGGCGTCGACAACGCGGGCCGCTCGTTCACCCGCCACGCGCACTTGAGCTATTTTGCGATTCCCGAGGCCACGCCCAGCCTGTGGGATCCGGACGGCGACGGGCTGCCCAGCCGCTGGGAGATGCGTTTCGGCCTGAACCCTTACGACCCCACCGGGATCAACGGGGCGGCCGGCGACCCGGACGGAGACATGCTGACCAACGGCGGCGAGTTCCAGGCCGGCACGGATCCCCGCCGCTCGGATAGCGACCGCGGCGGCGAGGCCGACGGCTCCGAGGTCACGGCTGGCCGCAGTCCGCTGGACCCCGGCGACGACGTGGTGCGGCCCCCGCGCGAGGTGTGGGTCGAGCCGGGCAACGGGGTCAACGACATCTACTTCACCTCGGAAGCTGTCTGCGCCAATTTGCGCATGGAACGAACCACGAACCTGGCAGCGGGCTTTGCCTTCCTGGCTAACGCCAATCCTGCCGCCGGCCTGTTCAGCAACGGCGGACTGGCCAACGGGACGGTCTACTACTACCGGCTGCGCTGCGACGGCGTGGACGGATCGCACAGCGGGTTCAGCGCGGTCGTCCACGGCCTGCCGAAGATGGACACGACGGCGCCCGAAGGCCTGGTGGTCATCGATGGCGACGCCGAACACAGCGAGGATTTGCAGGTCGATCTGAGCCTGGACGCGTCCGACGACGCCACCCATATGCAGATCGCCAACCGGCCCGACTTCTGGGGCGCCGCCTGGGCGCCCATGGCGGCCAGCAGCCCTTGGACGCTTGCGCCGCACCCCATGACCGGCGAAGCCTTTGTCTACGTGCGCTTCCGCGACGCGGCCGGCAACGTGTCGATCATCGCGGACGACGCCATCCGCTATCAACCGCCGTTCGAGGCGACCATCCCAGCGGGCGGCGGCGAGTTCCTGAGCCCCGACCACCGCATCCACGTGGCGGCGCCGGCGGGCGCGCTGCCGGCCAACGCCATCTTCCGCTACACCCGGCTGGAGCGGGCTGGCGACGCGCCGAGCGCCGGCCATGCCTACGGCGGCGCGCGCTTCCAGCTAACAGCCCGCCGCGCCGACAACGGCCAGCCCATCACCCAGTTTCCCGTGCCCGTGCAGTTGACGGTCAACTACCGCGAGCACGAGTGGCGCGACGGCCCCATCGGCGACGAACGGCTGGTCAATCTGTGGCGCGCCGCGTCCCCGGCCGGCTGGCAGTTGCTGAATACGGCCATCGACTTGGATGGCAACCAACTGCACGTCGCGCTGGATGGCCTGAGCGAGTTCGCTCTGTTCGGCCAGCGTGACCCGCTGTGCTATGACTTCGACGGCGACGGTCGCAACGGGATTACAGACGTCGAGGCGGTCGCCTCGGACTGGGGACATACCACCGGCTTCGACCCGCGCTACGACCTGGACCGTGATGGCGATGTGGACATTCACGACATCGCCGGCATCGCCGCGGGCTGGAACCGGCTCTGCAGCGGCGTTCCAACGCCGACGGCCACACCGACCTCTACTGCAACACCCACCCAGACGCCGACTCCTACGCCCACGAGAACACCGACGGCAACACCCACACGGACCCCTACGGCAACGCCCACACGGACCCCTACGGCAACGCCCACGGCGACACCCACCGCCACGCGGACGCCGACACCTACCCCCACGGCGACGCCGGTGACCGTTATTCTGACGCCAGTGGCCGACGCATATGTGTTGTCGTCGTCGCCCACGACCAACTACGGGACCGCTGCGACACTCTACGCAGGCAGCCAAAGCGCCTCCAGCACCGGCCGGGCGTTGTTTCGCTTCAACCTGAGCGGCATCCCGTCTGGGGCTGTCATACAGAGCGCGGGCTTTCAGGCGTATCTGGCGCAAACCAGCGCCTCGCCGGCGCTACTCGACGTGGAGCTGAAGCGCAGCGACGCCGCCTGGCAGGAGTTGACCGCCACCTGGGCTTCACAGCCGCCCTACACTGGCAACAACAACATTCTCGGCGTGGGGCTGGCGTTCAGCTATTACCAATGGAATGTGACCAGCCTTGTGCAGACCTGGGTCAACGGCGCCCCTAACTACGGCCTGGCCTTGGTGAGCAAAAACGAGAGCACGCTCGGATGGCGCGGCTTTGCCAGCCGCGAAAGCACGGCCCCGCCCAACCCGCCGCGGCTGGTGGTCATCTATCAGCCCTAACCTGGACAAGCCAGAGCCAGGATGATCCACGACAAAGAGCACACAAAGAACGTCGTAACTGCTCACGAACCCGTCGCTCCCGCGACGGCGGGAGCGACGGGTTCGTGAGGCGCGGATTTCCGCCTTCGCGGGAATGTCGACACTCTGAAGGCTGAGCCATTACACAGGGCAGGCTCTATTAGCTCCACCGACTCCGCAATTGGCAGCGGACGCACATGCGGCAGTGTCACAGATCCGCCCAGAGCGGAAGGCGCGAAAAGGGGACTGGCTACGGCCAGTCCCCTCAGGAGAAACGCGCCAACCATCCAGCGCTAACTGTCCAATACTTCGATCAGGGCGGGAATGATCTCCTCGACCTCGCCGACGATGCCGTAGTCGGCATGCTTGAAAATCGGGGCATCGGGATTGTGGTTGATGGCGACGATACAGCGAGCCTTTTCGGTGGCGCCGAAGTGCTGGAAGGTGCCGCGGATGCCGCAGGCCACGTACAGCGCCGGCGCGACGGTGCGGCCGGTCAGGTCTACCATGTGCTCCGCGCCGATCCAGCCCTCGTCCACTGCGCCGCGCGAGCCGGCGACGGCAATCGCTTTGTGCGGCAGCCTGCGGGCTACGGCCGCTGCCAGATCTTCGACCAACTGCCAGCCAGCTCCGCGCAAACCGCGGCCGCCGGCGATGATGATGTCAGCCTTCTCCAAGGGGATATAGTACTCAGGCGGCTCGACCGGGGTCAACGGCGGCTGCGGCTTCCACTCCAGCTCGACCATCTCCACATCGCCGCTGCGCCAATCGTCGCGGTCGGGCACGGGGAAGACGCCTTGCTGCACCGTGGCCATCTGCGGGTTGGTCCTGCACTCCACCACGCGGTAGGCCGCGCCGTGATAGATGGGAGTGGCGACCACCAGGCTGCGCTCTTCGGCGTTGATGGACAGATCGACCGCGTGAGTAACCAGCGCGCACTTGAGACGCTGCGCCAGCCGGGGCGCCATCTTACGGCCGCCGGCTGCATCGGCAAAGAGCAGGATCTCCGGCTTGTGCTGGCTGAAGAAGTCCAGCAGGCTGTGGCCGGTAGGATAGCCGGCGCCCCAGTAGGCGGCGTCGGCGCCGTAGACGATCAGCTCGCGGGCCAGATCTTCATCGGCGTTGTCGCCTATCAGCAGCACGTTGACATAGGCGCCCAGGCTGTCGGCCAGGTTGCGGGCTTTGCCCACGACCTGCAAGTCACAGGCACGCAGGTGCGGCTCCCAGGCGATGGCCACCACCCAGATGTTGCGGTAACCCTCTTCTTCCTCGACAGGTGCGCCGAGCAGTTGTTCCAGAAATGATAGGTCCATAGAGTCTCTCCAGGGTGGCTGTTCACGGAAACCGGGACGCCTTCGGCGGTACCAGTCTGATCGAGCATGAAGCGCACACAAAAACTCCCGGTCTCTCCATGCGTTCAGCCTAGATGACGCGGCGCGACCTTAGCATGGCCACCAGCGTCTGGGCTGCCTCCTGCGGCGTTCCCTCAACGATAAGCCCAAGTTGTCGGGCAGGCGGCACGCGCAGTTGCCGGCCGGTGGTGGGGGCGGGCAGGGTGGTCGGATCGATGCCCAACGCCAGGCTGCTCCAGACCTCCACGTTGCGCACGCGGTAGGCGTTGATGATGTCGGCGCCGTGGGGATAGCGCGGGTGCTGCGGCGTCTCCAGGACAGTGGCCACTGCCGGCAGCGGGTAGCTGCTGTGGTAGTACTTCTCGTCGGCGTACTGCAGACCAGTAATGTGGCCCCCTTCCAGGCGCAGTTGGTCCACATTCATCAGCACCGGCCAGTCGCCCAGTTCGATGGCCAATCGCGCGCCCAGCGTGCCGCTGCCGGTGTCCAGCGCCATGTGGCCAGTCATCACCAGTTGCACGTTGCGCAGTCGCCTGATGGCCGTTGCGACAATTTGGGCCAGACCGGCCGCGCGGGCTTTGACCACAGCGGCGTCGCTGAGCAGAATGGCGCGATCACAGCCCAGAGCCAGCGCCTCGCGCAGTACATCTTCCACGCCAGGCTCGCCCAAAGACATGGCGATCACCTCGATGGAAGGATCGGCTTCCTTGAACCGCAGCGCGGCATCCAGCGCCCAGCGGTCAGGCGGGTTCATGATCCTCGTGGCCAGGCGATCGTCAATGGCCTGTTGGCTGCGACTGAACTTGATCGTCTCTGGGTCCAAGATTTGTTTGATGCAAACAACGATTCGCACTGCACGCCTCCTTGGCTACGGCTCAATGTGTACGCCGACTTCCCTGAGCAGGTCGCGGGCGATGATGATGCGCTGGATTTCGTTGGTGCCCTCGAAGATCTCAGCGATGCGGGCGTCACGGAAGGCCCGCTCCAGCGGATAGTCGCGACTCAGCCCCAGTGCGCCGTGTATCTCCATGGCGTAGCTGACCGCCTTGCTGGCGATTTCGCTGCCCATCAACTTGCAGACGTAGGCCTCGCGTGCGAAGGGGCGATGGTTGTCCACCATCCAGGCCGTGCGATAGACCAGCCCGCGCAGCATCTCATTCCACGAGTAGAGGTCGGCGATCATGAACTGCACCTGCTGCTGGTGCGCCAGCGGCATGCCATACTTCTCCGCCAGACGGGCATAGTCGATGATCATCTCCAGCGCCTTCTGGGCGCCGCCCAGCGAGGCCGCACCCACCGTCACACGGCCCAGGTCCAGGGTCTTCATGAAGGTCACGAAGCCCAGTCCCTCCTGGCCGATGACGTTGGCCTGTGGCACCTCGACCTCGTCGAAGATCACCTCGGAAGTAGCCGACGCGCGAATGCCCAGTTTCTTCTCGACGACGCCGATCTTGGTACCCATCTCCTTTTCGACCACGAAAGCGGTCACGCCGCCGCGCGCGCCGAGGGCCGGGTCAGTCACAGCCAGCACGGAGAAGAGGTCGGCGAAGGGGCCATTGCTGATGTAGATCTTGGTCCCGTTGATGACCCAGTTGCCGTTGGAGCGTATGGCACGCGTCTTGATAGCTGCCGCGTCGGAACCGGCTGCCGGCTCGGTGAGGCAGAAGGCGCCGATCTTGGCGCCCTGCGCCATCGGCGTCAGATACTTCTCTTTGAGCGCGCGCGATCCGTCCACGTAGACCGCCATGGCGGCAATGCCGATGTGCGCGCCGACCACCGTGGCCATGGCGCTGTCCACCCGGCTGATTTCCTCCATCAGAATGACGTAGCCTAGCTCACCTGCACCGCTGCCGCCGTACTCCTGGGGAAAGGGAATGCCGAACAGCCCAGCCTTGGCCGCCACCTTGATGGCCTCAAAGGGCACCTCGGCCTTCTCGTCGGCCTCCTCAGCCACCGGCGCAAACTCGTTCTCCATCACGTCCCGGATCATGTGGCGCAACAGGTCGTACTCTTTGGGTAGTGTCAGGTCCATAAGGTTTACCTTCTTACAGGTTGGTGCGAGGGTGGGGGGGAAACCGTCACGCGTAACGAGTAATGCCTGAGGTGTTGTCCGCAAGTGGAGACACCTCACATATACTCTGGGTTACGCATTACTCGTTACGCCGCGAAGCCATGCGTCGCCAACACACTCTTGGCAATGGCCGTCTGCTGCGAGCGGTTGGTGCCCTCGATGCCCTCGATGGTGCGGCAGTCGCGGAACACGCGGCCGATGGCGTAGTCCAGGATGTAGCCGTAGCCGCCGTGGGTTTGGATCATGCGGTTGCCCACTTGATAGGCGACGCGGTTGGCCCACAGCTTGGCAATCGCGGCCGCCTCACGGTCCAGCTTGCCTTGCTCAGCCAGCGATGCGCAGCGGTAGATCTGGCTGCGCAATGTCTCTACCTCCAGCGCCGAGTCGGCAATGAAGGCCTGAATCGCGCCTTTGAGCGCGATCTCGCTGCCGAACTGTTTGCGGTCGATGGCGAACTTGACGCCCAGGTCCAGGGCGTGGTGCGCGCCGCCCAGGGCAATGGCAGCCATGGAGAGACGCGAGAAGTCGGTGACCTGATCCAGCACAGCCTGTGCGCCGCCGGGTTGACCCAGCACGCTCTCAGCCGGCACAGCCACGTCGTTCAGGTAGAGCGGGTTGATCTGCACGCCGCGCATGCCAAGGGTCTTGTCGCGATTGCCCAGCTTCAACCCCTCGGCGTCGGCCGGAACCAGAAACGCAGTCGGCCCTTCAGGCGCCACGGCAAAGATCACATACAATCCGGCGATGCCTGCGTTGGAAACCCATGCCTTGGTGCCGTGCAGGATGTAGGCGTCGCCATCGACTTTAGCCGTGGCCTGCATCGATCCCAGCGCAATGGAATCCGGCTCGTTCAGGGCCCATGCGCCGACGGCGCCGCCCTCGGCCAGCGCTGGCAGCCACTCCTCTTTCTGCGCCTCGCTGCCGCAGAGCAGGATGGCCTGGCTGGCGAGGCTGTTGTGAACGTGCAGCACCATGGCCGTGCTCATGTCGGACTTGGCGATCTCCTCCAGCAGCAGGATGTAGCTCATAGGGTCCAACGCTGCGCCGCCGTAGTCCTCTGGCGTCAGCGCGCCCAGAAAGCCCTGCATAGCGGCCTTCTTCAACAGGCCGGCCGGCACTTCTTCGTCCTCGGCCATATGCTCCGCCCGTGGCTCCACCTCTTTGGCTGCAAAGTCCGCGAACATGTCGCGAAACATGGCTTGCTCTTCGGTGAAGGCAAAATTCATGGGGGCCTCCTTGGGTGGTAGATTGGGAAGAGGTAGATCGGTAGATTGGTAGATTGGTGCGCGATGGCAGCACACCAATCTACCGATCTACCGACCTACCAATTTCCGTTCTAGCTATCCGTAAAATTCGGCCGGCGCTTCTCGATGAAGGCCAGGATACCCTCGCGGGCGTCGTTGGTCATGGCCAGACCGGTGATGCCGTCCAGTTCGACGGCCAGTCCCTCGGCCAGGGGCAGATCACTGCCGGCGTTGATGGCCTCCAGCGCCTTCGCCACGGCCACGCCGCCCTTCTCGGTGATCTTTTTGGCCAGGCCCATGGCCTCTTTGACCACAGCCGTGGCGGGCACGACCTTGTTGACCAGGCCGATGCGGTAGGCTTCCTGCGCGTTGAGGATATCGCCGGTCAAGATCATTTCGGTGGCTTTGGCCTTGCCCACGACGCGCTGCAGGCGCTGTGTGCCGCCCCAACCCGGCATGATGCCCAGGTTGATCTCGGGCAGGCCGAAGCGGGCCTTGTCGCCGGCGATGCGCATCTGGCAGGCCAGGGCCAACTCCAGGCCGCCGCCCAACGCCACGGCGTTGACGGCTGCGATCACTGGCTTGTGGCTGGCCTCGATCTTGCTGAACAACGCCTGGCCGCCTTGCATGTAGGCGCGGATGGCGGCCTCGTCGCCCTCCATGCCCTTGATCTCCTTGATGTCGGCGCCAGCCACGAAGGCAAATTGCCCAGCGCCCGTCAGGACAATAGCCTTGACATCGGCGTTGTTAGTAGCCTCGTCGAAGGCCGCACCCAACTCCTCCAGCGTGCGGCGGTCGAAAGCATTGGCCGGCGGATGGTCGATAGCGATCACGGCGATGCGGTCCTGCACGCCAAATTTGATGTTTTGGTACTCTGCCATGGGGATGTCTCCTGTCTGGTAAATTGGTAGATTGGTAAATTGGTAGACTGATAGATTGGTTAGTTGGTGGCGCTGCGAACAGACCACCAATTTACCAATCTACCTCCTACCAATCTACCATGCCATATGCTCATGGAAGCCGCGGCCGCTTTTCTTGCCCAGATGGCCGGCGCGCACTTTGGTCTTGAGCAGCAGCGAGGGGCGGAAACGCTCGCCGCCCCAGGGCTCGTGCAGCATCTGCTCCAGGCCGGCCAACACCACGTCCAGACCATACTCGTCGGCGATGGTCAGCGGGCCGACCCGCTCGCCCTGGTAAGACATGCCGGTGCCGGCGATCATAGCCATGTCGATGTCAGGGATCGAGGCGATGTTCTCTTGGGCGATCATGGCCGCCTCATTGATCATGGGGAAAACCAGCCGCTCGACTGAGAAGGGGCCTTTGGCAATACCGCTGGCCTGGATCTCGGCGATCATCTCCTTGACCGGGGCGTCGCTCTGCTCGCCGTAGCCATAAAAGCCGCCGCCCGACTTCTCGCCATAACGGCCGGCTGCCATCAATTGCTTGAGTATCTCCGGCGACTCGAAACGCGGGCCATACTCACTGGCCATATAAGCCCCGGCGTGGGCGCTGACGTCGATGCCCATGAAGTCCAGCAGGGTGAATGGCCCCATAGGCATACCAAACTCAACCATGGCCTCGTCGATCTCGCTGGCTGTAGCCGCGCCCTCTTGCAGCGCCATCATGGCCTCGCCCAGGTAGGGAGCCAGCAGACGATTGACCAGGAAGCCGGGGCACTCCTTGACCACCACCGCGATCTTGCGCAGGCTCTCGGTAAACTGTACGGTGTCGTCCACCACCTCCTGCGTGGTATCCAGACCAGGGATGATCTCCACCAACTTCATGACATGGGCCGGGCTGAAGAAATGCATGCCGACGGTGCGCTCCGGCCGGCCACCCTTGTGACCCATCTCTGAGATGCTGAGCGCCGAGGTATTAGAGGCGAAGATGGCCGTCTCTGGCGCTATCTTGTGCAACTCCTGGAAGACCTTGACCTTGAGATCCATGCGCTCAGGCACGGCCTCGATGATGAAGTCGGCATCCTCGAAGGAGTCGTAGTCCAGGGTGAACTCGATCAGGTCCATCTTGTCGCGCAGTTCGCCCTGGGTCATCTTGCCCTTGTCGACGCGCCCCTGGTAGATGGCGCGAATGTGCTCCTCAGCCTTCTTGAGCATGCCGGGGTCCACATCCTTCACCACCACCGGCAGCCCGCTGAAGCTGATCACCTGCGCGATCTCCGCACCCATGAACCCGCCGCCGACGACGCCTGCTTTGAAAATATACATGGCTCAACCTCGTTTCATGTTGCTTGCGGCATAACCCATAATCCGTAACCCGTAATTCGTAACCAGAGCTTTCCGTCGAGCGGAGGCGCTGAGTGTATGCACACGTTACGTGTTACGCATTACGTGTTACACGCTCAAGTTCTCCAATATCATCGCACCGCCCTGCCCGCCGCCGACGCACATGGTGACCATGCCGTATTTGTGGCCCTCACGCTCCATCTCGCCCATCATGGTGATGCTGAGCTTGATCACGGTGGCGCCGATAGGGTGGCCCAGAGCGATGCCGCCGCCCAGCGGGTTCACCTTCTTCCAATCCCAGTTGAAGCCCTGACGCTCCATCTCGATGCCACAGGACATCACCTGAGCAGCGAAGGCCTCGTTGAGCTCGATCACGCCGATGTCATCCAGGCTCAGGCCAGCCTTCTTGAGCGCCTTCGGCATGGCAAAGGCCGGGCCGATGCCCATGTAGGCCGGGTCTACGCCCACGAAGGCGTAACTGACGATGCGGGCGCGCGGCTTCAGGCCCAACTCTGCTGCGCGGTCGGCCGTGGTGACGATCACAGCCGCAGCGGCATCGTTCAAAGGACAGGCGTTGGCGGGAGTGACGGTGCCGCCCTTCTTGAAGACAGTGGGGTAGAGGGCCGCCTTGCTGACGGTCAGTGTGGGGTTGACGCCCTCGTCCTGAGAGACCACCTCGCGCGCCACCTCCTGGCCGCCGACGCGCTTGACAATCTCTACCGGCACGATCTCGTCCTTGAACTTGTCCATGCGCTGGGCCCGGAAGGCCTTCTTGTGGCTCTCGACCGCGTACTTGTCCTGCTGCTCGCGGCTGATCTCGTAGCGCTCAGCCAGGTTCTCGGCTGTGGCGCCCATGACCAGCCCACAGACCGGATCAGTCAGCGCCTCCCAAATGCCATCGATGAACTGGGTATGGCGCAGCTTGAGACCCCAGCGCGCGCCGCGCACCAGATAGGGCGCGCTGCTCATGCTCTCAGCGCCGCCGATCAGGTAGAGGTCGCCCTCGCCAGAAGCCACAGCGCGGTAGCCGCCGATGATGGCCTCCATGCCGCTGGCGCAGTTGCGTTGTACGGAATAGCCCGGCACATGTTGCGGCACGCCGGCCAAAAGCGCCATGACCCGGCCAATGTTGGCGGCGTCCGAAGGGTGAGCCCCGGAGCCGACAATGACGTCGTCAAACAGGGCAGGGTCCACGCCGGTGCGGGCGATCAGTTCCTTGAAGACCAGAACGCCCAGGTCCACAGCGCTCTTGTCACGCAGCGCGCCGCCATGGTTGCCCGTGGGGGTGCGGACTCCTCCAACAATCACAATGTCCTTCATCGACTATGCTCCTTACTATAGAGTTGTTGGCGTAGCATGAGGGCTACGGCGTATGGATTGAGCAGATCTGCCAGCCGGAAAAACAAAACGACCTGCCGGGCGCGGCGCAACATGCGCCTGCCAACAGGCCGAAGTCAATCACTTCGATGGTTATGTAGAATTGGGATCGCCGGTGATCATTCTGTATAACAAACATCATGGGTCTGCAACACTGCACGCGGTTGTCTGAGCCACCCAGGGCATTTGATGCTGCCGAATTTTATGCCGCACTGCGTCACAAAGATTGTACCCGAACTGATTCCATTTGGCAAACCAGCCACCCCCATTGCACCGGCCAGCCACCTTGACGCGGAGTAGGCGCCCCCAGGTGCGGCTGATGGACACAAAGCCCGCACCTGGGGGCGCTCACTCCGCAAAAGAGCGACGGCGCTTGCCTGATCCACCAATCTACCAATCTACCCTACCTGTGGTACAATCGCGCCATGTCGATCCGCGTCCTATCCCCTGAAGTAGCCAGCCGCATCGCCGCGGGCGAAGTTGTAGAACGGCCAGCCTCCGCCGTCAAAGAGCTGGTCGAGAACAGTCTGGACGCGGGCGCCGACGAGATCCGGATCGAGGTACGCGAGGGAGGCCGCCGGCTGGTGCGGGTAGTGGACAACGGCCACGGCATCCCGACGGTTGAGGCCGCGCTGGCCTTCGAGCGCCATGCCACCAGCAAGCTCACCAGCGCCGACGATCTGGAGCACATCGCCACCTTGGGCTTCCGCGGTGAAGCGCTGGCATCCATCGCTTCGGTGGCGCAGGTGACGCTGCTCACCCGCCACATCGACGAGGCCGTAGGCTGCCAGTTGCGCGTCGAAGGCGGCCATCTGGTCAGCCAGGAGGCCAAGGGCGCGCCGCCAGGCACAGTGGTGACGGTCGAGAACCTGTTCTACAACGTGCCGGCCCGGTTGAAGTTCCTGCGCCAGGCAGCCACCGAGTCCGGCCGCATCGCCGAGACCGTGCAGCGCTTTGCCATGGCCTTCCCTGAGCGGCGCTTCAGCCTGGTGTCCGACGGCCGGCTGGTCTTTCAATCCACCGGCAGCGGCCGGATGCACGACGTGCTGGTCAAGGTCTGGGGGCTGGACGTGGGGCGACAGTTGGTTGCAGTGGGCCATACAGAGGATGAAGAGCCGCAGCCCAGTCTGGCCGAGGCGCCGCAGGTGGCCGGCTACGCGGGTCTACCCTCACTCAGCCGCTCCAACCGCAACCACATCCTCTTCTTCCTCAACCGCCGGGCGATCCAGGACCGCAGCCTGGCCTTCGCCGTCACCGAGGCCTACCGCAACCGGCTGATGGTGGGCCGCTACCCGGTGGCGGTGTTGATGATCGAACTGGACCCCGCGCTGGTGGATGTCAATGTCCATCCTGCCAAGGCTGAGGTGCGCTTCCGCGAGGAGCGAGCCGTCTTTCGCGCCGTGCAGAAGGCTGTCCACGCGACGCTGGCCGAGCATTCCCCGGTGCCCGAGGTGCGCAGTGAGGGACTGAGTTGGGCCATGCCCGGCTGGGCCGAGCGGCGCGAAATCCTGTTGTCTGCTGGCCAAAATCTCCAGCCATCACTGGCGCTGCCACGGGAGCAGGTACCAGTCAACAGCCAACAGTGGTCCATCGCCACTGCCAGCAGTTCGCAGGTATCGCCGCGGCCCAGCGAGCCGACTGCCGCCTCGCCCCAGCCTGACGCCAGCGACATGGCGACACCGACCGCCGCAGGCGCTACCTCCGACTCCAATTTACCAATTTCCCAATCTACCCCTGCCTTTCCCATACTGCGCGTCGTCGGCCAGATGGGCGCAACCTACATCGTGGCCGAAGGGCCGGAGGGCATGTACCTGGTCGACCAGCACGCGGCTCACGAGCGTATCCTTTTCGAACAAATGCTCGGCGAACAGGCCGGCCATGGCGTAGCCCAGCAGGCGCTGCTGGAGCCGCTGGTCTTCGAGGCGGGATCGGGCTACGCGGGCCTATTGGGCGAGTACGCCGATGCCCTGGCCGCGGCTGGCTTTGGCCTGGAAGCGTTCGGGAGCGATACGTGGCTGGTGCGGGCCGTGCCGGCCGTCTACAGCCGTGTCGATCCCCGCCGCGCGCTGGAGGAGACGCTGGAGGGCATCGCCGACGGCCGCGACCTGGTGGGCGAGAGCAAGGAAGCCGCCCTGGTGGCCGTCATTTGCAAGCGGGCCGCGATCAAGGGGGGACAGACGTTGGGCCTGGATGAGATGCGCCAACTGGTGCGCCAGCTCGAAGCCTGCCAGAGCCCCGGTTCGTGCCCGCACGGCCGGCCGACGATGCTGGTGTTGAGCCGGATGCAACTCGAGAAGGAGTTTGGACGGCGAGGCTAGAGGAGTGTACCATGCAGACTGCACAGCAATTTGGACTTGAAGAAGCTTCCACGCATCTGAAGGACTTGGTAAACGCTGCACTGCGCGGCGAGGATGTGGTCATCGTCAAGGACGAGAACACGATGGTAAAGCTCGTTCCCATGACGCCAAAACCGCGTCGGCAGGCAGGTAGCGCCAAGGGCATGGTCCACATGGCTGAAGACTTTGACGCGCCACTCGAGGATTTTGAGGAGTACATGCCGTGAAGATCCTGCTCGACACGCATGCCTTTCTGTGATGTGTCGAAGACAGCCCAAAGTTAGACATGGCAGCGCGGTGGTTGGACGAAATTGGATTCGACCGAACATAGTTATGAAAATCAACGCCAACAGACCCGATCGTTGGAAAACGGACATTGCTCAGTCAGTTGACTTCTACAACGAATGGTTTCTTCGATTTGCGCCGCAGGCGTTCCGCGAAACGCGCATCGAAACAACCGAACGTGTGTTGACCACTTTCCAGCAAACACACAATCTGACCAATATTGCTCCTGACGTCCTACGCGCAAACCCCACTGCGGTCGAGACATTAAGGATGACCACAGCCCCGCCCCTTGCGCGCGATCGTTTGATTGGGCTAGCGGGGGTTTCGCCAAATCTTGTCAGAAGTATAGAGTTACGTCAACACATTCCCAACAGAATGAACGAACAACAACTGCGGTCGGAATTACAGCGGATGTCCGACGTCTTTCAGAAGTTGGCGGACGTGGACATTCTGCCGTGGTTAGGTAGTGACAACGAGCCATCCGAGGCAGAGATCTACCGTGCCGCCACGATTGTGGCCGATCGTCTCTGCGGGGCAGTTGCCAACCCAATCATCCGAAACGCACAAGAGCGCAGGCAGCTTACAGCTATCAGTGCTTGGCTGGACGAGCGGGGTTATCGCGTGATCGATCCGGGAAGCCGGGTTACACTTGACGCCTTCCCGCCAGATAGATACGGGTTCCGTGTCAATGTACCGGTAAAACATGGCGCACATCATGTGAACGTGCCGATTGATGCGGTTGTCATGCCTAAACACGCCCAACCAAATGAGCTACCCGTGCTGATCGAGGCCAAATCTGCCGGAGATTTCACCAACACAAACAAGAGACGCAAAGAGGAAGCCACCAAGAACGCTCAACTACGCAGCACGTACGGTGATCGGGTTCGCTACGTACTCTTCCTGTGTGGTTATTTCGATACTGGCTATCTAGGTTACGAAGCCGCAGAAGGTATCGATTGGGTGTGGGAGCATAGGATCGATGACCTAGCAGAGTTGGGGCTTTGATTTATGATAATCTCAAGAGCGCATCCACATCTGCGTGACATCGAGCCGCTGCGCCTGGAGTTGCAGAGACAACTGGACGCTGCCAAGACCCAGGAGGAGCGCAATCGGCTTGGCCAGTTTGCCACACCCACGGCGCTGGCGACCGACATCCTGGCCTGTGCTCGCAGCCTGGTGTCTGAGAATGACATGGTGCGCTTTCTTGATCCCGCTTTCGGCACCGGATCGTTCTACTCGGCCCTGAACCATGTCTTTCCGGCCGAACGCATTGCCAGGGCATATGGCTTTGAGATCGACGCTCATTACGGCCAGGAAGCGCAGCGCCTGTGGCAGGCGACGCCGCTCACGCTTCATCTGACAGATTTCACACGTGCCACGCCGCCAGCATCGGAACGGGAAAAGTTCAACCTGTTGATCTGCAACCCGCCTTACGTCAGACACCATCACATCCCCATTGCTGAGAAGAATCGGCTATTGGCGTTGGTCCGGCAGTGGACCGGCATTCAGTTGAACGGGCTGACGGGCCTCTACGGCTACTTCATGTTGTTATGCCATCCCTGGATGGCCGAGGCTGGTCTGGCCGGCTGGCTGATCCCCTCGGAGTTCATGGATGTGAACTATGGCCGGCAGATCAAACGCTACCTGCTGGAACGGGTCACTTTGCTGCGCATTCACCGTTTTCGGTCCGAAGACGTCCAGTTCGACGATGCTATGGTATCGTCGGTGGTGGTTTGGTTCAGAAACCAACCGCCGCCAAGCGAACACCAGGTGGAGTTCTCTTATGGCGGCTCGCTCAATGCACCAGCCATGATCAAGCGCGTATCCACCTCTGTGTTGAGCAGAACTGCCAAATGGACTGGCGTGGCGACCTTAGAGGACGACGCGCCAGGCACGCTTTCCACGACTTCACCGCTCCAAGCCACGCTGGGGGATCTTTTCCAGATCAAGCGCGGCATCGCTACCGGCGCCAACGATTTCTTTGTGGTCAGCCGAGAACAGGCCGCCTCGCATGGCCTGCCCTGGGAATTTCTGACGCCGATCTTGCCGAGCCCTCGTTACCTGGACACTAATGAAGTGTTGTCTGATGAGGACGGCAATCCGAAACTAAGAAATCAGTTGTTCTTGATTGATTGCAGTCTGCCCGAAGAGCGCGTGCGCGTCGAGCATCCCAGCCTCTGGCGCTATCTGGAGTACGGCAAGGAGCGCGGCATCGATCAACGCTACCTGTCCGCTCATCGTACGCCCTGGTATGCACAAGAAAACCGGCCCCCGGCGCTGCTTCTTTGCACCTACATGGGACGACTGACGCCGGACAAATCCCGTCCTTTCCGCTTTATCCTGAATCAATCACGGGCTACTGCGCCCAATGTCTACCTCATGCTCTATCCTAAACCGCCGCTGGCAGCGGAATTGCAACACACTCCTGACTTGCTTCGATCCATTTGGCAAGCACTCAATCAACTGCCGCCGCAAGCCTTGATCGGTGAAGGACGAGTGTACGGCGGTGGGTTGCACAAGATCGAGCCGGCCGAGCTGTCCAACGCGCCGGTCAACGGCATCGTGCAGTTCACACCAGCAATCGCCCGCACGATGGGCAAGCAGCTATCTCTCTTCGCCGCGTAGTCGCCAGGTAGATCGTCTATGAACCTTGCTCCTCTGATCCAACAGATCGACGCCCTCAAAGCCGCTATCGACGCTCTACGCCCCATCGACGCCGAGCAGGAAGGGCGCGTGATGCAGATGTTGCGCTTGGACTGGAACTACCACTCCAACGCCATCAAGGGTAACACGTTGACGCTGGGCGAGACGCGGGCCTTCTTGCTGCACGGCATCACGGCCAAGGGCAAGCCCTTCCGCGATTACCTGGACCTCAAGGGCCATAACCTGAAGGAACCGGGCGCGTTCGAGCAGCAGGTTCTTCGTCTGCGTGAACAGTTAGCACCCTACGACGCGTGAGCGTCTTCCAACCTTTTCTCTCCAAGGAGTACCACCCGTGACCGCAGCAACCAAACCCCGCCGGGCTCAAGAGGGCCCATCCAACTGGCGCCAGATTGTGGCCCAGTACCAAAATCCCGACGTGCGCCGCGCCGTTGCGCAGATCCTGACCTCCGTCGTGGCTCTTCTGGCCATGATGGTGGCAATGTACTTTAGCTTGCGGGTTTCCTACTGGCTGACCCTGTTGCTGGCCATCCCTGCGGCCGGCTTCATGTTGCGCACCTTCATCGTCTTCCATGACTGCGGGCACGGCTCCTTCTTCGCCAACCGCAAGGCCAACGATGCAGTGGGCGCTGTTACCGGCGTGCTGACCTTCACCCCCTACTTCCGCTGGCGTCACGCCCACGCGGTGCATCACGCCACTGCCGGAGACCTGGACCGGCGCGAGATGGGCGACATCTGGACGCTGACCGTGGACGAGTACCTGGACGCGCCGCGCTGGAAGCAGATCGCCTACCGCCTTTACCGCAACCCGCTGATCATCTTCACCATCGGCGCCTGGCTCAGCTTCATTGTCTTGCAGCGCTTTCCCAACTTCAAGGATGGCAAACGCGAGCGCAACAGCATCCTGTGGACTGACCTGGCGTTGCTGCTGATCTTCGTGGCAGCAGGTCTGACCATCGGCCTCGGCGATTTCCTGCTGGTACTGCTGCCAGTGATGTTTCTCGGTACGTCAGTCGGCGTCTGGCTGTTCTATGTGCAGCACCAGTTCGAGGGCGTCTACTGGGAGCGCCACAAGCAGTGGAGCTATGTCGATGCTGCGCTCAAGGGCAGTTCGTTTTACCAGCTCCCCAAGGTCCTGCAGTGGTTCTCGGGCAACATCGGCTTTCATCACATCCACCACCTGAGCCCGCGCATCCCCAACTATCACCTGGAGCAGGCTTACAATGAGAACGACCTGTTCCACATCAAGCCTGTCACCCTGCGCTCCGGCATGCACTCGCTAAAGTTCCGCCTCTACGACGAAGAGAACCATCGCCTGGTGGGCTTCGGCTACGTCAAGGAGGCGCGCCAGTTGCGCCTGACCAGGGCTTCGGCCGTTCAGCCGGCTCCCTGACCGTTCCCCAGTAGCTGATCGAGCGGGCGTCCACGCCGAGCCTGGCGCGGGCACCGTTTCGATCAGCTCTCATGTGTCACCTATGAACATCCACTTCGACTTTATCGCCTCGATCTACGACCGCGTCATCGGTCCGCCCGACGCCCATCGCCTGCAGTCCGCGCTCAACCTGCCCACCACTGGCTGGCTGCTGGACGCGGGCGGAGGCACCGGTCGCGTGGCCTCTGGCCTGAGCCCGCTGGTCGGCCGGTTGGTGATCAGCGACCTGTCGGCCCCCATGTTGGGCCAGGCGCAGATCAAAGGCATCGCCTGCCCTGTCCAGGCCCACGTCGAGCGGCTGCCCTTCCCCGACGGCCACTTCGATCGCGTGCTGGCCGTGGACGCGCTGCACCACTTCGCCGATCAGCGGCTGGCCGTGGCCGAGTTGGTGCGGGTGCTCAAGCCCGGCGGCCGGCTGGTGATCGAGGAGCCGGACATCAACCGCTTCCCGGTCAAGCTGATCGCGCTGGGCGAAAAACTGGCGCTGATGGGCAGCCACTTCTACTCGCCCCAACAGATCAGCTACCTGATGGCGGCCAACGGCCTGGACCCGATGATCGAGTACGACGACGTCTTCACCGCCTGGGTGATTGCGGACAAATGACGCGCATCGTAGATCTGGCTATCTGCCGGACTGTTGCGCATAACACGTGATCGTCCGGCTGATAGCCGGACCTACGAGAACGGTGGCTGTGAACAGGCGTAAGTCCTTGCTGGTTGCTGTGGGAGCGTTGCTGACGTGCGGCGCGCTGGCGCTGTTGCTACGCCTGCCGGCCCTGCCCCAATCGGTCATCGACTGGGACGAGAGCTTCTACCTGCTGATGGCGCGCGAGATGCTGCGCGGCCATCCGCCCTACACGGTCATCTGGGACAACAAGCCGCCTGGTTTGTTCATGTTATTCGCCCTGGCGCAGATTGCCTTTGGGCAGACGATCCTGGCCATGCGCCTGCTGGCGGTGATCGCGGCCACGGCCACCAGCTTCCTGCTCTGGCTGTTTGGCTGGCGCGTGTTGGGCAGCGCGGCCATCGGCGCATTGGCGGCGCTGTTCTACGCCCTCTTCTCGACGCAGAACGGCGGCCTGGCCAGCAACGCCGAGATCATGTTTGCGCCCTTCACGACCGCCGCCTTGCTGCTGCTGGCCCTGCGCGCCGGCCTGCCTGCGACGATCCTGCCGCAGCGCCGGCTGGCCTTCTTCGCCGCCGGCCTGCTGCTGGGCCTGGCCATCCAGATCAAGTCTGTGGCAGGCGTGGATCTGCTGGCCGCGCTGGCCTGGATCGGCCTGGCTATGCTGGTCAGCCGGCGGGCCGGCCAGCCAACGAAGACCCGCGCGGCGCTGCTGGCTGCGGGCCTGATGATCCTCGGCGCGCTGCTGCCGCTGCTG
This sequence comes from Anaerolineae bacterium clx_CAG2, assembly GCA_014155705.1. GTDB lineage: Bacteria > Chloroflexota > Anaerolineae > JAAEKA01 > JAAEKA01 > JAAEKA01. The sequence continues at coordinate 1,261 of JAAEKA010000033.1, read as the reverse complement.
GCGGCTGCGGGCTACTTCGCCCTTCGCGGTCACTGGGGCGAGTACGTCCACGCCAACTTCACAGCTTCCTCGATCTACCTGCGTCTGGCGCCGCCCTTGACACTGCCTGCCGTGGCTGCGGCGCTGCTGGCGCAGGCGCGCGGCGCCCCCCTGCTCTGGCTGACTGCGCTGGCTGCTGCGCCGCTGGCCTGGCTGATTCGCCGACGCCACCCACGCGCGGCGCTGCACCTCCTGGCGCTGGGGGTGTGGCTCGCCTTCACCCTGGCTGCTACGCTGCTGTCGCGCCGCTTCTACCTGCATTATTTCTTGCAGGCGCTGCCGCCGCTCAGCCTGCTGGCCGCGGCCGTCATCGTCCAGGCCGTGCGGCTGGACAGCGCGTTGCCCCGCGTGCGACAGGCCGTGCTGATCGGCCTGATCGTGGCCGTGGGTCTGGCCCAGCCGGCCGCACGGCCGCTCAGGCAGAGCGCAGAAGAGGCGCTGGCCCTGCTGCGCCGCACCCCACGGACCGAGTTGCTGGTCTACACGGCCGGCTACCTGCGGGAGCACATGGCCCCCGGCGATTACCTCTATGTGGCTGAGGGCGACCCGATCCTCTACTATTTGACCGACGCTCGACTGCCGACCCGCTACCTGCTGCCGCCGCTGCTCAACGACGACCTGAGCCCCATGATCGGCGTCGATCCGCTGGCCGAACTGGAGCGCATCATGGCGCTGCGACCGCGCTACGTGGTGCTGCTGGAAGAATACCAGCGCAACCCAACCTTCCTGGCCCGCCTGCAAAGCCACCTTGCCCGCAATTACGTGCTGGAGCGCTCGATCCAGGGCATATTACTGTATCGGCTGGCGTCTTGACCGGCATGGCTGGTTGGGGTATGATGCGTGCTGCATAACAAGTAACGAGTAACCCGAAGCCGGCCACCGGCATTCCGGTTACGGGTTACGAGTTACTCGTTACAGATCCTCCAGCCTGTAGGCGCCTTGCAGGAGTGTCTCATGGTCAAGAAAACTGTCGGTTACGTCGATCTGGAGTGGACCTGCCCACGCTGCGGCAACCGCAACCTGGGCGTGAACAAGAAATGCAGCAGTTGCGGCGCGGCCCAGCCGCAGGACGTGCAGTTCGACGTCGGCGCGCCCAGCGCCACGCTGATCGAAGACGAGGCCAAAATCCAGCAGGCCAAGAGCGGGCCTGACATCCACTGCCCCTACTGCGGCGCGCGCAACCCGGCCGGCGCTGAGCGCTGCAAGGTCTGCGGCGGCGGCC
>JAAEKA010000329.1 GCA_014155705.1 Anaerolineae bacterium clx_CAG2 | reverse complement strand
CGACCTGACGCCTGCAGCCGTGCAAACCACCCTGGCTGCAATGGTAGAATGGTTCACTCTCGCCGGGGACGCCGAACACGCTGATCTGGCCCTGGCTGCCGCCCACACCATCCGGGAGGATACAGCCAGCCACCCGCTGCTGCTCATGATGAGCGAACTGGGGCTGCGGCTGGCTATGATCAACCTGGCGCGGGGGTTGATGCCCGAGTTGGGCTGACCGTGTCCGCTGTGGCGGGCGCGCTGGCTATGGCGCAGAGACTTCGGAAGTGGCCGATCCACGTTTGCACGGGGCCTTATTGCGACCAAGACTCACTGCTTCTGACCGCTCAGCCACTTCCGAAGTCTGGATCTTAACTCTTCAAACAGCTTCCAGGCGAGGCTGGCCCCGACAAGAGGGCTTAGCGCCCCAGAATCTCCCGCAGCGCCGCCAACAGCAGCGCCACATTTTCCCGCTTGGACGAATAGCCCATCAGGCCGACGCGCCAGACCCGGCCCTTGAGCGCGCCCAGCCCGCCGCCAATCTCCTCGTTGTACTGCTCCAGCAGGGTCTTGCGCCCGGCTGCCTCATCCACCCGTCAAGCCCGGCAACCTGGGTATCCCCAACGCGCTGGGCGTC
>JAAEKA010000328.1 GCA_014155705.1 Anaerolineae bacterium clx_CAG2 | reverse complement strand
TATAATATAGAAAATATGAGTAATCCGTACCCCGAAGGAAACCAACCCCCACCAAGGAGCACACAACCATGCCATGCGACAAACTGGCCGTCCAGACGGCCACCATCGCCGAGAACGTAGCCGCCGCGCTGATGGACCCCACCGCCGTCCAGATGCTGGCGCAGGCGTTCGCGCAGATCACCGGGGACGCCGAGGTGCGCGTCACCAGCAACCTGGGCGGCCACGTCTACGGCTCCCAGCGGCCGCTGGCCGAGATCATCAGCCCCCAGACCTCTAGCGTCTACTTCTACGCCCGCAACATCGGTGTGGCCGTCAGCCGCACGGGCCGGCTCACGTCGCTGGACGGCTACTACGCCGACTACGACAACGCCAACACCGCCCGCGCCCGCGCCATCCTCGACCAGTTCGCGGAGATGGTCAAGGCGGCCGCGCCCATCGCCACCCAGAACCTGTTGCTCCGGCTGCTGGCCGAGGCCAGCGGGATCGCCGTCACCGGCGACAACTACACCCCCACCGGCGCGCGGGTCGTGTCGTTTGCATTGTAACCACAGGAGGAAGCCATGAAAGGCCAAGTCATCTTCAGCCCCAACGGACAGGTCGTGATCGCGTTCGACAACACCCCGGACGGCGACTTCGCCGTCGCCAAGGCCAGGATCGAGGCGTTCAAGCGGGCGGCGGCGCAGTTGGGCCTGCCCATCGCCTTCGGCGGCGAGGTCGAGCGGCACATCCCCGACGACAGCCACATGCTGCTCCACCAGCACGGCGTTAGCCACCATCACTAGGCCCGATCCCCCGGAAACTACAAGACCCCCAAGCCGACAGCCTGGGGGTCTTTTGGTTCCAGAAACAAGACGATCCGCAG
>JAAEKA010000327.1 GCA_014155705.1 Anaerolineae bacterium clx_CAG2 | reverse complement strand
CCAGTCGGCCAGGGCATAGCGCAGCGCACAGCCGGTCAGGTTGTAGCAGAGACGAGTGTCCATGTGGAACCTCCTTTCAGTGGTGGAACTACGAAGCGAACAGCGACAGTTGAACAGCCCCTGTTTGTCGAAGGCACAACCGTCAAAAAAGGACGATGTCCCTATCGGAGTATAGAGACTATCTGCGGTTGAGCACGTTCTTTGGCGATGGAGCGCCGAAGTATCTGGATGATGTTATCATAGCCAAAGGCAGGAAACTGGGACAACGGCTTCAATATTAAATCGGTCAAACTGCCGACGCAGTGATTGTCTATCTGGATGATGGCGCGAAAACCTTTTCACTATACACCTGTCCTGTGACAGAATGGCAGTATTTCTATGCCTTGATTCCCATTCAGCACCTCAAGAACGATAGTGAGTTGCAGCCCCGTTCATTGCGGCAGGAATCGATGTGGGGATTGTATAGACACTTTCAGCGTAACACCCAACTCGCGCCTTCGATTTGCCGTCTCAATGGCAACGGGACTCTTTTGCTTTTTGATGGTCAACATAAGGCGGCAGCGCAAATCTGGGCAGGCCGTCAAGCTATTGAGTGCAAAGTCTATGTGGATGCCTGTGAACTCGGCAAAGGCGCCATCGACAATGCGCACCTTCTGGCCAACTTTGAAGTCAACCTTGATCTTCGGTTCCTCAGACTCCAATTGGCGCATGATGCGCTTGACCTCTTCA
>JAAEKA010000326.1 GCA_014155705.1 Anaerolineae bacterium clx_CAG2 | reverse complement strand
ACCGTTATGAATGTGCATACATGCGCAAACGTCTGTGATACATGACAATACTGAACAACACGGCTACTTACCCTGCCTCAAACATCGCCTACTGAATCTCTATCTTATCTTCCTCATCGTTGCGTTCGTTTTTTTCCTTGACGGACGACCGGAATGGTGGTAAGCTTGCCGTGCGGATGACCGATTGCCGGTAATTCAGTCTCACGCAACCTGCATTTTAGCACACTTGAGTTTCCGCATAAAATCCCTGGCCGGAGATCATGCGCCGAGCATTCCGCATCACCTCCCTGTAGAGGGCCAGAAAGCGGAATGGAGCCATGGCGGGATATGACGACCGGCATTCCCGCGAATCAGTAGTTAGGCTGGTCAGCGTATGACGGTTCCGGTGAAAGAAGACATCCCGCACAATGTACGGTCGCTATGCTGCAAGACTCGCTGATTAAGTAGCAACGAAGTCATGCAGTTGCGCGCCGACCAGTAGAGGCAACGGCACTTCCACGACCCCGTTTT
>JAAEKA010000325.1 GCA_014155705.1 Anaerolineae bacterium clx_CAG2 | reverse complement strand
GGCGGCCAAACGCGGCCCGCAACGTCTCGTCGGGCAGTGCTGCCAACTCACCCACAGTCTGCACACCCATGCCGGCCAGCCGCTCAGCCGTTACCGGCCCCACACCCCACAGCGCCCGCGCCGGCAGCGGGGCCAGGAATGCAGCCTCCTCGCCTGGCGGCACCACGGTCAGCCCGCCAGGCTTGTCGAAATCTGAAGCGACCTTGGCCACCTGTTTGTTGGTGGCCACCCCCAGCGCCGCTACAACGAACAGGACCCAGCGGAGATGTTGGCGAAGTTCCTGGCTGCGCGCCAGGAATCGCTGGCCTGGCTGAACAACCTCGAGTCGCCGGACTGGGATGCGGCCATCGCCATGCCCTGGGGCAGCCTGACAGCAGGCGACATGCTGGCATCGTGGGCGGCCCATGATCTGCTGCACGTGCGCCAGTTGGTGGAGCTGCGCTACGCGTGGACGCAGCAGGCCGCCGCACCGCACAGCGTCGAATACGCAGGCGACTGGTGAGAACCATCCCACTGTAGCTGGCCCTACGGCGCACGCCGCGCTGATCGTGTACCATGTTGCACAAGAAGAAACCCGGTTTCTTACCCACTGGAGTGTGCAATATGTGGACTGAGCGTTTTGTTGATGAGCGACGAATGAATGGATGGCGCGAGCGTTTCGACCGCATCGATGTCCGGCTGACCCGATGGATGGCCCGCTATGGCATTGTGCTGCTGCGCATCAGCCTGGGCCTGGTCTTTCTGTGGTTTGGCTTTCTGAAGTTCTTCCCCGGCCTCAGCCCGGCCGAGGAACTGGCGACCAGCACGGTCAGCCAGTTGACCTTTGGGCTGGTGCCGCCAGCGGTCGCGGCCATTCTGATCGCCGCGCTGGAAACGCTGATCGGCATCGGGTTGATCACCGGCGTATGGATGCGCGTGACCCTGCTGCTGCTGGCCTTTCAGATGGTCGGCACCGCCACGCCGATCGTGCTCTTCCCCGACCAGGTCTTCCAGATTGTGCCCTTCGTGCCCACGCTGGAAGGGCAGTACATCTTCAAGAACCTGGTGCTGATCAGCGCGGGCCTGGTGCTGGGCGCCACGGTGCGCGGCGGGCGGTTGGTGGCTGAGCCATAGCGCACAATTTTGCTAGGGCCGGTCTGTGTACGGCCACCGTGCCCGTCGAGACCGGGCAAGGCCAAGAACCATGACCAACCGCCTCCTCTTCATCCACGGCCTGGACGGCAGCAGCCAGGGCTTCAAGGTGCAATATCTGCGCCAGTTCTACCCTGACCTGCTGGCGCCCGACTTCCCTGGCGACTTCTGGCAGCGCATGGCCCGGCTGGAGCAGGTCATCGGCGATACGACCGGCTGGACGATGGTCGGCTCCAGCATGGGCGGGCTGATGGCAGCGGTCTTCGCCTGCCGGCGCCCCGGCCAGGTGACAAAACTGGTGCTGTTGGCGCCTGCGCTGGCCTTCATCGACCTGGCGCAGACGCCGTTGCCGCCCAGCGATGTGCCGGTGGTGGTCTACCACGGCCGGCAGGACGACGTAGTGCCGCTAGAAAAGACGCGCCAGGTGGCTGAGCAGCTTTTCCCCAACCTCGACTTTCATGTGGTCGAGGCCACGCACGACCTCAACCCGCTGCTGCCGTCCATCGACTGGCCGGCGCTGCTCGGAGACTAGCCATGGCCTACCTGCGCGCGTTGGTGCGCTTCCTCTACGGCGTCCCGACCCTGGTGCTCGTCACTGTGGGCATCGTGCTCTTGTCGTGGGCGCCGCTCAAAATACGCGGCGTGCGCATGGCCTCCTGGCTCTTTGCCCTGGGAGTGCGCATCGTCATGCCCGCGCTGGGGCTGCGCTTTGTCTGCGACGACCGCCAGGCCATCGTCCAGCACCGCGGGCTGATCCTCTCCAACCATGTGTCGTTCTTCGACACGCTGGTGATGAGCTATTTATTACCCATGCGCTACGTGTCCAAGGCCGAAGTGAAAAAGTGGCCCTTCATCGGCCAGATCGCCGCGGCCACCGGCACCATGTTTGTCGACCGCAGCGACAAGAACAAGCGCGCCGACGTGCGCCAACAGGTGATCGACGGCCTGCAACGCAGCCCGTATCCCCCCATCGTCGTCTTCCCCGAGGGCAAACGCAATCCAGAGGACACCTTGCTCCCCTTCCGCTACGGCGTGTTCGAGATTGCCATCGAGACCGGCGCGCCCTACTTGCTGTGCGCCATCCACTATGAGGACACCGAGTCCATGACCTGGCAGAGCCACAAAGAAAGCCTCACCACTTCCATCAAGCGCATCGTGCTGCGCGATCCGAGCCGGGTGTGGTTATTACCGCTGAAGGTGGTTCAGCCCCGGCCGGACGACGACCCGCAGCTACTGGCCGCCGAGGCGCGGGAGATCGTGGGCGAGGCGCTGCGGGAGATGCGCAGCAGGTCGCGTTAATAACGCGACCTGCTGTTGTGGTTCAGGTTCCATTCCCGGCCGAGCATGGCATACATGTACTCGCTGCCCCAGGCGCCTTTGAACCAGATGTTCTCGACGTGATGCGCTTCGCGTCGCATCCCCAGCCGCTCCAGCAGCCTGAACGAAGCAACGTTCTCCACGTCGCACGTTGCAGTGACGCGGTGGATCTGAAGGTCGCCAAAGAGATAGAGCAGCAGGCGCCTGACGGCTTCTGTTGCGTAGCCCTGGTTCTGGTAGAGCCGTGAGAACGTGAAGCCGATCTCTGCTTGCTGATCGTCGTCCGCCAGCACCTGAAACGCGCAGTCGCCGATGAGTCCGGGTTGGGCCTGGCGCTCGACGGCGATCTGGTACCATACGCCCGGTTGTCCCGCCTGCGCGAGCTTCATCTCGTACAGGAACGCAGCGGCTTGATCCAGCGTGAAGGGGGGTGTCCAGGATTGATAGCGCGCCACATCGGGATCAGACCGGTAGGCTGCAAAGGCCTCCAGATCCGACTCTTGAAACGGACGAAGGTGCAGGCGGGGTGTGGTGAGAGAAATCATTCCCATCGACTTGAGACTTTCGGTTTACGACGTGATCCACTACTTCTTTCGTCTTTTTGCCTCTGCGCGCGCCAATGTCTCGGCCACCCTGAATGTCACGATTCTGCGGATCAGATCATAGGGCATGGGCTGGTTCAACGGGAACTGCACCGAGCCCTTGCCGCCCACATAGCCGGCCAACTCCTCCTTGAACGCTTCGATACCCGACGGTACCGGGTAGAAGCCAATGTGTTTCTTGAAGGCGGCGAAATGTACCAGATTGCCGTGCAGCGTGAAGGTCGGCATCTGGTAGCTGATGGTCTCCTGCGCGTCAGGCGCGGCCTCGCGGATCGTCTGCCGGATCTGCTGGAGGATCTGCTGCACGTCGTCCGGGAAGCCGGCGATGTACTCGTCGATGGTTTGGGGCGCTGGTTGGTCGCTCTGCATGGGGTCTCCTAGGGTTCGTTGCGTTCAGGCCTGAAACGGGCCATGGCATACACGTCCACATACTGCCCATCGCGAAAGGCGTACTGGCGCAGCGTGCCTTCGATGACAAAGCCCGCTCGCGTGTACAGCCGCACGGCCGGCTCGTTGTCGGTGTAAACCTCCAACTCCATGCGCCGCAAGTTGAGCCAGTTGTCGGCGAGATCCAGCGCTGCCTGCAGCAGCGCTGTGCCCACAGCCTGGCCCTGGAAGTCGTCGTGTACGACCATGCCGATCGCGCCCACATGCTGGCGGCGCGGGCGGTTAGGGAACGTGTGGATATTCAGATGGCCCACCACCTGGTCGTCGATGCAGGCTACGATGCCAAACATCCCTTCAGGCGGCTCGGCCAGTCGCTTGCGCCACATCTCGACCGAGGGATAGGGCAGTTGCGCTGTACCCCAAATGACCTTGGGGCCTGAATAGACGTGCTGCAGAGCTTCAAAATCGGCCGGTTCTACTCGTCGAATCGTAATCGTCATCGCATCTACTCTTGCGACCGCCTATAACGCGCGCATACGGTTGTTCTTGGCGTTGTGCTCCAGCTCGGCCAGACCCAGCGCCTCCATCAGCGGCGGCACGTAGACGCCAAACCGGCCGCGCAGGCCCTTCTTCAGCCCATACCAACCGCCCACGGGATTGCCCGGGTCGCGGCCCCAGGCTTCGACCGTGCCCGCCTTGGCTTCTTTCTGCTCGTCGGCTCCGCCGAGATCTACCCAATCTCCAACGTCCTTGAGCATGACGTGCAGGTCGTCGATGCAGCGAGCATCGTAGTACAAGACCGTCTTGCCTACCGTACAAACCAACACGGTCTTGCCATCCCTGTCCTCGACATGCATCGTATACTCGGCTGTTCCAGGGGCAGTCTTGAGCTGCCAGGGGTTGTCTTTGGCGCGATCCAAATGTACCATTGGGATTCTCCTTGCCGAACAGTTGAAAGCGCGTTAGCCCTTGACATACGACAACTTCTCGCTGATCAGGCCATCCTTCACCGTGAAGATGTCGACGCCGCGCACGTGGCCCGGCTTGCCGGCCGCGTCCACCCAGTCGTAGCGCCAGCGCATCACGCAATGCCAGCCCATCCCAAAGATCTCCTCGATCTGGATGTGGGCTTCGGGCGCGGCGCTGAAGAAGTCCTGCCAGAACTGCGTCACGGCCGCCTTGCCGACGTAACGCGTGCCGTCGGGAGCCGGGCTGGTGTTCTCGAAGACGCAGTCGTCGCTCATCAGCGCCATCATGGCCGGAACGTCGTGGCGGTTGAGAGCATCGTTGAACGCCAGCGTCACGCGCATGGCGGCCTCAATCTTTGCCATTTTCATAGGGAACGATGACCTCCATCCCTCAGTTAAACGCAATGCGCACAGGAATCTAGCATCAATTAGTCACAGGAGTTCTGGCCACCTATCGCGGGTCCGACTAACTCTCAGCGTTGGTTGTCTACCACCACATGGTGTGTCACGCTGTCTGTCTCTGATCCGGCTCTGAAACCAATAGCCTCATAGAAATCGGCGGCCTGTTGGCTGAAAGTTCGCAAGGTCAAGACACGAAAATGGGACCTTACTTATGATTGTGATGTCCCGGTTCATTACCAGATCACAAGACCGTCACGCATATGCAGCAGCACTGATCCGCTCCCGCCTATACAGACTCCGCCACAACACCACCGCAATCCCCACATACGCTAACGTCTTGGGGATCATCAACATGCCCACCATCGGCGCCTGCTGCACGAAGAGGATCACCGGGATGTACATGGCGTAGGAGAGCACGATCAGTGAGCCCACCCAGACGAAGGGCCGGTCGTGCGCGGCCAGCGCGTCGCGCAGGATCAACCAGGCCACGCCCAGGCCCGCGATCGTCAGCGGCAGGTTGCGCACGATCGACCAGGGCTGCGGCGGTGTGACGCTGTTCCATTGATTGGCGACCGGGATCATCAACAGCAGGCGCAGGCCGGCCATAGCGAAGAGCAGCGCGCCGAACCAGCCGTAGGGCTTGCCGAAGCGGGCCTGCCACATCATCAGCACCAGCACGTAGAAGAAGGTCACTGTGATCGCTGTGGCCAGCGCGCCGGCGCCCACCAGCCCTACCTCGCGTCCCAGCATCGTGACGGTGTTCTCCAGGCCGCCGGCCGCATAAGCCCAGACGCGAAAGCCCACGTGTCCTGTGTCACCCAGGGCCAGCAGGAAGAAAGCCCAGCGCCCCAGCGCGGCCACACGGCGATCCTGCGGCGCCACCCGGTCTCTGTGCAAGGCCATAGCAATGACAATGCCCCAGATGGCGACGAGATAGGCGATGTTGAAAACGACTTCGACCCACATGCGGGCGGATTCTGACATGGCTGCGATCCTTTCCTTCAAGCCACGAATTCAGCGAATTTCACGGAGGGGTGGGGAAATTCGTCAAATTTGTTCAATTCGTGGCTGGCTTCTGACGAATTGCGGACTGCACTGAGCATACCGCAGAAATCGCGTTTTGGGTATGACGGGCGTCATATTTTATGGGTCGCTTTGACAACGTGACAAAGCGCCGGTCTGGGAGTATGATCACACTTGCCAGGCGTCGACTCTGGTAGAATGATTGAAACAGGCAAAACAAAACCCAGGAGCTATCCTATCCGTGTTCAAGTTTCGCGCCAAAACCAAAAGCAACGGCCTGGCGGTCGTCGAGGCTGACGGCTACCGCCATGGCAACACCCACCTGATCGACCTGCGCGGCGTCAGCAAATCCTACGCCACCGCGGCCGGCGACTTCACCGCGCTCAGGCAGATCGACCTGCTGGTGGACCGCGGCGAATTCGTGGCTGTGGTGGGCAAGTCGGGCAGCGGCAAGTCCACGCTGATCAACATGATCACCGGCATCGACCGGCCCACGGCCGGCCAGGTGCTGATCGGCGACACGGCCGTCCACACCCTGAGCGAGGGACAGATGGCGGTCTGGCGCGGCAAGCATGTGGGAGTGATCTTCCAGTTCTTCCAGCTCTTGCCGACGTTGACCATCATTGAAAACGTCATGCTGCCTATGGATTTCTGCAACACCTACCCGGCCAGAGAGCGGGCCAGCCGGGCCATGGCGCTGCTGGACGAGGTGGAGATGACCGAGCACGCTGATAAGCTGCCCTCGGCCGCATCCGGCGGTCAGCAGCAGCGCGTGGCCATCGCCCGCGCTCTGGCCAACGATCCTGCCATCATCGTGGCCGACGAGCCCACCGGTAATCTGGACTCCAAGACAGCCGATGCGGTCTTCCAACTCTTCCAACGCCTGGTAGACGAGGGCAAGACCATCGTGATGGTCACCCACGACGACGAGCTGGCCCACCGCGCGGGGCGGACGGTGACGATTGCCGATGGGTTGATCGTGGGGGATACGGGGCAGGGAAACGGAGGAATGGTTAATGGTGAACAGTTAATGGGTAATGGTTAACCGGTGTGCGCGCACGCGCCTCTGGTCATTAACCATTAACCGTTATCCGTTCACCATTAACCATTCAACAAGTGCCATGAACGACCACACCACCAGACGACCGCACGTACCACCGCGCTGGGCCAAGATACTGCGCGATCTGGCCAGCCACAAGTCGCGCTCGCTGCTGGTGGTGTTGTCGATCGCAGTCGGCGTCTTCGCCATCGGCGTGATTGCCGGCACGGAGCACATCATCGATAGCCAGTTCGCAGGCGCGTATTTCGGCAGCAATCCGGCCCAGGCCACGCTCAACGTCAGCGCTTTCGACGACGGCCTGCTGACCATGGTGAGCCGCATGGAGGGGGTGGAGGCCGCCTCGGCCAGCTTTGGCGTCTCGCTGCAGGTGGAGAATCCCGGCAGCGGTCGCTGGCAGGACCTGACCCTGCTGGCCCGGCCGGCCTGGCACGACCTGCCGGTCAACCGCCTGCGCCCAGAGCAGGGCGCCTGGCCGCCGCCGCCGGGCGGCATCGTGCTGGAGCGCAACTCGCTGCCTCTGCTGGGCGCGCAGATCGGCGACACGCTGCGGGTGGACCTGGGCGATGGCCGCCTGCGCGAGCTGACCATCGCCGGCACGGTCTACGACATCAATCTGCCGCCCGCTCGTTTCGTCGATCAACTCTATGGCTACGCCAGCTTCGATACCTTCAGCCACTGGGGCTATGACCGCCAGTTCGGCAGCCTGCTGATCACCGTGGCCGAACAGACGCAGGACAAGGCCCACATCGAGTCGGTTGTCCGGCAGGTCGAGGACAAGATCGAGAAGGGGGGTGGCCAGGTCTTCTCCACCTCCGTGCCTGACCCCGGCCAGGCGCCGGTGCAGCAGATCCTGGACGCGCTGTTCGTGATCCTGGGCGTGCTGGGCGCGCTCAGCCTGCTGCTCAGCGGCTTCCTGGTAGTCAACACCGTCAACGCCACCCTGGCCCAGCAGGCCCGCCAGGTCGGGGTGATGAAAGCCATCGGCGCGCGCAACGGCCAGATCATGGGCCTCTATTTCGGCATGGCGCTGGTCTACGGTCTGCTGGCGCTGCTCATCGGCCTGCCGCTGGGCATGGCGGGCGCGGTGGCGCTGGCCCGCTTTGCGGCGGGCTTCCTCAACTTCGACGTCAGCGGCCCCGGCTTTGCGCCGCAGGTGCTGACTCTGCAGGTGGCCGTAGCGCTGTTGATGCCGCTGCTGGCCTCGGCCTATCCCATCTATAGGGGCGCGCGCGTCACCGTGCGCGAGGCCATGGCCAGCTATGGGCTGGGCAAGGGCCGCTTCGGCCGCGGCCCGGTCGATCATCTGCTGCTGGCTGTGCAGCGCCTGCTGCCCTTCGTGCGCCGGCCGCTGGCGATCTCGCTGCGCAACACCTTTCGCCGCAAGGGCCGCCTGGCGCTGACCATGGTGACGCTGACGCTGGCCGGCGCGATTTTCGTGGGCGTCTTCTCGGTGCGTGCCAGCCTCTTCAACACCTTGGCGCTGGCTAATCGCTATGACAACTATGACGTGGCCGTGGAGTTCAGCCGCGCCTACCGCGGCCAGCAGATCGAGGCCGAGGCGCTGCAAGTCCCCGGCGTGACGGCGGTGGAAACCTGGGGCAGCAGCAGCGCAGTGCGCCAGCGTCCCGACGGCTCCCAGAGCGATCGCATCCGCGTTCGTGCGCCCGAAGCCGAGACGCAGATGATCCAGCCCCGCTTGCTGGCCGGCCGCTGGTTATTGCCTGACGACCAGAACGCGGTGGTGCTCAACAGCAGCGTGCTGGACGATGAGCCGGACCTGACGGTGGGCGACACGGTGACGCTGCGCCTCAACGACAGAGACAGCGAGTGGACCGTCGTTGGCGTCGTGCAGAGCATCCTGACCCAGCCGACAGCTTATATCAATTATCCCTACTTCGGCCAAAGCACCGGCACCACCGGTCGGGCAAACTTCGCCCGCGTTGCCACCGACTCACACACGCCCGCTGCACAGGCGGCCGCAGCCGAGGCGCTGGAAGCTCGCCTGGAGCAGGCGGGTTTCCAGGGAGTGCGCACCGAGACCAAGTTCCAGCGCCAGGAATCGGTGCGCTTGCAGTTCGACATCCTGATCACCTTCCTATTGGTCATGGCGCTGCTGATCGCAGCCGTGGGCGGCATGGGACTGATGGGCACCATGAGCATCAACGTGCTGGAGCGCACGCGCGAGATCGGGGTCATGCGAGCCATCGGCGCGGCCACCGGCAGTATCATGCAGATCGTCATTGTCGAGGGGGTGCTGATCGGGCTGATCAGTTGGACGCAGGGGGTGCTGCTGGGGTGGCCCATCGGCCGGCTGATGAGCGACCAGATCGGCCTGGCCTTCGTGGACAGCCCGCTGGAGTTCCGCTACTCCATCGAGGGCGCCCTGCTCTGGCTGGCCGCCGCGCTGCTGATCTCGGCTGTGGCCAGCTTCTGGCCGGCGCACAACGCGGCCAGTTTGTCGGTGCGCGAGGTGCTGGCGTATGAGTAGCGGAGGAATGGTTAATCGTGAACGGTTAATGGGTGATGGTTAACCGACGCGTGTGCGCACGCGCTTCCGCTCATTACCCATTAACCGTTACCTGTTCACCATTAACCATTTGATTGGGTTGATCTGAAACAACGTATGAACGACCGCACTATCAAACGAACCCTCCTCCCCCCGCGCTGGGCCAAGGTGCTGCGCGATCTGTGGGAGCACAAGACCCGCACGCTGCTGGTGGTGCTGAGCATCGCCGTGGGCGTCTTCGCTGTGGGCATGATCGCCAGCACGCAGCAACTCCTCTCGCGTCAGTTGATGGACAGCTACCTGGGCGTCAACCCCGGCAATGCGGTCGTCGCCACGACACCCTTCGACGATGAGCTGCTCAAGTCGGTGCAGCGCATGCCGGAGGTGGAGGACGCCGCAGCCCGGCTGAGCGTGATCACGCGCGCCAGCCTGGGGCCGGGGCGCTGGCGCGACCTGACGCTGTTCGCCCTGCCCGACTACGAAAACATCGCCATCAACCTGGTGCGGCCGGAGAGCGGACCCTGGCCGCCGCCGCGCAACGCCGTGCTGGTAGAGCGCAACTCGCTGCCGCTGCTGGAAGCCGGGATCGGCGACACTATCGTCGTGGAGCTGCCCGACGGCCGGCAGCGCGAGCTGGTGTTGGCTGGCACGGCCCACGACATCAACTTGCCGCCAGCGCGCTTCACCAACCAGGCGTTCGGCTACGTCACCTTCGACACCACCGAGCGCTGGGGTTTCCCGCGCCAGTACACCAGTTTGAGCATCACGGTAGCCGAGAACAAGGACGACGCCGAGCACATCCAGCAGGTGACGGACCAGGTCAAGGACAAGCTGCAAAGCGGCGGCCGCACGGTCTCCTTCACCTGGGTGCCCACGCCAGGCAAGCACCCGGCCGACGAGATCCTGCCGGCGATTTTCCTCCTGCTGGGTGCGCTGGGCTTGCTCTCTCTGCTATTGAGCGGCTTCCTGGTGGTCAACACCGTTTCTGCCATCCTGGCCCAGCAGGTGCGCCAGATCGGCGTCATGAAGACCGTGGGCGCGCGCAGCAACCAGTTGATCGGCATCTACCTGGGCACGGTACTGATCTTTGGCCTGCTGTCGCTGCTGGTAGCCGTGCCGCTCGGTGTGCTTGCGGCCTACGCCTTCACCGACTTCCTGGCCCAGATCCTCAATTTCGATGTGGTCTACGAAGGCATCCCCCTGCGCGCGTTGGGCTTGCAGGTGCTGGTGGGGCTGCTGGTGCCGCTGTTGGCCGCGCTGTGGCCGGTGATCAGCGGCGCGCGTATCACCATCCGGGAGGCCATCAGCAGCTATGGCCTGGGCAAAGGGCGCTTCGGCCACGGGCCGTTCGACCACCTGCTGCTGCGCATGCAACGCTGGCTGCCCTTCATGAGCCGGCCGCTGATCATCTCACTGCGCAACACCTTCCGCCGCAAAGGCCGGCTGGCGCTGACCATGCTGACTCTGACCCTGGGCGGCGCGATCTTCATCGCCGTGCTGTCGGTGCAGGTGTCGCTGGGGCGCACGCTGGATGATGCAGTGGCTGCCAACAACTACGACGTCTTCATCGGCTTCGACCGCTCCTACCGCCAGGACGTATTGCTCGATGAGGCCCGCATGGTGGCGGGCGTAGCCGTGGTCGAGACCTGGGGCGGCGGCGGCGTGCGGCGGGTGCGCCCCCAGGGCGGCGTCAGCGATGACATTCGCCTGCAGGCCCCGCCGTCGGACACGCAGATGGTCCGGCCCACCCTGCTACAAGGCCGCTGGTTGCTGCCCGACGACGAGAACGCCGTGGTGCTGACCAGCAACGTGCTGGAGGACGAACCGGACATCGCGCTGGGCGACACCATCCGGCTGCGCAGCGGCGACAAGGAAAACGATTGGGTCGTGGTCGGCGTCACCCAAAGCTTACAGGAACAGCCGACTGCTTATGTCAATCAGGCGCATTATGCACGCCTGGAGGGCGGCGCGGGCCGGGCCAACTTCCTGCGCGTGCTGGCCGGCAGCGAGGATCCGGCCGAGCATAAGCGCATCGCCGCCGACCTGGAGGCGCACTTCGAGGGCCGCGGCTATCAGGTCGGCCAGATCGGCACCATGTCCGAAAACCTGGAGGCGGTCGAGTACCAATTCGGCATCCTGGTGGCCTTGCTACTGGTCATGACCGTGCTGATGGCGCTGGTGGGCGGCCTGGGGCTGATGGGCACCATGAGCATCAACGTCATCGAGCGCACCCGGGAGATCGGCGTCATGCGGGCCATCGGCGCGGCCACCGGCAGCATCATGCAAATCATCGTGGTCGAGGGCGTGTTGATCGGCCTGATCAGTTGGCTGCAGGCTGCGCTGCTCAGCCTGCCCCTGGCCAAACTACTGGCCGACCAGGTGGGCAATGCCTTCGTCGATGCCCCATTGAGCTTCGGCTTCTCCACGGCTGGCGTGGGGCTATGGCTGGGCATCGTGGTGCTGCTGGCAGCCGTGGCCAGCTTCCTGCCAGCTCGCACGGCCTCGCGGCTGACGGTGCGGGAGGTGCTGGCTTATGAGTAGCCAAGCGGAGAAACGGTTAATGGTGAACGGTTAATCGGTAATGGTCAACCGGTGTGTGCACGCACGCGCATCTGCTCATTGCCCATTAACCGCTACCCATTAACCACTTCAGAAGAGCCTCAAGCACAAACTGACTGATCTACGACAAACAAAACACATCAGGAGAAGAAAAATGTCTTTACGCAAACATTCGTTCGTCGTTCTCGCCCTGCTGCTCATACTGGCTCTGCTGGCCGCGTGCAGCAACCAAGACACTACCCCCGCCTCACCGGCCGCGCAGCCGGCCGACGTGCTGTCTCCGGTACGGACCAGCGGCGAGGTGGTGGCCGACGCGGTGGTTGTCCCGGCCCGCACGGCTGCTCTGGGTCTGCCCGGCGGCGGCATCGTAGCCGAGATTCTGGTGGAGGAAGGCGTCGAGGTGGCGGCCGGCCAGCCGCTGTTACGCGTGCAAGCCCTGCGTCAGCAGGCGGCAGTGGCGCAGGCCGAGGCCGGCGTGCAGAGCGCCACGGCCCGGCTGGCCGAACTGCGCGCCGGCCCCCGGTCGCAGGAGATTGAGACCGCCCAAGCAGCGGTGGACGCAGCCGCGGCCCAGGTGCAGCGCATCGAGGAGGGCGCCAAGGCTGAGGACGTGGAGGCGCT
>JAAEKA010000324.1 GCA_014155705.1 Anaerolineae bacterium clx_CAG2 | reverse complement strand
AGGCTGCGGGCAAGCTGCGCCGCCGCGCCGTAGTGCTGGCTCTGGCCTCGGCCGGACTGGTCACATTGTTAGCGGCGTCGCTGTGGCTGGGCCAAGCCAGGCAGGCGCAGGCCCGGCTGGCCGCATCGCGTGAGTTGGCCGCGGCTTCGGTCAATGTTTTACAGGTCGATCCGGAACGCAGCGTGCTGTTGGGTTTGCAAGCCGTGGCTGCGGCCGACACACTGGAAGCGCGCAACGCCCTGCACCAGGCCCTGCCCGAGCTGCACAGTGTGCGCACCATTGCGGCGCATGAGCCCGGCGGCTCGCCGGGCTTGTCCTACAGCCCGGACGGCAAGCTGCTGGCCAGCATCGGCGTAGATGGCGCGGCCAAAGTCTGGGAGGCAAGCTCAGGCGAACTGATGCAGACCCTCTCCGGCGCCCCGGACACCATTGGCTACGATATCGCTTTCAGCCCTGATGGCCAACTTCTGGCGGCCTCCTGGCTGAGCCAGGTGTTGGTGTGGGACGCAGCCAGCGGTGAACTGCGCTGGCGCCTGCCCGGTCAGGTAGCAGGGATGGGTACAACCGATCGCCTGGCCTTTAGCCCCGACAGCGCTCGGCTTGCCGTGGCCAACATGGATGGACAGCCCAAGATCTGGGACATGAACAACGGCCATGAACTCCTGGCGCTCACCGGGCATGAAGGGGTCATCGATGGCCTGGCCTTCAGCCCTGATGGCAATCGGCTGGCCACCGGGGACAGCGCCGGAATCATCAAAATCTGGGATGCGGCCACAGGTCAGGAACTGGCCACCCTGGAGCATGGCGGATGGGTCCACGGCCTCGCCTTCAGCCCTGACGGGCAAAACCTGGCCGCCGCGGGTGAAGATGGCCGCCTGGTTGTCTGGGATGCGGAAAGCGCCGCGCTTGTCTTCAGCTTGCCTGCGAGCTCGGGCCTTTACGATGTGGTCTATATGCCTGATGGTGAGCGGTTGGCGAGCGTCCATCAGGAGGGCACGACCATGCTGTGGGACGCGATCTCCGGCCAGCCACTGCTCACCCTGGCCGGCCATCTGAGCACGGTGATCGGCGTCGCGGCCAGCCCGGACAACATCCACATCGCCACCTCCGGCTACGACAGCACCGTGCGCGTATGGGACACCCGGCCGGGGCGCGAGTTGTTCACGATCGCTGCCCATGCCGGCCCGTCGTATGACATCGCTGTCAGTCTGGACGGATCTCGCCTCGCCACGGCTGGCGCAGATGGAGCAGCCCGGCTGTGGGACCCGGCGACCGGATTGCTGGCGCGTTCGCTCTTTCCCGATGTCTCTTCTCCCGGCTTCTCCAGCATCGTCTTCAGCCCCGATGGACGACGGGTAGCAGCAGGCGGGATCGATGGAACCGTGCTCGTCGGCGATGCCGCCACCGGTCAGACCGAGTTGACGCTGGCGGCGCACGGCGATATGGTCTGGGGCCTGGCCTTCAGCCCGGACGGACAACGGCTGGCCACCACCAGTTGGGACAGGACGGCCAAGGTGTGGGACCTGGAGAATGGCGCGGAGATCGCAACGCTGCTCGGCCATACGGACATGGTGTTCGGCGTGGCCTTCAGCCCGGACGGCCAGCGCGTCTATACGGCAGGAGACCGTTACGCCCGTGAGTGGGATGCAGCCACAGGCGAAGAACTGCGCAGGTTCTACGGCGACGGACGAGATGCCTACGGCCTGGCTCTCAGCCCGAACGGACGTTTGATGGCGCTGGGCTTGCAGGACGGCAGCGTCACGCTGTGGGATGTGGCTTCTGGAGAGAAGCTGCGCCAACTCACCGGCCACGGCGGGCTGGTAAAAGGCATCACCTTCAGCCAGGACGGCCGCCGGCTGGCCACGGCCAGCTTTGACAAGTTCGCCAAGCTATGGGATGTGGACACCGGCCAGGAGTTGGCTACTTTTTATGGTAACTCCGGCAACGTGTTTGGCGTGGCCTTCAGCCCGGATGGCCGGCGATTGGCGACGGCTGGCGGCGATGGCACGGGCCGCATCTACACACTTGATCTGGCCGAACTGGTCGGGTTGGCCCAGGTCCGAGTGCTGCGCGCTTTGACAACCGAGGAATGCCGGCGCTATTTGCATGTCGAGACGTGTCCGTAAAATCGTCGCTCCGGGAGCGCTATCCCCAGCGCGTCCTTCCACGCCGGACCCGTCACCCCACAACAGACCAGTTTCTGGTTCAAGACAGGATCGGTGGGGCTGCCACAGTCAGAGATTGCGCACAAAAGGCGCCACAGCCGTTGGGTTACAGGAGAAATCTCGCCGGCTGGCGGGTGAAGGACTGGCAGCGAGCGAGGCATCAAGGTGACATAATCTCAGACACCGTCACAAACTGATAGCCATTGCGCTCGAAGAAATCCAACAGATGGGGCAGAGCAGCGGCGTTAGCAGGGTTGACGTCGTGAAAGGCAATGATCGCGCCAGGGCAAGCCTGTGTGGTGACGCGTTCATAGATGATCTCGGCCGTGATGCCGTCATCCCAGTCACGGCTGTCTACGGTCCAACCAATCGTGTGATAGCCTTCACTGTTAGCAACCCGCACTACGGTGTCATTGATGGCGCCGAAGGGCGCACGTAGCAGGGGCTTGGTGGTAGCGCCAGGATAAGCTTCCTGAGTCAGTTGCTCGGTGAGCGCCAACTCCCAGCGAATGACGCTTTCGGACATGTGCAGCATATTGTCATGCGTGTAGGAGTGGTTGCCCAGCATCAGCCCAGCGGTTCCTTGAAATCGTAGAGGCCATGGCTTGTTGACCAGCGCCGGCCGCACCCGGTGCAATCCAGCGAGTCCTCGCCCGGCGTCAACTTGCCCGCACATTCGGGGCATTGAAACAATTCAGCCGGCAAGCTGGCTGGGCTGGCGCCTGGGACTGCGCAGCGGACGAAGACGCTAGGCGTCAGCTTCCACAGCGCGCCCACCTGCTGCACTGCACCGTCCAGGGCAGCCAGCGTGGGTGCAGGGACCAGCCGTTTGAGCAAAGGCAGTCGAAAATGTGAAACCGCCAGCTCGCGATCGATGCGAAATCCAGCCGTTTGCAGTTGTTGGCTCATCCAGGTCGGGTGAAAATCAAAATTCAGAGGCACGAATTCATACGGCGCAGGATCATAGGGACTCCAATCCTGACGACGCAGGGCATGGCGGGCGATAGACTTAAGGTGGCGCTTGCTGGCATATTCAGCCACAAAGACGCCGCCCGGCGCCACTGTACGCCGAATCTGCGCCAGCGCAGCCGGCACGTCAGCCAGGTGGTGCATCACCCGTACCATGACGGCCGTATCCACCACGCCCGCGGCCAGCGGCAACTGATACAGGTTGGCGGCCACAAAGACAAAACGTCCCCCGACCCCCAGTCGCGTCTGCGCCTGGCGCAGCAATGAGCGCGAATAGTCCAGCAGCAACACCTGCTCGTAGCCGTCATACAGGTCCGCCAGACGGCCAAAGGCCGCGCCGAACTCCACCAGCCGGCGGCCAGCCGGCGGCAGCAGCTTGCGCAGAGCGATACGCTCGGCCAGATCCTCGTAGGCGCGGCCTCCCTGTTCCCAGAAACGTTGCTGGTAATCGGACCCCTCGTAATCAATGACCTGGGGCGGTTGAGCGGGGGTTTTTCCTGAAACAGGACCAGTCATGGCGATTTTTGCCTTTTGTGGTGAATTCATGTTTCACGTGAAACACGGTTATCGTTAAGTATAGAGCAATACGCCACGATTATAGCACGACACCAAAAAGCGTCCAAGTGACCAGGGTGCGTTCATCCCTTGCCAAGGATGCGTGATCTGGGGTAGAATGGAACGGCTGAGGCGGTGCAGAGAGACGACCGGGATCTCCGGGATATTGTCCATAGATTTATCCAGCGCAACGACCCCTTGTCCTGTGAGATTGATCCATGACGGCTATTCAATCCTTTGCCCAACAAGTGACCCACAACGTCGAAAAAGTCATCGTCGGCAAGGCCGGCGTCATCGAGTTGCTGCTGGCCGCGCTGCTGTGCGACGGCCATGTGTTGCTGGAGGACGTGCCCGGCGTGGGCAAGACCATGCTGGCGCGCGCCCTGGCCACCAGCCTGGGCGTTTCCTTCAAGCGTTTGCAGTGCACCCCCGACTTGCTGCCCAACGATGTGACCGGCGTCTCCATCTTTAACCAGCAGAACCGCCAGTTCGAGTTCCTACCCGGCCCGGCCTTCGCTAACGTCCTGCTGGCCGACGAGATCAACCGCGCCACCCCGCGCACCCAGGCGGCCCTGCTGGAGGCCATGGGCGAGCGCCAGGTGACAGTGGACGGCGTGACTCGCCCGCTGGCGCGCCCCTTCATGGTGCTGGCTACCCAGAACCCCATCGAGTACGAAGGCACTTTTCCGCTGCCTGAAGCGCAACTGGACCGCTTCCTGCTCAAGCTCAGCCTGGGCTACCTGGATGTGGAGGAAGAGAAGGGACTGCTGCTGCACCTGCGCCGCCAGCACCCCATCGAAACGCTTCAGCCGGTGGCTGATAGCGCGCAGATCTTGCCCCTGGCCGAGCAGGTCTGGGACATCCACGTGGACGACACCGTGCGCGATTACATGGTACGGCTGGTGCAGGCCACACGCCAACACCCTGACTTGATGCTGGGAGCCAGTCCGCGCGGCTCACTGGGGCTGTACAAGACCAGCCAGGCGCTGGCCTCCCTGAGGGGTCGCACCTATGTGCTGCCCGACGACGTGAAACTGCTGGCCCCATTGGTCCTGGCTCACCGCTGCATCGTGCGCCCTGAAAGCGCCCTGCGCGGGCGGACCGCAGATCGGGTGATGCAGCAAATTCTGGCCGAGACGCCGCTGGATATTGGCCAGATGTCGTAGATCTCGTTGAAGAACCCGCACCGCAGACTTTGGAAGTCGCCGGTCTTGCGCCTGGCGACTTCCAAAGCCTCCCAGACAGACCCCACCGGGGACGCCGGCCCATCCCGTTGCGTGCCCACAGTGAACTGCCATGCGCGAGCTGCCCTACCTGCTGGGAGCGCTGCTCCTGATTGCCCTGCTGCTGCGGCTTGATTTCGTCTTCTACATACTCTATGTGGTGGGCGGCATCTGGCTGCTGGCGCGCTGGTCCACACCGCGCAGCATGGCCGCGCTGACAGTACGCCGCAACTTTGTCGACCACGCCTTCCTGGGCGAGACCATCCCGGTGGCCCTGGAGTTGAGCAACCGCACCCGACTGCCCATGCCCTGGCTGCGAGTCAACGAGTCGCTGCCGTCAGAGCTGGCAGCGACGACCCAGCTCAGCCGTGTTTTCACCCTGCGGCCGCGTGAGCAACTGACTCTGGACTACAACCTGCGCTGCCTGCGGCGCGGCTATTATCCCATCGGCCCGCTGCGGCTGACCAGCGGCGACCTGTTCGGCTTTGCCGACATCCAGAATCGCGGTGAAGGTGTGCAGTATCTCACTGTCTATCCCCGCCTCATCCCGCTGGTGGGTTTAGCCCTGCCTTCGCGCCTGCCCTTCGGCACGCTGGGCAGCCCTCAACGCATGTTCGAGGACCCCGCCCGCATGCGCGGCGTGCGCGAGTACCAGGCCGGCGACTCGCAGCGCCGCATCAACTGGAAGGCCAGCGCCCACAGCGACAACCTGCTGGTCAAACACTTCTCCCCTGCCATCTCGCTGGAAAGCGTGCTGATGCTCAATCTGCATGCAGACGAATACGAGCGGCAACGGCGCTACAGCGCCAGCGAATGGGCCATTGTGGTGACCGCTTCCGTAGCCGCCTACCTGGAAAGCCGGCGCCAGGCGATCGGGCTGGCCGTCCACGGCGTCGATTCGCTGATAGCCATGTCCATAGAAACCGCTGGCAGCGCCGCGCGCCAGCCCATGACCGTGCCGCCGCGACCCGGGCGGCCCCATTTAATGAAGGTGCTGGCGCTGCTCGCCCGATCCGAACTGCTTGAGGACGGCGAATCCTTTGTGGCCTGGGCGCAGCGCACAGCCGCGCCGCTGCCCTGGGGAGCGACCGTGATCGCTATCACCCCCAGCGGAGACGCGCTGACCTGTCAGGGCTTGCATGGACTGGTGCGGGCCGGCCTGAACGTGGTTATGCTGGTGGTGGAGCCCTACAATCGCTTTGAGGTGGTGCAAGAGCGATCCAGGCGGCTGGGTTTTGCAGCCTATCAGGTGGCCTCCGAGGAAGACCTGAACCGGTTGCAAGCCCAAAGCGGGATGCGCGTGCCGGCCTACCGAGGTACAACCTTATGACCCGGCAGATCGATGAACTATCCACCACCGGCAAGTCCGACAGCCTGCAGGACTCCGCCTGGCAGAGCCTGGTCGGTCGGCCGCTGCTGATTGCCATCCAGGCCACCTGCCTGGGCGCCGGGCTGTGGGTGATCGCCTTGAACGTCAGCGAGACCCCCGGGGACCTGCGCTTGGTACCCCTGGTGATGTTTATTGCTGCGCTGGCCGGGGTAGCAAGCGCCCAATGGCTGGCCCAACCGGCCCAGCGGCTGGTGGGCAAGACCGGCTTTCAATTGGCTCAGTTGCTGCTGCTGCTGGCCGTGCTGCGCGTGCTGACCTGGGGAATGACCGGTCATTGGCCTACGCTGGCCAGCATGCGGGGCTGGATACTGGAGCCGTTGACCATTCTCGATGGCGTCTTCCTGGGGGTAAGCCTGTTGGCCGCACTGGTCTGGCATCGGGCAGCAGTAGTCGCCGACATTTTCCACCGCCTGGCGCTGACCCCTGGCGAGCTGGCCTACGACAACGAACGGCGGGCAGGCGCTTTCTGGCGCACTGGCCACCTGCCTGAGCGCTCCATGGTCTCGCGCGTCGATCTGGTCGAGCATTATGCTACCCAGTGGATGGTCGGCGGCATATTCCTGGCCCTGTGCGCGGCCGTCACGCGGGTGCGCATCGGTGAGCGTCTAAGCCTCAACGTACTTGATACAGGCATCCCTTCGTCGTTGGTCGCGGCCTTGGTGCTTTACTTCCTGATCGGTCTCGCGCTGCTCAGCCAGGCGCGGTTGGCCATGCTGCGCGCTCAGTGGCTGCTGGACGGCGTGGAGATGCCCGAGCATCTGCCCAGCCGCTGGAACCGCTGGAGTCTGCTGGCCATCCTCGCCATCGGCCTGCTGGCAGCGCTGCTGCCGCTGGGCTCTACCTGGCAGATCGGCGCGGTCGTCAACGCTGTGGTCATGTTCTTCGTGCGCATCATGCTCTTTGTCGTCTTTCTGATCGTCTCAGTCTTCGCTTTGATCATGCGCCTCTTTGGCGAACAGCCGCCGATGCCGGAGATACCGCAAGAGCTCGTGCCCGCAATCCCCCAGGAGCCGCTGGCGCCGCTGATGGAAGCGCCGTCATGGCTAGGCGGCGCTACACTCTGGTTGATCGTGTTGGTGGCGCTGCTGCTGGCGCTGCGCCTGCTGCTGGGCAAGGATGGCCTGGACGTCACGCGGCGCAAGCTGCAACTGCTGCTGGCCACGCTCTGGACATACCTTCAATCGTGGGGCAGAAGCGTGCAAAACGCGGCTAGAAGCCTCCAGGTCAGCCTGCCTGGCCGGCACACCAGTGTCAGCGACGAGGCTACACGCCAGCCGTGGCGCCTCATTCGCCTCGGCGGCCTGCCGCCGCGCGAGCAAGTGCGCTATTTCTATCTCAGCACCCTGCGTCGGGCTGGCGACCAGGGCATCATCCGCCAGCCAGCGCAGACTCCCCGGGAATTCGTCCGCGACCTGGAGCAAACCTGGCCCGAGGCCGAGCTGGACGTAGAAGCGCTGACCGAGGCTTTCGTCATCGCCCGCTATGACACAGCCGAGATCAGCCCCGACGAGGCCCAGCAGGTCAAGTCGGTCTGGGAACGCATCAAACGGGCATTGCGTGGCAAACGCACCACAGGAACAGGAGATTCCACATGAACTACACTGACATCATCAAGCGCGCTGCCAGGCTCACCTGGCGCTACAAAGTGCTATGGATTTTGGGCATCCTGCTGGCCCTCAGCGGTAGCAGCGGCAGTAACTCCCTTAACTACACCCTCAATGGCAACAACGGCGGTATGAGCGGCATGGCCCCGTCCATGCTTCCCAACTGGAACTTCCCCGATCCTGGTGTGATTGCCGGCTTCGTGCTGCTGTGCTGCTGTTTGCTGGCGGCGCTGGTGGTCGTGCTGACGATCGTGCAGTATGTGGCCCGCACGGGACTCTACCGCGCCGTGGACCAAATCGATGCCAGCGGCGTCGCGCCAACCTGGCGCGAGGGGCTGCGGCTGGGCTGGAACAACCGGGCCGTGCGCATGTTCCTGCTGGACCTGCTGGTTGGTATCGCTGTCTTCGTCGTTCTGATGGCCCTGCTGCTGCTGGCCGCTTCGCCCCTGCTGCTGTTGATCTTCGACAACCAGGCGCTGAGTGTCATCGGCGTCATCGCTGCCATCGGATTGGGACTCCTGGTCATGCTGCTGGGCGTAGCCGCTGCCATCGTCATCAGCGTCTTGCAGCAGTTCTGGCGCCGGCAAATCGCGCTGGAGGACCGCAGCGTGGGCGAGGCGCTCTCGCTGGGGACGCAGATGGCGCGTCGCAAAGCTGGCGACGTGGCGATCCTGTGGCTGTTGATGGCAGTCATCGGCATCCTCTTCGCCATTGTGCTGATCCCGGTGGTGATTGGGCTCATCGTGCTCGGCGCGGCCATCGGCGGCGGGCTGGGACTGGCCATCTACTCGCTGTTCGACTCCATCGGATGGGCCGTGCTGCTGGGTCTACCGATATTTATGGTGATCATGGCCTTGCCGCTGATCTTCGTCCAGGGCATCTACCTGGTCTTCGAGTCCAGCACGTGGACACTGGACTATCGGGATCTGCAGCCTGTGATCGAGCAGACTCTGGAGACCATTCCTGCTGCGCCACAGACGCGCTAGTTGACATCTGTCCCCTGGCGCGCTATACTGTGGCCACAGATGTGTTACATTTGATGCCACAGAATGAGGTGCGCCATGCCCATGATCGGAGTGCGCGAGCTGCGCGAGCATACCGCTGACGTATTGCGCCAGGTGCGCGAACACAAGGCCGAGTACGTTATCACTTACCAGGGAAAGCCGGTCGCATTCCTTTCGCCTGTGGACGAACGGGCCGTCGAGAGGGCTATGGTCCAGGCTAGTCGCGCAACGGTCGAGGACGGCTGGGTCGCCTATATGCGGCTGGTCGAGGAATTGCGCAGCACCTGGTCCACCGACCTGTCCACCCAGGAACTGTTGGATGAGATAAGGCGGTGAATCCGCATGATCACTGTCGACGCCAGCGTTCACGTCAACGCATTGAATCCGGCCGAGACCGGCTCAGCCGAGAGTAAGGCATTCCTCGATTGGCTCCAACTAGAGCAGCATCCCGTGACATCGCCTACCCTGCTGCTGGTCGAGGTGGCGGCGGCTGTTGCTCGCAGCCAGAACGATGCCGAGCGCGGTATCGAAGCGATGCAGCGGCTGCACGGTTTGCCACGGCACACTTGGCTGCCACTTGATCGTAGCATGGCAATGCTGTCTGCCCGATTGGCCGCACACTATCGCCTGCGCGGCGCGGATGCAGTCTACGCGGCTGTCGCCCAACGCGCCGAGGCCACCCTGATCACGGCGGACCGTCAACAGTTGGAGCGATTAGAGGGGGTCGTGCCGATTCTGTCTCCGGTGCAAGCATTGCGCGAATTCGCAGACCATTCGGAGACGGTGTGTACTGATGACCCTTTGTAAACGCTTTGTGGAAACGGTTGAGGTGAGAAGTTCAACTTAAAATTGGGTGACGCTCGCTACTCCGGGCGTGAACCTAAAAGACGCATGTGTGGTGAAGAAGCATGACCAGTCACATCAAGAGCGCCCGTGCATATGGATTGTATGAGAATTTCAGCCTTGAGCAGACATTCACGCCCGGCGTCAACATCTTGTATGGACAGGTCTTCCTGGAAGGCCCAGCTGGCGCGGGCAAAACCACAGCCGCCGTCCAGCGGCTTTTAAGATTGCTTAAGGACGGTACACCAGGCGGATCGATCCTGGTGTTGGTCCCGCAACGCACGCTGGCCGCGCCTTACAGCACAGCGCTGCGCCGCTCACGGCTGCGAGCCGGCGGCCTGCCGTCGATTCAGACGGCGGGCGGCCTGGCCCGGCGCATGGTGGAGTTGTTCTGGCCGCTGGCCGCGCGGCCAAGCGGCTTTGCCGATCCCGACCGCCCCCTCACCTTCCTGACGCTGGAGACGGCTCAATACCATATGGCCCGCCTGGTGCGGCCTCTGCTGGATGATGGCTACTTCGAGTCGCTCACCATCGACCGCAACCGGCTCTACAGCCAGATCATCGACAATTTGAACAAGGCCGCCGTGGTCGGCTTCCCCCACGGCGAGATCGGAAAGCGGCTGGACACGGCCTGGAACGGTGAGCCGGCCCAGAACCGTGTTTACAAAGACGCCCAGCACTGCGCCAATCTCTTCCGCGAGCACTGTCTGGCCCACAATTTACTGGACTTCTCGCTGCAAGTCGAGGTTTTCTGGCATCATCTGTGGCCGTTGCCCATCTGTCGCGACTATCTGATCCAAACCTACCGCCACCTCCTCGTGGATAACGTGGAGGAGGACACCCCCTTTGCCCATGACCTGCTGCGCGACTTGCTGCCAGCGGTCGAGTCGGCGCTGCTGATCTATGACCAGGACGCGGGCTACCGCCAGTTTCTGGGTGCCGCCCCACCCAGCGCCTACGCCCTGCGCGATCTGTGCGACGAAACCGTGGTTTTTGCCGAGTCGCTGGTGACCGCGCCTGAGCTACAAACCCTGACTTCCTATCTTGCCGCAGTGCTGGACCAGCCGGCCAGCCAGCCAGCCGTGGACATCCCCCCCCCAGGCCGTGCGCCAGGCGCTGCAATTCAAGCAAGACCTACGCTTCTATCCACAGATGCTTGACTGGACAGCCGGGCAGATCGCCGATCTGCTGGATGCGGGCGAGTCGCCGGGGGAGATCGTGGTGCTGGCCCCTTTCCTGTCCGACGCGCTGCGCTACTCGTTGATGGAACGCGTGCAGCGCCTGGGCATACCAGCGCGCTCGCATCGCCCCTCGCGCGCCCTGCGCGACGAGCCGGCCGCCCGCGCCCTGCTGACCCTGGTCGCGGTGGGCCATCCGCAGTGGAAGCAATTGCCCAACCGCTTCGATGTGGCTTACAGCCTGATGCAGGCTGTGGATGAGATGGATCTGGTGCGGGCCCAACTGCTCTCCCAGATCGTCTTTCGCCCCAAGGAGGGCGTGCCGCAGCTCACCTCCTGGGAGCGCATCAACCCGGAGATGCACGAGCGCATCAGCTACGTGCTGGGGGGACGCTACGACACCCTGCGCCTGTGGCTGGCCGACTCGACGCGCAAAGGAGAGCAACCGCTGGACCATTTCCTCAGCCGGCTGTTCGGCGAGATCCTCTCTCAGCGCGGCCACGGTTTTCACGACGACCTGGATGCAGCCCGCGTGGCAGCGACACTGGTGGAGTCGGTGCAAAAGTTTCGTCAGGGGATGGTCGAGACTGCCGCTGCACAGCCTGCAGAGCAGCGCTCTTTGGGTCGCGAGTACATCGCCATGGTCGAGGAAGGCGTGCTCGCTGCCCAGTATGTGGGCGCATGGCAAGAGCCAAAGGACGATGCTGTGCTGCTGGCTCCGGCTTATACATTCCTGATGATGAACCGGCCCGTAGATTACCAGTTCTGGCTGGACATCGGCAGCCGCGGCTGGTTCGAACGCCTCTATCAGCCGCTGACCCATCCCTACGTGCTCAGCCGTCAATGGAATGACCAGCGCCAGTGGGGCGACGCCGATGAGCATGCCGCCAGCCAGGAAAGGATGTACCGTCTGGCGGCCGGCCTGCTGCGCCGCTGCCGCAAGCAAGTCTTCCTGGGACTGAGCGAGCTGGGCGAACAGGGCTACGAGCAGCGCGGCCCACTGCTGTGGGCCTTCAACCAGGTGCTGCGGCAATTGGCGACGAATTCACAATAATGACCCCAGTCATTTTTAAGTTTTGCTGATGGCGCACAACGCATCCGCTCTCGACGGTGTGTCAGACCTGCGCAGTTCATGACATAAACCGAGATTTCTACAAGCAATGACGTTCATCCCTCGCCCCAAACAGCAAGAAATCCTCGCCTACACCGGCGGCAAGATGGGTGTGGCGGCCGTACCCGGCAGCGGCAAGACCGAGACCCTGTCACAACTGGCCGCGCAAATCATCAACAGCGGCGTGCTGGACAGCCGGCAGGAGGTGTTGATCGTCCCCCTGGTCAACTCGGCGGTGGACAGCTTCTATCAGCGGGTCAGCAAACTGGTCAAAGCCCAGGGTCTGCTGCCCCATGTGGGCTATCGAGTACGCACACTGCACGACCTGGCTCACGACATCGTGCGTGAGCGGCCGGCCTTGGTGGGGCTGGCCGATGACTTCCAGATCGTGGACGAGCGCACAGCCGGTGAGGTACTGGATGAGGCGGCGGCGGCCTGGCTGCGCAGCCATCCCTTTGCGCTGGAGGAATTCATTTCGAACGAGGTTGAGACGAGCAAGCAGGACTGGGTGCGCCGCGACCCGTTGCTGGCGCTGGTCAAGGATATCGCCGTCAGTTTTACCAGTCTGGCCAAGGACTTTCAGCTTGCGCCCGAGGCTCTGAGCGAGCGCCTGGCCGGACTGAAGGGCGCTC
>JAAEKA010000323.1 GCA_014155705.1 Anaerolineae bacterium clx_CAG2 | reverse complement strand
CCTGCCACAGCCACAATGTCCGGATCGATCTCCGCTCCGTCAATTGGAATCGGTCCGTACACGTCCGTAAACAACTGCGCCACCGTCCCGCCCGCCATGCCAACCACGTAAAGGCTGTTGATCAGGGGCTGGGAGGCACTGGGAGGAACTTGCGCCTGTTCAACCGCCTGCTGTTCCTCTGAGTTCCCCAAAGTTCCTCCCTTCTCCCCAAAGTTCCCTTCTGCGAACAACGGCGCCGCCAGGAAATAGTCCCAAATCCCCTCGCTCAACGCCGCCTGTGGGTGGTAGACCGAGTGGATCCCTATGCCTTCGTTGAGCTTGAGCCAGGTTTCTGGCCCGCGTTGGATCACCTGGTAATAGTTGTAAAGCGACTCGCCCTCGTGCAGCAGGCCCGGCTCTGGCTTGATCAGTCCCTGGCCCGCCAAGGACGCCAATAGCGCCAGAGGCAGCAGGGCAAGCGCAGCCGACGCTGCCCTTGGCCCACGCTCCAGTACCAGGCCGATGATGGCAACTGCCGCCAGCAGCGCCCCCAGGAGCACGAAAGTCAACCGGGTGCCGATGGCCGGGATCAGCACCAGCACTGGCAAAAAGGTGCCTAGCAGGCTGCCCAGAGTGCTCAGCGCGTAGAGCCGGCCGGCCACCTGCCCGCTGCTGCTCACGTCGGCCACAGCCAGGCGCAGGGCAAAGGGGGATACCATGCCCAGCAGCAGGGTGGGCAGACTGAAGAGCAGAAAGATCGACGCGCCGGCGCCCAGCAGCACACCTGCGCCGAACGGCGTGCCGTCCAGGTTCAGCGAGCTGAGCGCCGCCTGCTGCAGGGCAGGTCGTGACGCCACCGGAATCAGCGCTACCAACAGGGCTGCGATCAGCGCCAGACCATAGAGTAGCTGCGCGTGCGGCCGGCGGTCGGCGACGCGCCCTCCCAGCCAGTAGCCCACGCTCAGCCAGGCCAGCACCAACCCGATCAGCGCGGCCCAGACCAGGATTGAGTTGCCGAACCAGGGATCCAGCAGCCGCGCCCCGCTCAACTCCATGCCCAGGGTCGTGAAGCCGGCCGCCAGCACCAACACGTTCAGATAACGCGGCCGGCGCACCTGCGCCGCCGCTGCTTCATTGCTCATGCCTCATGCATCCTTCCGCGCAGACCTTCGAGGTTTTCCGAAAGCTCGAAGGTCTGGTCCAGGGTTTCGTGCCAGTGTAGCACAGCCCTCAGTCGCCGTCAACGACCGCGCCGGCAATGTGTGGCTGCCGCGTACCTGCCAGGATTGACGCTAGGGGGCGCTGTCGGTACAATGGGCTTCCCTGGACAAGCACAAGGTCTGGACGCCGGGCATTTACACGCGTGCTCACAGATGCCCGGCGTCGCGTATCCATATCGTCAGGAGACTTTTGATGTATCGAATTAGTTGGATTGTTCTAGCAGCGTTGGTGTTGACCCCACTCCTGGCCTCGCCTGCCATGGCAGATGAGGCAGGCCAGCCTGGCAAGCCGGACCTCGCGGTGAGCGCCGAAGAGGGTGGCGTGGTGCTTGATCTTCACCTGCCAGCCTATCGCATTGAAACTATCGCGCATGAGGGTGTCGCCTATCAACAGATCGAGATTGACGGTCAGGGCTGGTGGCCGGCCGGACAGCCGGGCGCGCCCAGTCTGCCAGAACGCGGCTTGATGCTGGCTGTGCCGCCTACAGGCGAGGTGACGGTGCAGGTGCTGGAGGCTCAAGCGCAGCGTGTAGATGGCCTCTTCCGCTTAGCGCCCAAACCCACTGGCATCCTGGTGGAGGATGGTGAAGGCGGTCAGGTGGTGGAGCAGTGGTTGGCTGATCCTGCGGCCTATTCCGTTGAAAGCTGGACCCCTGCCAGCCAGGCTGAGATCACCCAGGAGGGCTGGTTGCGCGGCTATCGCTTCGTGCGGCTCTCCTTGCGCCCCTTCCAGTTCAACCTGGCCACCGGCGAGCTACAGACCGTGTCAGACATGCGGGTGCGGGTCAACTTTGCCGCCCCGGCTCCAATCGCCCCTGCCGCGATCGACCCGCTTTTTGCCCCGATCTTTCAGTCCACCTTCGAAAACTATCAGCAGGCGGCCGGTTGGCAGACCCGGCCAGAGCCTGTCATGCCTACAGAGGCGGCTCAGCGTCTGCTCACTGGCGATCCCTGGATCAAGATCACGGTCAACAGCGATGGTCTGTATCGCGTGACCTATGCCGACCTGCAAGGGGCCGGGCTCGCGACCGCAGTGCTGAACAGCCTCAACCCGCGCACCTTTCGCCTGCTGGACGCTGGCCAGGAGCAGCACATTCAGGTGGTGGGCGAAGGTGACAACGTCTTTGACGCGACCGATAGCATCGTCTTCTACGGCCAGCGTAACACCCACCCCCACAGCGACGATAACAACGTCTATTGGCTGACCTGGAGCGGCGCCAACGGCCTGCGCATGGCCGTTCAGGACGCAGCCCCCAGCAGCGCGCCGCTGGCCACGACGCTGCTCACCACGGCCCACGCCGAGCAGAACCTGGAGTATAAGCAGCAGCGCCCCTTCGTCGATTGGCTTCAGCCAGTGCTATATGACAACTGGTACTGGAGCCAGGTGATCGTAACCCGGACCGTGACTTTCCCTGATCTGGAGGTTAACACTACCTCATCCATCGCTCCGGAGTTGTCGATGTGGATGGCTGGCGACAAGCAAACGCCTGGCAACTATACCGTCCGCTTCACGCTCAACAGTAGCGTACCCCGATCTAAGTCATGGACCAGCACACGGGTGCTGGAGGGCGCGGTCAGCCTGCCTGCTGGCGTGCTGGTGAATGGCGACAACGTCGTGGAGGTGCGGCCAATCAATGCGTCAGGGGCAGTGGGCTATGACTACACCGTTTGGCTGGACTGGCTGCGGCTGACCTACCCCTACAACGGCCAGTATCTTTCGGGCGCGACTTTCAGCAACCCTGACAGTGGACTGTGGCGCTATGAGATCAGCAATGTGCCCTCGGCGGCGCCCTGGGTGCTCAACGTGGGCGCGCCCACCCAGCCAATACTGCTGAACAACGCAGCGATCAGCGGCAGCGATCCCTACACCCTCACCTGGCAGCAGACTACCAGCGCCGCCGACCGCTTTCTGGTGGTGCCTGAGACCGAAGTGCGCCAGCCTGCTGCTGTGACAGTCTGGCAGGGCAGCACCCTGCTGGACACTAACCAGCAGGTGGACTATCTGATGATCGCTCATCCCAGCTTGATCGCGGCTACCCAGCCGCTGGCTGCCATGCACAGCGCTAACGGCCTGTCGGTGCGTGTCGTTGACGTGCAGGAGATCTACGACCTCTACAGTGACGGTTCTCTGTCGGCTGATGCGATCCGCGACTATCTGGCCTATGCTTACAGCAATTACCCGGCCCCTGCGCCGACCTACGTATTGCTGGTCGGCGACGGGTCGGTCAACTTCCGCGGCTACACGATCTCTGGGGTCGTCAACCCGCGCCTCAATCTGATTCCACCTTTTCAGGGCGGTTTCGACGCCTGGAGCGGCGCGTCTGTCTCAGATAATGGTTTTGTGCGCGTGCAGGGCAACGATCTGTTGGGCGAGATGATCGTCAGCCGTCTGCCGGTCAACAATGCTGCTCAGACTACCACCGTGGTCAACAAGACCCTGCAGTATCCCCTCACCTTCCCGCAGAATCGGGCGTTCAATACCCTGTGGGTGGCAGATAACCCGGACCAGGACGACCCCAACCTTGGCACACAGTTTCATATGGCCACTGAAGAGACCCTGGCTCCTTTACAGCCGCAATTCCAGGTGGACCGTATCTACTTCTGTGTGCCGGGAGTCAACAACTGCCCGGCCGACCCCTGGATCTACACTGACATCACAGCGGCGCGGTCTGCCGTTGTCAGCAAGTGGAACGAGGGCCACATGCTGGTCCACTTCACCGGCCACGGCAGCATCACCACCTGGGCTAACGAACAGCTCTTCCGGGTCTACTGGGTCAACCAGCTCTCCAACGCCACCGCTCTGCCCTTCCTGCTGGTTTCCTCCTGCACCAATGGCTACTTCGTGTCGCCGCAGTATGATGGTATCGACGAAGGGCTGTTGCGAGCTGCCGGCCGCGGCACCATCGGCGGTTTCACCGGTGTCACTTTTGACACGCTGCCGCCCCAAACTGAACTGCTGTCGAACTTCATGGAGGCGCTGATGCATCAAGGCATTACCGAAACCGGCGCAGCAGCAACCGTGGCGCGCACGACTACCTTCGCCGGGCTGCCTTACCCGGAAAATGAACGTGCTGCGGTCGGCCACGGCTTGACCGGCGATCCGGCCCTGGCATTGATTGCGCCGGAGGCATGCGCCCGCGGTGATGCCAACTGCGACGGCGTGATCGATATCGTTGACGTACAGCGAGTGGCTGCCGCCTGGAACAGCGTCGCCTGGTCGGTCGGCTACAACCCGCGCCTCGATCTGGTGCGCGATGGCCGCATCGACCTCAATGACATGACGGCCATAGTCGGCTTATGGCAGACGTCTCTGCCCTAGCCGGCGCCGGTGGTCCATGCAAGCGCCAGGAGCAGCAAAGACCATTCCTGCTTGCGGCGGTTCATGACCGCCGCAAGTCACTCACCCTATCTTACTGACTGGCAGGACACCTTGCGGTGATACGCGTCTTCTATGTGGACTTGTGCCCCAGCCCTGGCGGCTCCAACATCAGTCTGCTGCACCTGGTCAGCCATCTGGATCGGCGCCAGGTGCAGCCGCTGGTGGCGCTGGCGGCCGTCAACCCGTTCGGGCGCTTCGAGGAAGCAGACATTCCGGTGGCGCGGATCCACACGCCGCGCTGGGAACGCCCGCCGTCCGGCTCCGGCTCTCCGACCGAGCGCCTGAAGGCCGGCAAGTTGGCCGATACCATGCGCAGCAGCCCCGGGCGTGCAATGCTGTGGCACACGGCCGGCGGCGTGCGCCGTCTGGCTCGCGACGATGCTCCGGTGGCGCTGGCCCTGCTGCGCATTATGCGCGCGTTTCGACCGCATCTGGTCCATCTCAACGATGTCTTACCCCTCAATCGGCCAGGACTCATCGCCAGCCGCAGCGCCGGCCTGCCAGCGATCTGTCATTGCCGCTCTTTTGACACGGCGACGCCAGCCGACAACCGCTGGCTGCTGCCGGGCGTTAATGGCATGATTTTTATCTCGCAGGCTATCGCCGAAGCCCATCTGGCCGTCATGCCGCCGCTGCGCCACTATGCCATCGTCCCCAACGCTGTCGATCTGGCTGACTTCGTCGGGCCGGTGGATCGCGCGGCTGTGCGCGCTGCACTGGGGGCGCCTGCCGATGGTCCGCTGCTGCTGATGGCCGGTCGCATTTCCCCCTGGAAGGGCCAGCACATCTTCGTCGAGGCGCTGGCTCGTGTGCGTGAGAAGTTCCCTGCCGTGCATGGCGTCATCGTCGGTCTGGCCGAGGAAGCCGATGGCCCGGGCTACGCAGATCGCGTCGCTGCGCAGGCCGCGGGGCTGGGGCTGACGCAGCATCTGCACATGGCCGGCTTCCGCAGTGACATCCCCCAGGTGCTGGCAGCGGCCGATGTGGTGATCCATTGCTCGGTCAAGCCGGAGCCCTTTGGCCGGGTAATCATCGAAGGCATGGCTGCCGGCCGGCCAGTGGTGGCCAGCGCGCTGGGCGGGGCCGCCGAGATCATCACCCACGCCGTGGACGGCCTGTTGACGCCGGCCGGCGACCCGGACGCGCTGGCCGGGGCCGTGTTACACCTGTTGGCTGACCCGGACGAACGCCAGCGACTGGGTGTGGCCGCGCGGCGCACGGTCGTTCGGCGCTATCAGGTGGACGACCACGTCCGGGCTGTTCAGACGTTCTATGAACGCGTGCTGGCCGATCGGCGCTCAGCCATGGACGCGGGCGCTTGATTTCTCCACACTAGCGCCATGGGTCCAATGTCCTCACAGTTGATCGAGGTATAGCGTGCGCGTTGCGATTTTGGGCGCTTATTCTCTGCAAGACAACCGCATCAGCGGCGGGCCTGAGGCCGTGGTGGTGCAGTTGGCTGACGGGCTGCGCCGGCTGCCGGGCCTGGAAGTACACATCTTCACCACCAGCAGCCGCGCCGGCCAGGACAACATACAGCAACGCGCCGGGGTCACCGTACATACGCTGCGCCTGCGTCATGTGCCACGCTGGACCCTGGTGCGGGCCAACGCGCGCGCCCTGGCTCAGGCTGTCCGACGCGTAGCGCCTGACGTGGCCCACGCGCACAGCGCAGGCACCTATGCGGATGCCGCCCTCAGCAGCGGCGCGCCGGCCGTGATCACCGTTCACGGTATCATCCGTCAGGAGGCGCAGGTCTTTCGCCGCTATGGCCTGACCTGGCGCGAGAGCCTGAGTTGGCAGTACGAGGAGTGGTACGAGCGTCGCAGCCTGGCCCGCGCAGCCGACGTGATCGCCATCAGCCCTTACGTGGCAACCTTTTACCGCGCCATGACCCAGGCCCACATGCATCTGGTGGAGAACCCGGTGGCTGACGCTTATTTTAACCTGCCCGACGCTGCACAGCCGGGCGTGATCCTGTGCGCCGGGCGCATTATTCGTCGCAAGAACATCCTGGGTCTGCTGCAAGCCTTTGGCGATCTGCGGCGCATTGCGCCGCAGGCCCGGCTGCGGCTGGCTGGCGATGAGCATTCCGAGCCGGAGTACGCCGCCCAGTGCCGCCAATTCGTGGCAGAACAGGGGCTAGGCGAGGTGGTGTCCTTCCTGGGCTGGCTGGACGAGTCGGCCATGCAGGCTGAGTACAGTCGCTGCGCCTGCCTGGCGCTGCCTTCGTGGCAGGAGACCGCGCCGGTGGCCATTGAGCAGGCCATGGCAGCAGGCAAAGTCGTCGTGGCCAGCGATGTGGGCGGCGTGCCCCACTTACTGGCCGGCGGCCAGGCCGGGCTGCTGGTGCGGCCCGACGACAGCGCCGGCCTGGCCGAGGCGCTGCGGCAAGCAGTGCAGGACGATGTGCTGCGCCAGCGCCTCGGTCAGGTTGCGCGCTGCGAGGCCGAAAAGCGCTTTCGCTCCAGTGTCGTCGCTCAGCAGACAGCGGCCGTGTACGAAGAGATCATCGCCCGGCGGTTGGCTCGGTCAGGAGACCGGCCAGAGCGGTAAAGTGTGGGCCAATCCACCAATCCACCAATTTCCTCATGCGTATCGCCCTCCTCTCCCATTACCCTGACGACGAGACCGCCCCGGCCGGCGGCGTGTGGGCTGTTGGCCGCAATCTGGCAGCCGGATTGGTTGCAGCCGGCGCCCAGGTGTATGTCGTGCGCTATGTTGCCTCGTCGGCGGGCAGCGAGGCGCGCACGGTCGTAACCGGCCAGCCGCCGCTGGTGGTGCATACGGTGCTGTTGCCGCGCCGGCGTTCGCAGCCGCTGCGCCGTGCCGCCGCGGTGCCCGCCTTGATCCAGGCCGTGAAGATGATCCACCCCGACGCCATCAGCGCGCACGAGTCCGAGTATGGACTGGCGGCCGTACGCAGCGGCTTCCCGGCGGCTGTCACCATCCACGGCATCCCCCGCCAGGAATTCCGCGCCTTCCAGCGCTGGCGTAACCGGCTCGATCTGGCCCTGACCGTTGGCCAGGATTGGTTGATGGTGCGAGAGGCGCGGCACATCGTAGCCATCAACAATTACGCCCTGCGTCAATATCAGGAGCGCACGCGTGCCCGGTTCTACCGCATCAACGTGCCCATCGGTGAGGTGTTCTTCCAGGTGGTCGAACGCTTGCCCGACCCGCATACACTGCTGCTGGTGGGCGGCATGAACGAACGCAAGGACCCGCTGCTGATGCTGCAGGCATTGGCCCTGGTGCGACAGCGGGTACCCGGCGTGGTGTTGCGTATAGCGGGACGACCGCTGTCCGGGCCGTTCGGCGCGCTCGTGCAGCAGGTGATCGATGAGCTGGACCTGGCGGCCAACGTGCAATTCCTGGGCTCGCTGGACCAGCCCCAACTGGCCCATGCCTATGCGGCCGCAGCGGTGACCGTGCTCAGCAGCCGTCAGGAGACCTCGCCGGCTGTGCTGATGGAGGCTATGGCTGCGCGCCGGCCGGTGGTGGCCACCGATGTAGGCGGCGTGGCCGAGATCGTGGCCGACGGTAAGAGCGGCTATGTGACCCCGCCCGGCGACGCCGCTGCCCTGGCCGAACGGGTGCAGCGCGTGCTACTCGACCCAACTGCCGCCGCCGCCATGGGCGCCATTGGCCGGGAAATAGCCGAGGCCAGCTACCGTCGCGAGTTGGTGGGACGCCAATACCTGGCCATGTTGCGCTACATAGACCAATTGGAACCTCACTCACACTTGGTTTGACAACAACTTGTGCGTGTGATAGTATGATGCCCTGTTCGATATGGCTACTCATTTGCTAGAAAGGCTGACCGGCAGCGCGTTGGCACTCCTCCCCAGTCCCATTCATTGACGACAGCCAGGTCCGTTGGCTGCACCGAGTCTTCCCACAGGTTAGCCAGATTACGCGTAGTGCCTGTTAATCTTTTCTTGCCGCACTTGCATTTGTTCAGATCGTTTCATCACATCTGCAATCGGACATGGCCCGAGTCGCCGGTTCCGTGACGTTATCATACTGCACCCGTCTCCCCATGAGATGGGCAAGCTAGCAGGAGGCCTGCATGGGAACACTGCTGGAGGTGAAAGGGCTGCATACGCAGTTCTTCACGCAGGACGGCGTGGTCAACGCCGTCAACGGCATCTCCTACACCCTCGACGAAGGTGAGACCCTGGGGATCGTCGGGGAGAGCGGCTGCGGTAAGAGTGTCGGGGTGATGTCCCTGATTCGTCTCATACCTATGCCTCCCGGCCGCGTGGTGGCTGGCGAGGTATGGTTCGAGGGACGCGATCTGCTCAAGTTGGACGACGACGAGATCCGCCAGGTGCGCGGCAATCGCATCGCCATGATTTTCCAGGACCCCATGACATCCCTCAATCCGCTCCTGACGATCGGCCGCCAGATCACCGAGGCGCTGGAGCTACATCTGGGCATGGACAAGCAGCAGGCGCGTGCACGCAGCGCCGAGTTGCTGGCGTTGGTGGGCATCCCGGGAGCCGAGGGACGGCTGGATGACTACCCGCATCAGTTCTCCGGCGGCATGCGCCAGCGCGTGATGATCGCCATGGGGCTCTCCTGCAATCCACAGTTGCTGATCGCCGACGAGCCCACAACGGCGCTGGACGTGACAATTCAGGCCCAAATCGTCGAGTTGGTCAAGAAGCTGCGCGACGAGATTGGCATGGCCATCATCTGGATCACCCACGACCTGGGTGTGGTGGCCGGCCTGGCCGACCGGATGATCGTGATGTACGCTGGCTTCATCGTGGAAGAGTCGGCAGTGAAAGAGCTGTACAGCAACCCCCGCCACCCCTACACGCTGGGCCTGTTGGGCTCACTGCCTCGCCTGGATGAGGAGCGGCCAACACGGCTGCGCTCCATCGAGGGTTTGCCCCCTGACCTGATCGATCTGCCGCCTGGCTGCCCCTTCTATGCCCGCTGCGCCTACCGCATCGAACGCTGCCAGCGGGAAAATCCTCCTCTGGAAACCATAGGCCCCCATCACAGGGTGGCTTGTTGGGTAGATGTCAATGGGGTGGTCGCATGAGCGAGACAACGACTATGACCAACCAGCAAGATGTATTGGTACGCGTTGAGGGTCTCAAGATGTGGTTCCCCATCACATCAGGTCTTTTCCAGCGCACGGTGGGGCACATCAAGGCCGTAGACGATGTGAACTTCCAGGTTGTGCGGGGCGAGACGCTGGGGTTGGTGGGCGAGTCGGGCTGCGGCAAGTCTACCACCGGTCGAGCCATCTTGCAGCTCTATCGGCCTACGGCCGGGCACATCTTCTTTGGCGATGAAGAACTGACTACCATGAAAGGCGACGCGCTGCGCAAACAACGCCGCCGCATGCAGATGATCTTTCAGGACCCCTATGCGTCGCTCAACCCGCGCATGACTGTTGGCGCCATCGTGGGCGAGCCGCTGGAGGTGCATGGCATCGGCAACAAGAAGGAGAACCGCGAGCGGGTGCAGGAACTGCTGCGCATCGTCGGACTCAACCCCTACTTTGTAAATCGCTACCCCCACGAGTTTTCTGGCGGCCAACGCCAGCGTATCGGCGTCGCGCGTGCTCTGGCGGTCAATCCTGAGTTCATCGTGCTGGACGAGCCGATCTCCGCGTTGGATGTATCGATTCAGGCCCAGGTGATCAACCTGCTGGAGGACTTGCAGTCCGAGTTCGGACTGACCTACCTGTTCATCGCTCATGACCTGTCGGTGGTGCGCCACATCTCCGACCGCATCGCCGTCATGTATCTGGGCAAGATTGTGGAGTTGACCGATCGCAACGAGCTGTACGCCAACCCGATGCACCCTTATACGGTGGCGCTGCTGTCGGCCGTCCCGATTCCCGACCCTGTGATCGAGGAACAGCGCCGGCGCGTCATTTTGGAAGGAGATGTGCCCAGCCCGGCCAACCCACCCCAGGGCTGCAACTTCAGCACGCGCTGTCCGCGGGTGATGGACATCTGCCGCGAGCGGGATCCGGAGTTCAAGGATCACGGCAGTGGGCATTTCGTGGCCTGTTATCTGTACGACTGACACCTCCTGCTGTTAACACGCCCTGCTGTGGCCGGTCTCCTGACCGTGCCGCGTCGGTGGCACGGTCAGGACCACTCCTGCGGACCACCGGAGGTGCTGAGCAAAGACCGGCCACAGCACATGGTCTGTTCATGAACTTTTCCAAACGAGCCGCCTGGTTGGGCCTGCTGATTGCGGCGGTGCTGCTGGTGAACGCCTGTTCCCGATCGCGCGAGGCCGAGAAGGTCGTGCAGGAAACTGCCCTGGCGCCGCAGACCGTGGTGGTGCGCGAGACGGTGGT
This sequence comes from Anaerolineae bacterium clx_CAG2, assembly GCA_014155705.1. Taxonomy (GTDB): domain Bacteria; phylum Chloroflexota; class Anaerolineae; order JAAEKA01; family JAAEKA01; genus JAAEKA01. The sequence continues at coordinate 1,766 of JAAEKA010000323.1, read as the reverse complement.
CGTCGAACGCATCGTCGAGGTCACGCCGACTCCTGATCTGAGCCGCGCGCCGGTGACGTTACAGCTCAACCTGGGCGGCGAGCCGATCTCCATCGATCCCGCCCTGGTCAGCGACAACGCCGGGCTGGACGTGGTGGAAAGCCTGTTTCTGGGCCTGACCAGTCTTGACCCGCAGGGCAACGTGGAGCCCAGACTGGCTACCGCCTGGACCGTCTCTGACGACGGACTGCGTTGGACTTTTACATTGCGCGACGATGTGACCTGGGTCAGTTATCGGCCCAGTAGCGGCGTGATGCCTATCGGACCCGTGACGGCCGAGGATGTGGTCTATGCGGTGCGGCGAGCCTGCGATCCCCGCACCGGCGCCGACCAGGTAGTCTTGAACTATGTCATCGCCGGCTGCCAGGCGCTGCACGCGGCGGATCCGGCCAGCAGCGCCGAGCAGTTCGCTGCGCTGACGCAGTCCGTGGGCGTTGAGGCGCTGGACGAGTCCACGGTGGAGTTCACCCTGACTGAACCTTCCGGCCACTTCCCTGCTGTCGCTGGCCTGGCGCTCAACCGGCCTCTGCATCGAGCCACCGTGGAGCAGCATGGTCAGCGCTGGACCGAGCCGGGCAACATCGTCAGCAACGGTCCCTACCTCCTGGCCGGCTGGTTCCATGGCGACAACATAGCATTGGAGCGCAACCTCCTGTGGCCCGGTTGGCAGGCGGCTGCGGGCAACGTTGAACGCATTGAGTTGGCTATGCTGCCCGACGGCCAGACTGCGCTGGCTTTGTATGAAGCCGGCGATCTGGACAGCGTTATCGTGTCGCCGGCCGATCTGGAACAGATTCAGGTCAATCCGTTGCTCAGCCAGGAGCTATCAATAACGGCGACATCGTGTAGCGAGTCTGTTGGCTTCAACAACAGCCAGCCGCCGGTGAACGATCCATTGGTGCGCCGAGCTCTCTCCGCCGCCATCGATCGCGAAGCCTTGGTTCACAGCGTAACTCGCGGCGGCGAGATTGTAGCCAACACTTTTGCGCCAGCTATGGTCTTTGGCAGCGCAGCCGGCGACCCGACTATTGCGCCGTGGGCGTTGCCCGATGCGCAGGGCGGCTGGGGCTACGCCAGGGCGCTGGCCCAGGCTCAGGTCTGGCTGGCCGAGGCGGGCTACCCCGACGGCCAGGGCCTGTCTGCGCTGACTCTGCTGCACAACGCCGCTGACGGCCCCGCTCAGACGGCCCAGGCCATCGCCCGTATGTGGCGGGACGGGTTGGGCATCGAGGTGGCAGTCGAGAGCCTGCCATGGCCGGAGTATTGGAGTCGGCTGAACGGAGATACGCCACAGGAGCAAATGCCTCATGCCTGGCGGTTGGGCTTCTGCGGCGACCTGGCGGACCAGCACGGCTGGCTGCACCAGGAGTTCAACACCGACCAGGGCGCCGACCCGTTGCGCTGGTCAGACGGCGCCAACGCCTTGCTGACGCCTGATGGCCGCAGCTTCAACCAGTTGACTGCAGCCGCGCAGTCGGGCGCTGACCCCGCCGAGCGTCAGGCGCTATACCGTGAGGCCGAGCGCATCCTCAGCGACACCGCCGCCGCCTATGCGCCGGTCTACTATTACGCTGTTGCATACTTAACCAAACCCACCGTGCAGCGCACCTTCTACACCCTGAGCGGCAACCGCTTCGAGACCTGGACCGTCGACTGGCCGGCCAGGTGAGCAGCCGCAGGGCGTCAGGATGGTAGCTGTCAGCCTGCTTTGCTGAAGGAGGTGATGC
>JAAEKA010000322.1 GCA_014155705.1 Anaerolineae bacterium clx_CAG2 | reverse complement strand
CCGGCAGCGGCGCGTAGCCCCTGGCTAGGCGCAGCAGGCGCGTCTCGCCCGCCGCGATCCAGGCCACGCTGTCGTCCACATGGCGCTCGATGGGCCGGTCATGGACCAGGAACAGGTCCGCGATCTGTCCCAAGCGCTGCACCGCCTCCTGCTCGTCGATGCAGATCGGCTCGTCGCTCAGATTGCCGCTGGTGGCCACCAACGCCGTAATGCTGTAGCCGCCTTTTTCCATGCTGTGGCCGTCATTTTCCTTGCTGTGGCCGGTCTCCGACCGAGCCACTACCGCATCCAACAGCAGATGGTGCAACGGCGTGTAGGCCAGCATCACCCCCAACGTGGGGTTGCCCGGCGCCACATTGGGGGCCACCGGGGCATCCATCCGCCGCGGCAGCAGCACAATGGGCGCTTCGGCCGCGGCCAGCAGCGCCTCGGCCTGCTCGTCCAGCTCCACCAGCCGCTGCGCCGCCGCCAGATCGCGCACCATCAGCGCCAGCGGCTTCTCGTAGCGCTGCTTGCGCAGACGCAGGCGCTGAACAGCCTGCGCATTGCCCGCATCCACCATCAGATGAAAGCCACCCAGCCCCTTGACAGCCACGATCTCGCCCCTGGCCAGCGCGTCAGCAGCTACATGGAGGTGATGGGTGACCGGTGAGCCGTAATCGGTTGACTGGTCATCGATCACCGATAACCGCGGCCCACAGATGGGGCACGCGTTGGGCTGAGCGTGGAAGCGGCGGTCTCGCGGGCTGTCGTACTCGGCCTGGCAGACCGGGCACAGGACGAAACGCTGCATGGTCGTGTTGGGCCGGTCGTAGGGCAGCGCCTGGATGATGCTGAAACGGGGGCCGCAGTTGGTGCAGTTGGTGAAAGGGTAGCCGTAACGGCGATCGGTGGGGTCGAACACCTCGGCCAGGCAGTCGGCGCAGGTAGCGATGTCAGGCAGCACCAGCACGGTCTTGCTGCCCTGGCCGTCGCTGTGACGGATCTCAAAGCGCTCATAGCCGGCGGGTTCCAGCCAGATCGAATCCAGCGACTGGATCAGCGCGCGCGGGGGGGCATTCGGCCGGCAGGCGGCACAGGAATTCGGCGAGCAGCGGCCCGTCTCCCTCCACTTCGATATATACCCCGGCCGTGTCGTTGATCACCCAACCGGCCAGCCCCAACTCCATGGCCAGCCGGTAGACGAAGGGACGAAAGCCCACGCCCTGCACTGCGCCGTGAATCTCGACGCGCAGGCGGCGTGGCGCTGGCGCCTCATAAGGTTGATTGTCCATAGTCACTTTGCGAAACGGGATGCTTCGGCGGCCCTCAGCATGACACCTCATGCGAGCTGTGTCACCCTGAGGCTCGGCGAAGGGTCCCGGCGTGGTCATACCGGGATGCTTCGGCGGCCCTCAGCATGACACCCCATGCGAGCTGTGTCACCCTGAGGCTCAGCGAAGGGTCCCGGCGTGGTCATACCGGGATGCTTCGGCGGCCCTCAGCATGACATGCGGCGACCAGCCAGTCCACCCACGCCTCCAACCCTTCGCCCGTCCGGCAGGAAAGCACAAAAATCGGCGCCTGCGGGTTGACCATGCGCACGCCGCGCTGAAAGGCATCCAGATCGAAGTCGAACACCGCGGCCACGTCGGCTTTGTTGAGCACGACCACATCGGCCGCGGCGAACATGCCAGGGTATTTATAGGGCTTGTCGTGGCCCTCGGGCGTGCTGCCCACTACCAGGTTGACGTGCGCGCCGAGCGCGAACTCGGCCGTACAGATCAGGTTGCCCACGTTTTCGATCAGCAGCAGGTCCACGCCGGCCGGCAGCAAGTGCGGCAGGGCCGAGCGCACCATGGGCGCGTCCAGGTGGCAGCCGCCGCCGGTGTTGATCTGGACGACAGGGATGCCGGCTGCAGCCATCGTGTCGGCGTCGATGCTGCCGGCCACATCGCCCTCGATCACGGCCAGGCGCAACCCAGCCGGCAGCCGCTGCGTCGTGGCCAGGATCAAGCTGGTCTTGCCCGCGCCAGGCGAAGCCATGACGTTGACCCCCAGCGCGCCGGCCGCGTCCAGCGCGGCCCGGTTCTCCGCAGCGATAGCGTCGTTAGCGCTCAGAATCTTCTGCACTACCGGTAGGGTGGTCATCGATTTCGATACTCTCCAGTTGAAATTGGCGGCCGCCGGTGACTTGAAGATGCACGCTGCCGCAGGCAGGGCAGAAGGGCGCCAGCGGCGGCGCCGCATCGTAGCTGTGGCCGCAGGTCAGGCAGCGGGCGCGGGCTGGCTGGCGCTGGAAACGCAGCGCAGCGCCCTGGGCCAAGGTGCCCTGGCTGAGGATGTCGAAGTAAAACTGCACCGAGTCGTCCACGAGACCGCTCAGTTCGCCAATCACCAGGTCGATCGCGACGATGCGCGCTGCGCCCGCCTGCTGCGCAGCGCTCAGGGCGGTGTCAAGGATGGCCTGGGTGACGGGTAGCTCGTGCATAAAGTCGTTGCGAGGCTCGACGAGGCAACACCTGCCCATGCACCTGCGGTGCACGTGCCTCATCCTCGCCAGCGCGCAGGTCGTTGTACCACAGCCACAACCCGGTGTCAAGAAGTTTTCCGTTAACCGTTGCTGCGCTACATCACAGGCGCTGTGTAACAACAAACGCCGCACCCTCGTCCGGATGCGGCGTTTCTATGCGTGCGAGACTCCTCTGCTGCTGCCAGTTCTCGTGGGACGTGCAGCGTCACAGAGAATATCTGGTGAGACACTAGGCCTCTTTGGGCTCCTCAGTCTCGCCTGCCTCCAGGGCCGGCGCCTCTTCCTCGGCCTCGGCGACGAAGGCAACCACTTCGGCGCCGGCATCCGTTGCTACGCCCGCCACATACACAGCGCCTTCCTCGGTCACGGCCAGCGCCTCGCCGGCGATGCCCTCGGCCGTCTCAATGCTGCGCATGGCGCTGATCCCTGCCTCGTTGGCTACGGCCTCCATGTGCTCGACCGCATCCTCTGTGAAGGTGGTGGAGCTGACCTGGATCTCGTCTACGCCAGCGGCGACGCGGCTGGTGGTCAGGCTATCCTCGGTGGCTGTGGCTGAGTAGGCGACGTTGCGGCCCTCGGCCAACTGCGCGGCGATGTCCGCGGCGATAGTGGCCGTCATCACGTCGCCGCCAGCCTGTTCCAACTCGGCCTCCAGCTCGGCCACCCAGTTGTGTTCGATAATAGCGATGATGGCCGAGCTGTTGGGGGTCAGCGAGTCGGCGATCTGTTCGATGCGGTAGGAGTCGAAGCGTCCTTCCTTCTTGGACTTGCCGATCAGCCCACCGACCAGCGCGCCTGCCGCGCCCACGGCCAGCCCCACGCCGCCGGTGACGATACCCAGCACTGCGCCCATGATGCCCCCGGCCACTGCGCCTTTGCCGGGGGTCAGGCCGACGTCCTTGGTGTGGATCTTGCCCTTCTCATCCTTGATCAGCACCCTGGCGGCCTGGATGCCAATCAGCTTTTCCTTCTTGGCCATCTTCAGTTGGTCGAGCACGTCCTCGGCGCCGTTGGGCGTGTTGAACGCCGCGATGATCAATTGAACAGGTACATCACTCATGATAGTTTTCCTCTCGGGGGGTTATCGAAATCTGGCTGCCAGATGGCAGTTTTTCTTGATCGGATGAGTTCAGCAGCGCTGACACTGAAAGACTGTCATGACACAGGTCGGTCACAGTCTGGCGATTCTACCACAGATGATGGCCAGGCGCCAAAGCAGCGCCCAACCATTCCACAGTCACGTAGCAGACAACGGTTGGGCATTCCCATGGACCCGCCAAGACGTTCCGTTGATCAGTTTTCCGGCAGGTCCTTCATCCAAGCAACAGAGGCTGCCTCGCCAAGAGAACAGCCTCTGTCATCTTCCCGTCAGCCGGCCCGGCGCATGCGCGCTCCGGCCATTACCTGTTAGCTGTTAGCCATTCACCATCCACCCGTGGCCATTAAAACAGCCCCACCACCTTGCCATTCTCGTCGAGATCCACCTTCATGAACACCGGCTTGCTGGGCAGGCCGGGCATGGTGCGCATCTCACCACACAGGGGATAGATGAAGCCCGCGCCCACGCTGGCCCGCACCTCGCGGATGGGCAGAGTGAAGCCGGTGGGCACCCCCTTCAGCGCCGGGTCATGGCTCAGACTCAAGTGGGTCTTGGCCATGCAGATGGGCAAGCCGCCGAAGCCGGCTTTCTCGTAGCCCGCAATCTGCGCGCTGGCCTCAGGGGTGTAGTCCACGCCGTCTGCGCCGTAAACCTTCCGGGCGATGATTTCGATCTTCTCTTTGATCGAGATGTCCAATGGATAAAGGAACTGGAAGTTGCTGGGCTGCTCGCAGGCGCTAACCACGGCTTCGGCCAGGGCAATTGCGCCCTCGCCGCCTTTGGCCCAGTGATTGGTAGGCACGGCAGCGTAGGCGCCGGTCTCCGCCGCCATCCGCTGCACCATCTCGATCTCAGCCGGGGTGTCGTACTTGAACTGGTTGATGGCCACCACGACCGGCACGCCGTACTGGCGGGCGATCTCGATGTGCTTGCCCAGGTTGGCAAAGCCCTTTTCCAGCAGGGGCAGGTTTTCCTCGGTGTAGGCCCGGTCCAGATCGCGGCCGGCCGTCACCTTGGGTCCGCCGCCATGCATTTTCAGCGCGCGGATTGTCGCCACCAGCACCACCACGTTGGGGATCAGCCCCGAATAGCGGCACTTGATGCCGAAGAATTTCTCCATGCCGATGTCCGCGCCGAAGCCGGACTCGGTGACCACGTAGTCGGCCAGCTTGAGCGCGATCTGGTCGGCGATGATGCTGCTGTTGCCGTGGGCGATGTTGGCGAAGGGGCCGGCGTGAACCAGGGCTGGCGTGCCCTCCAGCGTCTGCATCAGAGTAGGCATGATGGCGTCCTTCATCAGGACCGCCATGGCGCCGGCCACGCCGAGCTGCTCAGCCGTCACCGGCTGTTTGGCGTAGTTCTGGCCGATGACGATGCGCCCCAGCCGTTGACGCATGTCCTTCAGGCTGGTGGCCAGGGCCAAAATCGCCATCACCTCGCTGGCCACGGCGATGTCGTAGCCGGTTTGGCGCGGCACGCCGTCGTCCTTGACGCCGAGACCCACCACGATGCTGCGCAGCGAGCGATCGTTGGCGTCCACTACCCGCTTCCAGGTGATGGTGTAGGGGTCGATGTTGAGCGGGTCAAGGCCGGTGACTTCCTTGAAGCGGGCGCCGTAGTTGCGCTCGTGCAGCAGACGGGCGTCGATGGCCGCAGCCAGCAGGTTCGTGGCCGCCGTGACCGCGTGGATGTCGCCGGTCAGGTGCAGGTTGAAGTCCTCCATCGGCACTGCCTGGCTGTAGCCGCCGCCGGCCGCGCCGCCTTTGATGCTGAAGGTGGGGCCTTGCGAAGGTTGGCGGATGCAGGTGAAGACGTTCTTGCCCAGGTGCGCGCCCAGAGCCTGGCTGACGCCGACAGTAGTGGTCGTCTTGCCCTCGCCCAGCGGCGTGGGGGTGATGGCAGTCACGTCGATGTACTTGCCCTGCGGCCGGTCCTTGAACTTTTCCAGCACATCCAGGTGGACCTTGGCCTTGTACTTGCCGTACAGGTCCAGATCGTCCTCGTTCAGCCCCACCTGGGCCGCGATCTCCAGGATCGGGCGCAGGGTGGCTGCCTGGGCGATGTCGATATCGCTGGGAACGGGGGTCTTGTAGTCGAACTTGGGCATTTTTTGGTCTCCTTCGTTGAGTCCAGGCTGGGCAGCATCGTTGCTGCTGCGTAGGCGCCGGGCGTTGGCCGAGCTTCGGCGCCTGAATGTTTTCGCAGTTACGGCCATTGTACACGGTTTTTCTGTTTCTGAACATGATGCAGCGCATATTTTGGATAGAAAAAAAGCGGAACGCAGTGCGTTCCGCTTCTATTTCGATCTGATCGATTTGCCCTACCTGGCCGTCTGGCTTAGCTCAGCAGCTTCTCCAGCTTGTTGGCCAGGCCCGGATAGCCGGCGACGCCCACCTGGCGATCAACTTCCTTGCCGTCCTTGAAGTAGAGCAGGGTAGGGATGCCCATGATGCCGTAACGGCCGGGCACGTTGGGATTCTCGTCCACGTTCAGCTTGGCAATGACCGCCCGGCCTTCGTAGGCTGTAGCCAACTGCGTCACCGACGGGGCGATCATGTGACACGGCCCGCACCACTCGGCCCACAGATCCACGATGGCCGGCTTGTCGGACTTGAGGATCAGTTCTTCGAAGTCAGCGTCGGTGACGTGAATCGGCTCGACCTTGGGCGCGCCGTTGCCGCCAGGGGTTGCAGCTTCAGCCTCTTTGCCGCCGAAAATATTCTTAAAGGGATTTGCCATGATCTAGCTCCTTATCTCTCATTGTTTTCGTTGTCTGTAACGCATCTTTGATGCATACAACAGTCGATTGGTTTCATCATCCGGTAGAACTTTGATGCGCCCAACCTCACACATCTTACCTGTGTTACGCCGGAGCAGAGACGGCAGGCTTGAGCACCAACTGGTCGGCCTGGCCGTCGGCGTGATAGGAGGAGCGAACCAGCGGGCCCGACTCGACCCATCTGAAGCCGCGCGCCATGCCTTCTTGATGCAGAGTGGCGAACTCTTCGGGCGTCCAGTAACGCTCGATGGGCAGGTGGAAGCGGCTGGGTTGCAGGTACTGGCCGATAGTCATGATGTCCACATCCACGGCGCGCAGGTCGTCCATCACCTGCAACACCTCCTCCATGCTTTCACCCAGGCCAACCATGATACCGGTCTTGGTGAGGCCGTCCGAGACCATCTCTTTGGCCTGGCGCAGCAGTTCCAGCGAGCGGGGGTATTTTGCCTGCGGCCGCACCCGTTTGTAGAGCCGCGGCACGGTCTCAGTGTTGTGGTTGAGGATCTCCGGCCGTTCGTCCATTACCAGCTTGAGCGCGTCCCAGTTGCCCATGAAATCGGGGATCAGCACCTCGATCGAGCAGCCGGGCTGAAGGAGACGGATCTGGCGGATGACCTCGGCGAAGATGTGGGCGCCGCCGTCGGGCTGCTCGTCGCGGTTGACGCTGGTCAGCACGGCGTGGCGCAGGCCCATCATGGCGATGGTCTCAGCCACGCGGCGCGGCTCGTCCTCGTCCAAGATGGGCGGCCGGCCGGTCTTGATCTTGCAGAAGCCGCAGGAGCGGGTACAGGTGTCGCCCATCAGCAGGAAGGTGGCCGTGCCGCGGCCCCAGCATTCGCCGATGTTGGGGCACATGGCCTCCTCACAGACTGTGTGCAGGCTGTGCCCGCGCACCAGGCCCTTGATCTCGCGGTAGCCAGGGCTGTCCGGCATGCGCACCCGCAGCCAGTCAGGCCGCCGGCCGCGCGTCAGTTGGTCCGCCGGCTCGCGGCCGGGGCGGAAGGGTTTCAAGTCGATATTGCTTAACGTACTGTCCATGAAAACTCCAAGAGTGTCCAAACTAGGTTACGCGTTCAATCGCTATGCGGCAAGGTACTGAGAAGATTCTCGATTTCATTAACACCCGACTGGACCGAATGAAGCCAAAAATCAGCTTTCTCATCGGCCGATCCTGTTCGCGCCGCTGTTGATTTCGATCCATCAGACCAAGCGAACAACGGAAGCGTTCCAATGTCCTCACCTGCATCCCTGAGCAGGCGTTGGCTGACAAAGTCACCCATTCGCTCTGTGCCGTGCGAAAAACGCCGCAGAATAGCCGAGATTGCTTCAATGCTGTTGTCAACCCCTATCCAGCGTCTGTTTAGTCGTGATGCAACGGCCAAGGTAGTCCCTGAACCAGCAAAACAATCCAGAACCAGGTCGCCAGGATTAGAGGATGCCTGAATTATGCGCGCGAGTAGATCAGGATTCTTCTCGGTGGGATAACCAGTGACAGCAATGTTCTGGTTGTGGGCATCGCGAAACTCCAGCCAAATGTCCTGAACCGGCACGCCGTTGCTCTCGTCCAGATAGATTTTGCGTCGAGGATTTCCGTTAGGCGACCAGTAAATTTCTCCTCGCGCGTCCATCTCATCAAGCAAGCGAGGAGAATATTGCCAATGCTTGCCCGGAGGTGGACTCATACCTCGCCATGTCTTGCCCGTTTCACCATTGCGCACTCCGGGAGCATGAATTGGAACTCTCTTATAGCGGCGTCCGGTTCCCTCTTCTACATATTGGTATTCTTTTCGGGAGCGTTCAGGCGTCCACGCATCGAATGGCCGGTTCCAAACGTATTTATCCGACTTAGTGTAGAAGAGGATGTAGTCGGAGATGTTGCCATACGCCTTCCGAGTGTAGTTCTTGGGATTGCATTTCTTACGAGTAATCCAGTTTCGGTAGTTGCCTCGTCCGAAGACCTCATCCATTACAACCTTTACGTAAAAAGCCATCTTGTCGTCTAAATGCACGTAGATTGAGCCGTCCTCGGCTAGCAACTCTCGCAACAAAATCAGTCTTTCACGGACGAACTCAATGTAATGAGCGCCAACCAGAAGATCGCTATAGGCATCGACCTGCGATCGGGACTGAAAAACGCTTTGAGTGGCGTAGGGCGGGTCGATGTAGATCAACCTAACCTTCCCCCGCACCTCGGCATCCTGCGTAAGCGCTGCGAGCACGGAGAGATTATCGCCGTAGTATAACCGATTGTCGGTCTCCCTTTTGGGCGCGCTAGCTGACGAGGGTTGGCGCATAAGCACCAACTTGGCAGGCTGCGTCGCAACAATATCGCTCGCGGCGCGCTTTCCCTCGTAGACTAGTTGGACGTCATCAACCAGCCTTGCACCGGCAACCTGCCCGTTGGTTTGACTTGACTGAGTCTTTGGAATACCTGTTGCCATCCTCTACCTCCTCCTCTAGGACAGAAGCCAATCAAGTGTCAAGCGCTCTGGAACCATCCGAAGTGTGAGAACCAGGATCTTCCCCGGCCAGCTTGACTCAAGCGCTGCGTAATCATCCCACATCGAGCCAAGCAAAAGGCCTGGCCCATCGTTAACAAAGATGACCTTGGCATTGAGCCTATGTTGCTGCGCGTAGCTTAGGATTTCGTTAGCGCAGTCCCGATATCCACCTGTCCTATCGTCTTCTTGCGCCCCGCCTCGGTCGGAGTCATATCGGGCCAGCCCGATAGCCAAGACCGTTCTGTCGTCATCGTAGATCACGAAATCTACAGGACGATTTGGTGTAGGATAGCCCTTGAAGACAGATGTCAAGCGGATGTCTCTCCCTGCTCGTTCGGGACCCGTGATCGTCAATCCCGGCAAGGTCTCGCGGAACAAAGAAAAGAATCGCTCAGTAAGGTCGTAACCCTCCTTTCCTCGACTGCGGTATTCCCACAGGAGGGCGCAGAGAGCCTCATCAGGAATAGGGCGAGTGGCGTAAGCAGCCTGAACCTGATGAATCGGGCGGAACCTCGAACCGAACTGTTCGCAAATCTCCTTCGCTTTGGTCTTCCGTCGCAACATCTCCACAGGCAACCGAGGACTGACGTATTTTCTGAAGACGCGCGCAAGCTGAACACGCATCCAACCGTCTGGCACTTCGGCTATCTGCATGAACAACCGGATTGAGGACTCAGATGTTTTGAGCAGTTGTCCAAACATCACCAAGACAGGCTTGTAGAGCTCACAAGCGTCCACAAGTATGTCAGGGTAATACTCGCCCGTCGCCAGCGTGATCCAGATGTGCCCTTCATTTTTGTGATCAGCGAACGATTTGTCTGTCATTTTAATCGGAAGATGTTCAGGAGGTGACTTCAATAGTTGATAGCCCAGTCTTCGGGTGCGTCAACCGTTCCGGCAACCGCCTCGAGCACATCCCAAGCGTTACCTTCGGAGATCTTTTGGCGGTAAGGTTCTATGGTGATGATGTATTGGCCGTTGGGTTCCAGATCAACCGGCGACTCGAGAAACAGCGAATGGCCGTCGTAGGTCGCTTTCACTACTGTGCTCATCGACTTCCTCCGTGCAGCGCGACTCCTATCAGATATGAATCGCCTGCCCATCCACCGCGTGCGCCGCTTCCATCAGCACCTCGGACAGCGTCGGATGCGCGTGGACGCTGCGGGCGATCTCGTGGGCGGTCAGCTCGTTGTTGTGGGCCAGCACGAACTCCGGCAGCAACTCGGTGACCTCAGGGCCGATCATGTGGACGCCCAGAATCTCGCCGTAGCGCTTGTCGGCAACCACCTTGACCCAGCCGTTCTTCTCGTTCAGCCCCAGCGCCTTGCCGTTGGGCATGAAGGGGAAGCGGCCGACGCTGATCTCGTAGCCGCGCTCGGTGGCCTGCTTTTCGCTCAGGCCCATGGAGGCCACCTGCGGCTGGCAGTAGACCGCACGCGGCATAAAGAGGTAGTCGTCGTCGGCAAAGCCCTGCGTCTCGTGGCCGGCGATGTGCTCGGCCGCAACCATGCCCATGGCGCTGGCTACGTGGGCCAACATCAGCTTGCCAGTCACGTCGCCCACGGCGTAGATGCCGGGCACGCTGGTGCGCATGAAGCGGTCAACCTCGACGAAGCCGCCCTTACGCGTCTTAACGCCGGCCGCGTCCAGTCCCAGGTCCTCGACGTTGGGCTGCACACCTACGGCCACCAGCGCCTTCTCGGCGTCGAACGTGATCGCCTCGCCGGCTGCGTTCTGGGCATGGACGCGCACGCCGTCGTCGGTGCGTTCGATGCGCTCGACGCGGGTGTTGGTGCGCAGGTCGAAGCCCATCTTGGCGTACAGCTTCTCCAGCTCCTGGCTGACCTCCTCGTCCTCCAGCGGCAGGATGCGGGGCAGCATCTCAACCAGGGTCACCTGCGCGCCGTAGGCCCGATGCACGTAGGCAAACTCGACGCCGATCGCGCCAGTACCGATCACCACCAGACTCTTGGGCGACTCTTGCAGAACGATGGCCTCGCGGTAGCCCAGCACGCGCTCGCCGTCGGTCTCCATGCCGGGGAAGGTGCGGTTGCGCGCGCCCGTGGCCAGGATGATGTGTCTGGCCTCGACCGTCTGGCCGCCCGGCTCGACCAGGACGCTGGTGGGCGAAGCGAGGCGGGCGGCGCCCGTGATGACCTCGATGTTGTTCTTCTTCATCAGGAAGCCCACGCCCTTGACCAGGCGCTGGGAGACCTGCCGGCTGCGCTTGTAGGCCTTCTCGAAGTCCGCGCTGAAGCCGTCGAAGCTAAAGCCGAAATCCTTGCTCTGTTCGTGGATGATATTGAGCAGCTCGGCGTTGCGCAGCAGCGCCTTGCTGGGGATGCAGCCCCAGTTCAGGCAGACGCCGCCCAGCGCCTCGCGCTCCACCACGGCCACCTTCAGACCAAGCTGCGCGGCCCGGATGGCAGCCACATAGCCGCCCGGCCCGCCGCCAATAACGAGAACGTCGAATTGTGTGCTCATGAAAATCCTCGGAGATTTCTCTGTGAGTGTGCTCGACACTACGCCGTACTATCTTGTGTAATTGACGTCAATCGCTGAATGCCTGCCACAACATCCAACAAGCTGGTGACTACACCATACCCTGAAACGCATGTGGCATCGGCAACAAAGTATACCATCTTTCAGCCCACTGTGCCATTTAGCGCCCGGTCGGGTAGTGTATCTTTCTTCCTGTCTGCATCACGGATGGCCACGGATCAAAGGATTGCACGGAGTCGGAGGGCGCACTGCCGCTCCATCATCCGTGTCATCCGGTAACCCGTCTAATCCGTGCTTCAGACCTCCCCTTACCTCCACTCCTCCAACACCCGCTTCACCGTTCCCACGAACGCATCGCCGGCCGCGCCGTCCAGCACGCGGTGGTCGAAGGTGAAGCTCAGGTAGACCATGGGGCGGATGGCCAGGTAGTCCTCGGCGCTGGGCTCCACCGGGTGGCCGCGGCTGATCACCACCGGCCGCTTCTGGATCGCGCCGATGCCCAGGATGCCCACGTTGGGCTGATTGATGATCGGCAGGGCGAAGCGGCTGCCGCTGACGCCGTGGTTGGTGATGGTGAAGGTCGAGCCCTGGATCTCGTCCGGCTTGAGCTGGCCGGCGCGCGCGCGCTGGGCCAGGTCGTTGACCGTGCGCGCCAGCCCCAGCAGGCTGAGCTCGTCCGCGTCACGGATCACCGGCACCACCAGCCCGTCGTCGATGGCCGTGGCCATGCCGATGTGGCAGCGGCGCTTGAGCAGCAGGCCGTCCTCGCGGTAGATTGCATTGGCGCGCGGCACGTCCTTGAGCGCGGCCACCACGGCCTGGACGAAATAGGGGGTGAAGGTCAACGCCACCCCTTTGGTAACAGCCTCAGCCTTGTGCGTCGCGCGGTGCGCCACCACCGCGCTCATGTCGGCCTCCATGACCGTGGTCACATGGGGCGAGGTGCGCCGGCTGGCGAGCATGTGTTCAGCAATCAGCTTGCGCAGACGGGTGTGGGGGATCAGTTGCTCGTCAGTCCCGACGCCAGCCGGCGCTGCGGCCGGTCGTGAAGGCGCTGCGGGCGCTGGCGCGGGTTCGGGCGCAGCGCTGGACAGAGGCAGGTCGTCGGTGGGCTTGAACAGATCGCCGCTGCCAGGCCGCTCCCAGGGGGGCAGTTCATCATCAGTTGAAAGCGCAGAGGGCGCCGGAACGGACGCCCCTGCCGCACCGCGCGGGCGAGCCTCGGAGCTATAGTCGACAGTATCCGCGCACACCCCCAAGGCGATGACCAACTCGGACATCTTGCAATGGTAACGCGCCGTCAGTTTGGTTACAG
>JAAEKA010000321.1 GCA_014155705.1 Anaerolineae bacterium clx_CAG2 | reverse complement strand
GCGCCAACTGAGGGTGGGAGACCAGGCGACAACGCCAGTTGGAAAGACAACGATCGAAGGGGCGCCGATGCAAGCCCCGCGCACCGGAATGCCTAACAAAGCAGCTTCGCAGCGAAGGTTTTCGATTAAACCGATCAGCCGCTGTACACCCTCGTCGCCGGGTACAGCCACAACGGAGCGACGTTCGAGGATCTGTCCGTTTAGGTCGGCCAAGGCGCCGAACATGTGCTGGCCAATGTAAACCCCTATGATCGAGCTAGCCCGGGCGTTGAATTCGAGCAGAGTGGGCGGGCGGCCTCCGGTTGAAGCGCCATCGTCGCGCTCAAAGACGAGGCCGCTTTCCAGCAGGCCAGCCACGATCCGCGTGATGGTGGGTGGACTCAGTTGAAGCCGGCGCGCGATTGCTGAACGGGCCAGTGGTCCTTCCTCGCGCAATATCTCCAGAACCGCGGATTGGTTCACTCTGCGAAGGAGCGTGGCGTCGCCGGTGTGGCCCACGGCAGAATCTCCTATCCTGGATGATGCATCAATACGCTCGGGTTGGCAACTAACTTGCTTACAGTAAGAAAGTATATCACAGGCATTGCAAGCTGTCAAGGAGTTTTCGCGAGAATCCTGGGATCGACCAAGCCTGCGCCACGTAGGCGGCGTCCAAATGAAAAGCGGAGC
Source organism: Anaerolineae bacterium clx_CAG2 (assembly GCA_014155705.1). Taxonomy (GTDB): domain Bacteria; phylum Chloroflexota; class Anaerolineae; order JAAEKA01; family JAAEKA01; genus JAAEKA01. The sequence goes on along the minus strand of JAAEKA010000321.1, from coordinate 11,403 downwards.
CGAAAGGTCTCGACTCCGCTTAATTGACCGCAGACAACCCACGGCCGGCTCTGGCTTGACAGGTCCTAGAACTGCACCAGGAACTGCGCCGACTCGCTGGCCCACTGGATGAGCTGGCCGGGCAGGATGCCCAGGCCCAGCACGGCCACGAAGGTCACGCCCAGCACGATGCCCAGCGAGGGTGCGATCTTGATGCGCTCCTCGTCCTCGGCCGGCATCAGGAACATGTAGCGCACGATGTTCAGGTAGTAGCCCGCGGCGATGGCTGAGTTGATCAGGGCGACGATCAGCAGGGCGAAGAACTGCACCTGCACGGCCGCGCCGAAGACGAAATACTTGCCCCAGAAGCCCAGCGTCGGCGGGATGCCGGTCAGCGACAGCAGGAAAATCAGCAGCAGCGACGCCAGCCAGGGCGAGCGGTAGATCAGCCCGGCATAGTCTTTGACGTCCACCTTGCCGGTCTGGTTTTCGATGGCGATCACCACGGCGAAGGCGCCCAGGTTGGTGAAGACGTAGGCGAAAAGGTAGATCAGGATGCCGTTGATGCCGTTGAAGGCGAAGTCCTGCAACGGGCGCAGTCCGAACTGCGCCTGCGGGATGCAGACCAGGCCCATCAGGATGTAGCCGGCCTGGGCGATGGAGGAGTAGGCCAACAGGCGCTTGATGTTCGTCTGCCGCAGGGCGACCAGGTTGCCCAGCGTCATGGTGATCATGCTGACGCCGGCCAGCACCGTCAGCCAGTCCACGGCGAAGCTGGGCAGGGCCACGATGAAGACTCGCACCATCAGCGCGAAGCCGGCGGCCTTGGACGCGGTGCTCAGGAAGCCGGTAATGGGCGTCGGCGCGCCTTCGTAGGTGTCGGGCGCCCACTGGTGGAACGGCACCAGACTGGTCTTGAAGCCGAAGCCGACGATCAACAGCACCACTGAGCTGAAGGCCAGCCAACGCATGCCGCCCGCCAGCGTCTCCCCGGCCAGCGCCTGCGCCACGGCGTTCAGGTTGGTGGTGCCGGTGACGCCGAAGAGCATCGAGATGCCGTAGAGCATCACGGCTGAGGCGACTGCGCCGTAGAGGAAATACTTGATGGCCGCCTCGTTGGAGCGTTTGTCGCCGCGCAGGAAACCGACCAGCACGTAGGAGGTGATGGACACGAACTCCATGGCCAGATAGACCATCAACAGGTCGTTGGCGCTGACGGCGATCGTGATAGCCAGCGCCACGGCCAGCAGGAAGGCGTAGTATTCGCTGCGGTGCTCGCCGACCAACTTGATGTAGTCGATGGAGTAGATCACCACCAACACCATGCCGATCAGCACGGTGACCATCAGGAAGGTGGAGAAGCCGTCCACCACCAGCATGTCCAGCACCGATTGCGGTGTCGTGCCGACCAGGGTGAAGGCGGCCACAGCGGCTAACAGCAGCCCCACCACGGCCACGCCGGCCAGCACGACATCACGGGCGCGGCGATGGGTGATCAGGTCCACAGCCACCACGGCCATGGCCGAGATCACCAGGATGATCGCCGGGAGAATCGCTTGGAGGGTAGAAGCGGTCAATCTGGCCTCCTTGTGTCAGTGACGCCAGTTTATAGCGCGTTGATGATCGTCTCAGCCGCCTGGTTGAAGAACTCCACCAGCGGTGTCGGGAAGACGCCCAGGATGATGATCAGGATGACCAGCGGCACCATGGTCAGCTTCTCGAAGCCGGCCATGTCGCTGGGATCGTGTTTGTCCTGACCGTCCTTCATGTCCGTCCAGTGGTCGATCTTGTGCGGGTCGTACTCGCCCAAAAAGACCGACTGGATGATGCGGTACAGGATGTAGCCGGCCGTGGCCACGATGCCGATCACGCCGATAGCCGCCCAGACAGCTACAATGTCGAAGGCGCCCCGGAAGGTGAAGAACTCAGCCCAGAAGCCGGCCAGGCCGGGCAGGCCCAGCGAAGCGAAGGCCACCACCATCATGATGCCGTAGTAGGCCGGGATCTTGGCGCTGAGACCGCCGAACATGCCCAGGTCGCGGGTATGGGCCCGCTCGTAGAGCACGCCGACCAGGAAGAAGAGGCCGCCGGTGATCAGGCCGTGGTTGAACATCTGCAAGGTGGCGCCGTTGATAGCCATGGCCATGCTGTCGGTCATGCCCGGCTCCGTCATCCGGCCGATGCCAGCCGCGGCTGCTCCCAAGCCCAACATGACATAACCCATGTGGCTTACCGAGGAGTAGGCGATCAGCCGCTTCAGGTCGCTCTGGGCAATGCAGACGAAGGCGCCATAGACGATGCCGATCACCCCCAGGATCACGATGGCCATAGACCATTGGCTGAAGGCTTCGGGGAAGGTGGGCAGCACGATACGGATGATACCGTATGCTCCCAGCTTCAGCAGCACGCCGGCCAGGATGACCGAGCCGGCTGTGGGCGCTGCGGTGTGTGCGTCCGGCAACCAGGTGTGGAAGGGGAAGCTGGGCACCTTGATCATGAAGGCCAGCATGAAGCCCCAGAAGACCAGGCTGGCGACGGGAAGGTTGCCGGCGAAGGGCTGCAGGGCCGCGACCTCTTGCATGTCAAAGGTCTTAGTCTGGAAGTAGACCGCCAGGATCGCCAGCATCATGGCGACCGAGCCTACCAGGGTGTAGATGAAGAACTTAATGGCGGCGTAGCGTGGGCGGTCCTTGGGCTGGCCCCAGATGCCGATCAGGAAGTACATGGGCACCAGACCGATTTCCCAGAACACGTAGAAGAGCACGAAGTCCAACGCCACGAAGACGCCCATCATGCCCATCTCCAGCAGCAGGAAAAGGAAGAAGAACTCCTTGACCCGCTTCTTGATGGTGAAGCTGGAGTAATACAATCCCAGGGTGGACAGCAGCGCCGTCAGGAAGAGCAGCGGCACGCTCAGGCCATCGGCGCCCAGATGGAAGTACGAGTTGAGCTGGGGAATCCAGGACAACTTGACTTCGTACTGCATGCCGCCCCCGTTGGGAATGTGGCTGGCGTAGTAGTTGACCATCAGGTAGATAGTCAACACCAACGGGATGATGCTGATGGCGATGGACCACAGCTTGATCAGCCGCTCATTCTCGCGCGGGAAGAAGAGCAGCACGACCGCGGCGAGCAGAGGGATGAAGACGACGAGGCTGAGGATCATTTCATTGAAAGATGCCATGTAACTTCTCCTAGTGAGCAGTCAGTCACAGGACTGTTACCCGACAACGCCGATGCCTGCTACCTGCACCGCAAAGAGCGCCAGCAGCAGCAGCACTGTCAGGAGAGCAACCAGTAAGTAGGTCTGGCCTTGGCCAGTTTGCACCAGGCGCAGCGCGCTGCCGGCCTTGTTAGCCAGAGAACCTACGCCATTGACGATGCCATCGATGAAGCGGCTATCGAAGCGGGCGAAGGCGTGGGATAGCCAGTAGCCGAAGCGACCGACCGAGTCGACAATGCCGTTGATGACCGTGCGGTCGAACCAGGCGGCAGATCGGGACAGCCACAACGAGAAGCGTACGAAGATGATGTTGTACAGCTCATCGAAGTAGAATTTGTTGCGCATGGCGTTGTACAGGCCGCCCAGGCCCACCTTGCGCATGCCGGCCTCGACTGGGTCGAGCTGATCGTGGGTCTGCCAGCCTTTGCCGGCCCGGCCATAAACCCACCAGCCCACGCCGATGCCGCCCAGCGCCAGCACCGTCGAGAAGAGCACCGGAAGCCAACTGAAGGGAATAGTGGCCGCTTCGATGTCCAGCGTCTTGGCGAAATTGCCGATAAAGTGATGGAAGGGGTTGCCGCCCAACAGGGGCCCGAGGACCGGGAAGTCTTCATGCACGCCGACGAAGCCCAGCAGGAGGGTGAAGAAGGCCAGGATCAGCAGCGGAATGACCATCGGCTTGCTGCTTTCCGAGGCGCTGGCAGCCGATTCGGTGCGGGGCTTGCCCAGGAAGGTCATGGTGACCTGGCGCCAGGTGTAGAAGGCTGTGAAGAAGGCGGCTATCACCAGGGCGAAGAAGGCAAAGACCGGCAGAGCTCGTAGGGCCTCGCCATGAGTCAGTGCGTGATAAGCTTCGGCCAGGATCTCGTCCTTGCTCCAGAAGCCGGAGGTAATCAGGGGGAAGCCGGACAAGGCCAGACCGCCGACCAGAAAGGCGATGAAGGTGCCGGGCATCTTCTTGCGCAGGCCGCCCATATAGCGCATGTCGTTGGCGTCGAAGCCCTGTACCTCGTGGTGGCCGTGTTCGTGGGCATGGTGCTCGCCGTGTTCCATGCCGTGGATCACCGAGCCGGAGCTCAGGAAGAGCATCCCCTTGAAGAAGGCATGGGTGATCAGGTGGAAAGCCGCCGCGACATAGGCGCCAATGCCCAAGGCGGCGAACATGAAGCCGAGCTGCGAGACGGTGGAGTAGGCCAGGACACGCTTGATGTCAGTCTGCGCCACGGCGATGATGGCCGCGAAGAGGGCGGTGAAGGCGCCGATCACGCCGATGAAGGTCAAGGCCGGGGTGGAGCCAGCGATCATCAGCGGGTACATGCGGATGATCAGGTAGACGCCGGCTGAGACCATGGTGGCGGCATGGATCAGGGCGCTGACCGGCGTGGGGCCTTCCATGGCGTCGGGCAGCCAGACATGCAGCGGGAACTGGGCCGATTTGCCGATCGCGCCGAAGAAGATCAGGATGGCGATCAGCGTGGCCATGGTGCCAAAGACCGGCACAGCGATACCCTGCAAGCCAGTCAACACCTCCGGCTCGAACAGGGCGCTGAAGGTGAGCCCGGCCTGCCCGCTGGTCAGCGCGGCCGCCGACGCGTAAAGCAGCATCATGCCGGCGAACATGATGGCGTCGCCGATGCGGGTCGTGATAAAGGCTTTCAGACCCGCCAGCTTCGGTGTGATGCGCTTGGGGTCGTTGTACTTGCGGGCGAACCAGAAGCCGATCAGCAGGTAGGAGCAGAGGCCCATGATCTCCCAGAAGACGAAAAGCAGTACCAGGTTGTCGGCCAACACCAGGCCCAACATGCCGGTGGCGAAGAGGGAGATGTAGGCGAAGAAGCGGCTGACCAGCGGATCGACGTTCTCCGGCCCAGCCGGCCAGCCCTTGCCGCCGCCGTGACCGCCGTGCTCGTCATGGCCGCCCTCGGCTGCCGCCTTCTTGCCAATGCCCATGTAGCCCCAGGAGTAGATGAAGATCATCAGGCAGACGAAAGGCACCATGAACAGCATGACCGCCGTCAGCGAGTCGACCCTGAAGCCTAACTCCAGCGCTGACGCGCCCGTGGGGATCGAGAACAGTGGCAGTTCGATCGGATGCTCGTAGAAATGGTGGTCGAACCATGCCTGGAAGAATACCACCCAGGAGATCACCCACGAGCTGGCGATGGCGGCAATAGCGATCAGCGCGCTGAGCTTCTTGTTCTTGTTGGCGAACAAGGTGATCAACGCAAACGCCAGCAAGGGGAAGAAGGGGATGAGATAGATGAGGAGATTGGTCATTCAGCCACCTTCGGGTCAGCTAAGGTGTGCAACGCACGGACGGTGTGCGCTACGGCGGTTGAGTAGGGACGTATTGAAAAGCACAGTGATCAGGTCTCCGCCGGCGGTTTGGGCCGCCTGGCCAGGCGTGGATACAGGGCCAGGGTCACCACAAAACCGACGACTAGTCCCAGGACGGCAGCGCCAAGAAAGACAAGCTCGTTGTTGTTGCCCAGCAGCCGGGCCAGCACGATCAGGACAATGGCGCCAGCGAGGCTGCCCATGAGCAAGGAGCGCTGCTCCCTGCGGGCGTAGTTGGCCTGTGCCAGCCGTTGCGGGACGTCGCGGAAGCCCGGCAGGGCACGTTCGATCTCCAGGTAGTAGCGATAGGCTGCTGTGTAGCGTCCTTCCTGCATCGCTTCTGCGGCCAGGTCGTAAATCTGAGCGGCCTGTTCTTCAACAGTGCCATCCAACCTTTTTACCGGCACTCAGTTAACCTTTCAACAGGTCAATATCTTCCAGGTTGACCGTGTCGCGTGAGCGATAGATCGAGATGATCAAGGCTAAGCCGACGGCCGCCTCGGCTGCGGCAATGGCCAACACGAAGATCGCGAAGACCTGGCCTGTTACCTGTTGCGGCACGATGTAGCGGTTGAAGGCCACCAGGTTGATGTTGACCGCGTTGAGGAGCAGCTCGATGCCCATCAACACGGCGACGGCATTGCGCCGGGCCAGCGCGCCGTACAGGCCGATGCTAAACAGCCCGGCGCCGACCAATAAAAACCAGCTCAACGGGATAGTCGCAGACATCGATTAACGCTCCCGTGCGATCATGATTGCACCGACCAGGGCTACCGACAACAGGACGGCGATGACCTGGAAGGGAATGACATAGGTGGTGACGAAGGCTTCGCCTATCATCGGGATGGGGTCCACGGAGACAGCCTGCTCCACCACCGGCCAGTTGACCTGCAAAAGAACAAAGGAGAGCATCAGGAACAGCAGCGCCGCCACCACGGCTGAGATGCCGGCCTGGAAGTTGTTCATCTTAACGCGTCCGATCATCATGCCCCGGCTCAGCATGATGGCGAAGACGATCAGCGTTGCAATGGCGCCGATGTAGATCATGATCTGGGCAATCGCGAGGTATTCGGCCTCTAACAGCCAGTAGAGGCCGGCCACGCCGGCAAAGGCGCCGATGAGCCAGATCGCTGAGTGGAACAGGTTGCGACTGGCCACAACTCCCAGCGCACACAGCAGCGTGAAGCCTGCGAGTGCCAGAAAAATCAGATGAAGGTAGGTGATTGCCATGCGAACTCCTCACCAGGGATAGCGCGGTCCGTCTGGATCAGACCTGAGCGGTGTAAGCGCCGGGGAGGGCAGCCTTGCGGCGTTCGACGTCGCGCCGCAGCGACCGGCCGACGATGCCCAAGGTGACGAAGAGAGCCACGATATTGGCGACGCTGATGATGACGGCGTTGATGTTGCGGTCCGGCGTGACCCGTGCGCCGATAGCGACGATCAGCACCACCACCAGCGTCACCGGCACAAGCACCTTCCAGCAGAAGGTCATCATCTGGTCGATGCGCAGGCGGGGATAGGTGGCTCGCACCCACATCAGCGCCAGCAGCACGATCAAGCTCTTGGCGAAGAAGTAGCCAACGCCCAGAATGGGGAACTGGTCGACGAAGGGGCCCTGCCAGCCGCCCAGGAAAACGGTGGCGAAAATGCAGGCCAGCAACAGGCTGTTGACAAAGAACTGCAGGTAGAACCAGGCGAACTTGAGGCCGCTGTACTCGATGTTGGGGCCGGCCACGATCTCGCTCTCTGCCTCGAGCAGGTCGAAGGGGGCGCGCTCGCCCTCGGCCAGGATAGAGATGAAGAAGATCAGCGCTGCAAAGGGCATCACCACAATGTTCCAACCAGGGATGAAGCCAAACAACAGTTCCCCTTGCTTGATGGCCAGGTCGTTGGTGGCCATGGTGCCAGTCCAGATCACGGCGGCCAGCAGCGAGAAGGCCAGCGGGATTTCATAGCTCATCAACTGGGCCACCACGCGAAAGCCGCCCAGCAGCGCGTACTTGTTGTTGGAGGCCCAGCCCGCCATCAGCGCGCCAATGGACGCGATGCCGCTCATGGCAACAAAATACAGCAAGCCCACCGACAGATTGGCGCCGACCAGACCGCTGGCCACCGGGATGATGGCGGCCACCATGATGATCTGCATGACCATCAGCGCGGGCGCCAGGTTGAACGACACGCGGTCGGCTCCGTCGGGAGTGACGTCTTCCTTGGTCAGCAGCTTGACGATATCGGCCAGGGTCTGCAGCAGTCCATAACGGCCGGCCCGGTTGGGGCCCAGGCGGTCCTGTAAGCGGGCGGCGATCTTACGCTCCAGCCAGATCAGCATGATTGCTGAGGAAAGAACCACGATCACCACCAGTAGCACGCCGATGATGTCGCCGATCAGGTTGGCCACCCACGGCTGCATCCCTGTGCTCAACAGTACCTCGTTGAACCAGGGGCCAATCTGCGATGGATCACGGATAAACTCGAAGATATTCATTGAGTGTACTCCAGGCTATCACTCAGGCGCCAGTTTCAAGTGTCCGGCGCCTCGACCTGCCTATCAAGCTACTGCCACTTCAACGCGCCCGTGTGCCAGGCGTAGATCAAGCCGTCGAACAACAAGATAATGAAGATCACGACTTGCAGCAATGCGTAGAACCCCAGGCCACCGTAGGCCACGGCCCACGGGAAGAGAAACACCGCCTCGATGTCGAAGATGACGAAGATCAGGGCGAAGAGGTAGTACTGGGCTTTGAACTGGGCCCAGGCATCGCCGTAGGTTTCGACGCCGCATTCGTAGGTGGAACTCTTGAGCTTGTTGGGTTTCTTGGGGCGGAGGAGCCAGGCCACGCCTACGCCGATGAACGGCAGAGCCAGGCCAACCAGCGCGAGGATCAGGATGAACTGAAAATTGGCTAGTACCATGCAATAGCCTCCGAGGGGGAGTTCCTGTGCGTCGATCGGCGCCTGGTTAGGTTGGGACGATACCAGACAGCCGTGTTGTGGAGAGACGCAGCCTCAAACAGCAGGCCACGCGCAGGAAATTGTAGAAACGGGAACAAACGCCGAGATTATACCACAAGGCGTCTTAGGAAATCAAAAAGTCTCACTGCCGTGTTTTTGAACGGGAACTGGCAAGATGAGACTTTGTTGATCTACCTGCTACCTCGCAGCATTGCTTTTGTCGTCCACTCGCCATGACGAGTGCTTGTAACTGATCTGTGAGCGACGTGTGTGCATTGTAGCACACGTCGCTGGAAACGGGCAAACTCTTAGAACAAAGTGTAAATAAACGGTGCAATGCCCGAAGCCTGGGCGAACACCATCAACAACCCAAAGGTCACCAGCAGGACCACCAGTGGGATCAGCCACCAAAGCTTGCGCTCCCACAGGAATTCAACCATCTCCTTGAGCACGCCCGCACGCGCGCCTGCGCTTTTCATTTTCACGTTTTGTACTCCTTCCGGACTGTCCGGCTGGTAGCCGGACCTACGCCAACCTAACAAACTACCAACACTACCAATCTAGCAATCTCCCCACCTACTTCCGCACCACAAATCGCTCCAGCACCAGAATATCGATGTCGCTCTTGCTGAAAGTGTTGAAGGCGTTGGCTGGGGTGGTGACGATGGGCTCGCCGCGCAGGTTGAAAGAGGTGTTCATCAACACGGGCACACCGGTTTTTTGGCCAAAGACGTTAACGATGTCGTAGTAGCGGCTGTTCCACTCGCGGCGCACGGTCTGCAGGCGGCCGGTGCCCATGTGAGAGACGGCCGGAATCTCTTCCTGCTTGTCGGGCAGCACCGGGCTGACCATCAGCATGAAACGCTGCGGGTACTGCCCGTCGGCCCGGCCCAGGTCGAAATACTCGGCGGCTCGCTCCTCGGGTATCACCGGGGCAAAGGGGCGGAAGGGCTCGCGGAACTTGATCTTGACGTTGACGATGTTCTTCATCTCGGCCCGGCGCGGGTCGGCCAGGATCGAGCGGTTGCCCAGCGCGCGCGGCCCCCACTCGAAGCGCCCCTGGAACAGGCCAATCACCTTGCTGTCGATCAGCGCATCGCTGATCACATCCACGAGCTTCTCCTCGTCCTCGATCAGCTCATATTCCAGATCTTTGGACTTCAGAAAGTCGGCGCAGGCAGCCTCGCTGTAGGATTCGCCGTAGTAGGCGTGTTCCATCACGAAGCGGCGCGGCTGGCCCAGCAGCACGTGGTAGGCATAGAGCGCTGCGCCCAGCGCGCCGCCCGCGTCGCCGGCCGCCGGCTGGATGTAGACCTGCTGGAAGGGTGACTCGCGCATGATGCGGCCGTTGGCTACCGAGTTCAGCCCCACGCCGCCCGCCATCACCAGCCGGTCCAACCCGGTCTGGGTATGGAGCTGGTTGACCATTTGCAGCATGACTTCTTCGGTCAGAAGCTGTACGCTGGCGGCCACATCGGCGTAGTATTGATTGCGCCGCGCCACTTCTTCCAGGCCGGTGATGTCATGGCCGGTGGTCTCGCAGAAGAACTCGGCGTTGTGAACCCGCGGCTGACCCCACAGTTGCACGAAGCGATCGTTGAAGGTGCGCTCTGGCGAGTAGTGGAAGCTGAAGTAGTCCATGTTCAAGTGAAAGCTGCCGTCGCCGTGCAAGGTGACGACCTTCTCCAGCTTGTCCCGGTAGAGCGGCCGGCCATAGGGCGCCATGCCCATCACCTTGTACTCGCCCTCGTTGACCTCGAAGCCCAGCCAGGCGGTGAAGGCTGAGTAGAGCAGGCCCAGCGAATGGGGAAAGCGCATCTCGCTGGTCAGGTCGATACGGTTGCGGTCGCCGTCGCGCCACGAGCCCGAGGCATGGCCCAGGGTCGTGGTAGTCCACTCGCCCACGCCGTCGATGGTCAACACGGCCGCCTCCTCAAAGGGCGAGGCAAAGAACGCGCTGGCCGCATGGCTGAGGTGATGCTCGACGAACAATACCTTCTCAGCCGGCACGCCGATCTTGTCCATCAGGATGCCCTTGACCCACAGCTTTTCGTCAAACCAGGCGATCATCGCCTCGCGAAAAACCTTCCACGAGCGCGGGAAGGTGCTGAGGGTGGACATCAGAATGCGCTCGAATTTGGGCAACGGCTTCTCATAGAAGACCACATAGTCCAGTTCTTCGGCGCTGATGGCCGCCTGGCGCAGGCAGAAGTCAATGGCTTGTTGGGGGAAGCGATAATCGTTTTTGGAGCGCGAGAAGCGCTCCTCCTGCGCTGCTGCGATCAGATCCCCATCGGCCAGCAGCACCGCGGCCGAGTCGTGATAGAAACAGGAAATGCCCAGGATGTACAAAGGTCAGCCTTTCACGATTGCTTTTGGCCGGTAGCCAGGTCGACGTCGCGCGTCGTGCGTGCGTGCCAGCCGCTCTGCGCGCCGTGCAACGACCGGCGCTTGACGTGTAGCGGGTCGGCAAAAAGGCGCACACCCAGCCCGAAGGGCGTGACAAAGATGAAGTAGAAGAGCGTCAGGATGATTCGGGACTGGAACTGGCCAATCTTGCGCGCCAGCACCAGCCAGTGCGACCACAGTTTGCGCAGCAAAACATTCTCTCCTGGTGACTCATACCAGCGGCGCCGGGCGCTTGCGCCTGGAATGAGCCCATCGTGTTGTTATCAAGCGCGCGGCGCCGCTGGTGTTGTTGTTGGTCCGACAAACAGACCGCCGGAACGACAGTCCGGCGGCGGCGCATGGCCTGTAGGTTGTTGCGTGGCGCATAATACTTGGCGGGCTGCGATCTGTCAATTCTCCGCACTTCGTGCCTTGACGAACAGCCTGCCATCTGGTAGACTGCCTTGAACCTTGGGCCGGCCCGGAGCGTGTCATGGACGGCCAGTTCACAAGGAGGCATCTCT
>JAAEKA010000320.1 GCA_014155705.1 Anaerolineae bacterium clx_CAG2 | reverse complement strand
GTCGATGCGCCAGACCACCACGTCGCTATGCGCGATAGCGTGGGCCGGATTGGGGCCGCCGTCCAGGGTCGAGACATCGTTGAAGGTGTCGCCCGGCTCCGACAGGTGCATGATGTACTCGCGGCCCTCCAGCGAGACGCGGCTGATTTTGACGATGCCCTGTTCGACCAGAAACAGGCCGGCCGGGGCCTCCCCTTCCAGGAAGATGGTAGCGCCTTCAGCGTAGCGCAGGCAGACGGCCGCCGCGGCCAGCGCGTCGATAGCCGCGGGCGACGCGGAACGCAGAAAACGCACCTGAGCCAGCAGGCGGCGGATGGTGGTCTTTTCGCAGGCGGGTGGGGCGGGCATGGTCGAACCTTCGCAGCGACACCGGTCATTGAGTATCAGAGCAAGCGCAGTTTATCACAGGAACGAAGGAACGCATAACACAGCGGCAGCCTGTTTGCCGGAGCGCATCGTGTGAAGTACAATGCTCCTATGCCGGGCCACGCAACTACCTGCCTCCACCAAGTGAACAGACGGTCCGAAAATTCCCTACAGTGCCACACCCTGATCGAATTCTTGTGGCATTGTCTGCGGACCAAGTACGCTTTCCTGTCCTGTCGTTAAGGCGGTGTCAACATGACCATATCACCAAAGCCTGCGCGTGCCGTACCGCCTTGCCGGATTTTGAGGCAGGAGCTTGTAACACGCGGATGGAGCCTGAATGACCTGGCAAGGACGACGGCGTGTCCTGACCAGACCTTACAGAAGCTCGTAGACGGTTGCGAATCGATCACATGGGAGATCGCTCAAGAGTTGGCGCAGGCGCTCGGCACTTCAACAGAGTTCTGGGTGAACCTGGAAGGCAACTACCTATCAATGGCGCCACCACAGGCCTCCATTGTCGACGATTGGACTCACGAAGGCCCTGACGACTCCGAGGGAGATCGTCTGTTGCTGGCCGAGGCATTGGCGGAGAGCGAGCGTTATCGCGCCCATCCGCAAGAACACCTGGATTGGAGCGCTTTCACGGCTGAACTCAGAGAGGCAGAGGCGGCCGGTGAGCTACCGGAATGAACAGATCGTAGTACTGATCTTGCGTGTGCAGCGCATACAAGACATTCGACTACTCCAGCGGCCAGGGAGTACGCATGAACAAAAAACAACTCACCGAGCAGGAGATCCGCACCCGCTACATCACACCGGCCATCCGCTCTGCCGGTTGGCAGCCGCACCAGATCCGCGAGGAGCTCACCTTCACCGCGGGCCGGATCATCGTGCGCGGCACGCTGTCCATGCGCAGCCAGGAGCGCAAGCGCGTCGATTACCTGCTCTATCATAAGCCCCACATCCCGCTGGCGCTGGTCGAGGCCAAGGACAACAACCATGCGCTGAGCGCAGGCATGGACCAGGCGCTGGACTACGCCGAAGCCATGGACGTGCCCTTCGTCTACACCTCCAACGGCGACGGCTTCATGGAGCACGACCGCACGGCTGAGGAGAGTCCCGTGGAGCGCGAGCTGGGCCTGGACGAGTTTCCCAGCCCTGCGCAGTTGTGGCAGCGCCTGACCGGCAATAAGCGGCTGGCGCCGGCCGAAATCGACGTGGTCGGGCAGGACTACTACCTGGATCGCTCAGGCCGGGAGCCGCGCTACTACCAGTTGGTGGCCATCAACCGCACGGTGGAAGCCATCGCGCGCGGCCAGCGGCGCATCCTGCTGGTGATGGCCACCGGCACGGGCAAGACCTACACCGCCTTTCACATCATCTGGCGCCTTTGGAAGGCGCGCACCGTCAAGCGCGTGCTCTTCCTGGCTGACCGCAATGTCCTGGTCGACCAGACCATGACCAACGACTTCAAGCACTTTGGCGAGGCGATGACCAAAATCACCGGCCGCCAGGTGGACAAGTCCTACGAGATCTACCTGGCGCTGTACCAGGGCATCTCGGGCACAGAGGACTGGCAGAACGCCTACCGCCAGTTCTCGCCCGACTTCTTCGACCTGATCTTCGTCGACGAGTGCCACCGGGGCAGCGCGGCCGAGGACTCGGCCTGGCGCGAGGTGCTGGACTACTTCGCGTCCGCCGTGCAGATCGGCCTGACGGCCACCCCCAAGGAAACCGCCGATGTCTCCAATATCGACTACTTCGGCGAGCCGGTCTACACCTACCTATTCGCTGCGCCAGGGGATCGAGGCCGGCTTTTTGGCCCCCTACAAGGTGATCCGCATCGACCTGGACCGGGACGTGGACGGCTGGCGGCCGCGGCTGGGAGAGCTGGACCGCTACGGCACGCCCATCCCCAACGAGCTCTTCACCTCGCGCGACTTCGACCGCACGCTGGTGCTGGACGAGCGCACCAGGGTGGTGGCCTGGCGGGTGAGCGAGTACCTGCGCCAAGTGGGACGCTACAAGAAGACCATCATTTTCTGCGAGGACATCGAGCACGCCGAGCGCATGCGCCACGCCATCGCCAACCAGAACGGCGACCTGGTGCATGAAAACCGACGCTACGTGATGCGCATCACCGGCGACAATCCGGTGGGCAAGGCCGAGCTGGACAACTTCATCAGCCCCGAGGAGCGCTACCCCGTCATCGCGACGACCTCCAAGCTGCTCAACACCGGCGTGGACGCGCAGACCTGCCACCTGATCGTGCTGGACCGCACCATCAACTCGATGACCGAGTTCAAGCAGATCATCGGCCGCGGCACGCGCATCCGCGAGGACTTCGGCAAGACCTTCTTCACCATCATGGACTTCCGCAACGCCACGCGGCTGTTTGCCGACCCCGACTTCGACGGCCCGCCGATCCAGGTCTACGAGCCGGGGCCGCACGACCCCACCGCTCCGCCGGAGGATCAGCCAGGCGCGGACATCGGCCGGTCTGATGCGGCGCCGCCGGGCCTTGTCATCGTCGAACGGCCCGAGCGGCGGCAGAAGTATTACGTCGATACGGTGGAAGTGCAGATCCTGGCCGAGCGCGTCCAATACCTGGACCGGGCCGGCAACCTGCAAACGGTCTCCTTCCGCGATTTCAGCCGCGAGAATCTGCGCGCGCACTTCGCCTCGCTGGACGACTTCCTCAAGCGCTGGAGCGCGGCCGAGCGTAAGGAGGCCATCCTGGAGGAGATGGTGGAGCAGGGCTTTCTGTTGGAGCAGCTCCAGGCCCAGACCGCCGGCGACCTGGACCCCTTCGACCTGATCTGCACCGTGGCCTTCGACCGGGAGCCGTTGACGCGCAGCCAGCGCGCCCGCAGCGCCCGCAAGAGCGCGGTCTTCGACCAATATGGCGGCATGGCGCGGCGCACGCTGGAGGCCCTGCTGGACAAGTACGCTGACCAGGGCATCGCCACCGTCGAGCAAGCGCGCGACGAAGCCAAAGTGGCCGAGGTGCTGCAACTGCCGCCCATCAACCAGATCGGCCGGCCGGTGCAGATTCTCAACTCCTTCGGCAGCAAGATCAAGTTCCTCCAGGCCGTGCGCGAGTTGGAGCAAGAAATCTATCGCGCTGCCTGAGTAGTTCTGACCTGGTAGTGATCCCGCGAAGCAATGGTGCAAGCGATGCTTACTTCAATCCTGTGATATGATTACATTCACCTTTGCCGGCGACGAGTCTGGTGATGTCAGCTTCTCCTTTGCGAAGGGGGCGTCACGCTATTTTGTTGTTGCAGTAATCGCCACTGCAGCCCCAGAGGATTTACGCCAACTTCTTGTTGTTCTTCGCCAGAAGGCCAGTCTGCCGGCGCATTATGAGTTTGCTTTCAATTCTCTGTCATCGGCGCCGTTGCGTCGCCGTGTCTTTGATGCGCTGGCCGGGGCCGATTTCCAGGCTTGGGCGGTCATCGTTGACAAAACAACGCTGCCAGATAGCTTCAAGGTCATGTCCGGTCTCGAGTTCTATCTTTACTTTGTCACCGAGTTGTTGCGACAAATACCCAGTGACAAGCGGGAAGGCGCTACGTTGATATTGGACGAATATGGTTCACCTGCGCGGGTGCGCAGCGAGCTGCGCCGAGTCATGGCGATTCGCGATATCCCCCGGCACTTCAAGCGGATTCAGATCAAGCGATCCAAGAGCGAGCCGCTGATTCAGATTGCTGACTTGGTCGCAGGCGCCATTCTGCGGCGTGACTCCAAGAGTGATGTGGAAGCTTACGACGCAATCGCAAGCAAACTGCAGCACATCCTGGAGTTTCAGGGCTAAAAAACGAACCTGCCTCGCTAGCCCGATCCCTCAGCAACAGAGGGGGGGCAGGCCGCCACACTCGGCGACTTTTCGCGAGGCAGGAGAAGCCCTGAGGCTTTTCTTCTGCTTTGGCAGTAGTCATGAAAACCAGGGATGCATGACTTGTCTGCCTGTATCTATTGTAGCACTATCCGCCTGTACTGTCAATCAAAATCGGCCGGTTGGATCCCATCATAGTGCGCCAACCAGCAGATTTGCAGCCATTAGCGCGTACCGAGTAATCCTCCATGTCCATCACCACCCTCGTCAAATCGATCCAGGACATCATGCGCCAGGATGCCGGCGTAGACGGCGACGCGCAGCGCATCTCCCAGTTGGTCTGGATGCTCTTCATCAAGATCTACGACGACAAGGAGGTGGAGTACGAGCTGGACCCGGCCTACCGCTCGCCCATCCCTGCGCGGCTGCGCTGGCGCGCCTGGGCAGCCGACGATGAGGGCATGACCGGCGACGAGCTGCTGGCCTTCGTCAACGCCGACCTCTTCCCCAGCCTGAAGGCCTTGCAGTTCAGCGCGGCCGACGACGCGCGCGGCTACATCGTGCAGGACGTCTTCACCGACGCCTACAACTACATGAAGTCGGGCACGCTGATCCGCCAGGTGATCAACAAGATCAACCAGATCGACTTCAACTCGCTGGACGACCGCCACCTGTTCAACGACCTGTACGAGAAAATCCTGCGCGATCTGCAGAGCGCGGGTAACGCCGGGGAGTACTACACCCCGCGCGCCGTGACGCAATTCATGGTCGACGTGACCGACCCCAGGCTGGATGGTGTGGTGCTGGACCCGGCCGCGGGCACGGGCGGCTTCCTGATCTGCGCGCTGGAGCACATCCGCGCCAAGTACGTCCACACCACGGCCGACGCCGAGCAGCTCAGCCGCTCCCTCTGGGGCGTGGAGAAGAAGCCGCTGCCCCACCTGCTGTGCGTCACCAACATGATCCTGCACGACGTGGAGACGCCGCACGTGGAGCGCGACAACGCGCTGGCGCGGCGGCCCTACCGCGACTACGGCGAGGCCGACCGGGTGCGCTACATCTTCACCAACCCGCCCTTCGGCGGCATGGAGGAGCCGGGCGTGGAGAGCAACTTCCCGGCCCAGTTCCAGACCAAGGAGACCGCGGACCTGTTCCTGGCCTTGATCGTGCACCTGTTGCAGGACGGCGGGCAGGGCGCGATCGTGCTGCCCGACGGCTCGCTGTTCGGCGAGGGGGTCAAGACGCGGCTCAAGGAGCACCTGCTGGAGCGCTGCAACCTGCACACCATCGTGCGGCTGCCCAACGGCGTCTTTGCGCCCTACACCGACATCAACACCAACCTGTTGTTCTTCACCAAGGGCGAGCCGACCAGGGAGGTGTGGTACTTCGAGCATCCGCTGCCGGAGGGGTACAAGAAGTACACCAAGACCCGGCCGATCCGCATCGAGGAGTTCGAGCTGGAGAAGGCCTGGTGGCATGAGCGGCAGGAGACAGAGCGGGCCTGGCGCGTGCCCATCGAGCAGATCAAGGCGCGCGGCTACAACCTGGACATCAAGAACCCCAACGCCGCGGACCCCAGCCACGGCGACCCGCTCAAGCTCTTAGCGCAATACCACGCCCTGCAGGCCGACATCGCAGTTCGGCGCGCCAGCCTGCGCGCCGAGCTGCAAGCCGCGCTGGAAGGGACCGGCCATGGCGCTTGACCTGCTCTTCCCGCGCTTCGATGAGCTTGTCCGCACGCCCGAGGACGTGCATCGGCTGAACGAAGCGATCCTGCAACTGGCGGTGCAGGGGAAGCTGGTGGCGCAGGATCCCAACGACGAGCCGACGAGTGAGTTGTTGAAGCGAATCGAGGCTACACGACAGCAGTTGGTGCAAGCGAAACAAGTAGATAGGACACGGAACTCGTCCTCAGTGCAATCCAGCGAGCATCCTTTCCCATTACCAAGGGGCTGGTCCGCGACCCGACTTAGTGCACTGGTCAGCAAGCTCGGTGCAGGAAGTACACCCCTCGGCGGAAAGGCAGTATATGAGAACGAAGGTGTCAAATTCATACGTTCGCAGAATGTTTGGAACGATGGCCTGCGCCTCGACGATGTAGCCCGCATTCCAGGCAACATTCATGAAAGAATGTCTGGTACTACGGTGATGGCAAGCGACATCTTGCTGAACATCACCGGCGCATCAATCGGCAGAAGCGCCGTGGTTCCCAATGATTTTGACGTCGCCAACGTCAGTCAGCATGTTGCCATTGTACGCATGGTCGAACCTGATCTCCGATGGTTCGTACATCTGTACATGATTTCATCTCATTTCCAGCGCATGATCATGAGTGTCGAAGTCGGCATATCCCGTGAAGGGCTCAGCATGTCGAGATTGCAGGACTTTGTGATCCCAATTCCGCCCCTTGCTGAACAACAGCGCATCGTCGCCAAAGTCGACGAGCTTTTCGCCCAGACCCGCGCCCTGGAAGCCAGGCTGCGCCAGGCGCAGGCGGACGTCGTCACCGCCAACCGGGCCGCGCTGCACCGGCTGCACAGCGCACAGGACGACGAGCAGTTCCAGACTGCGTGGCGCACGATCCGCGACCACTTCGACGTACTCTACGATGATCCGCGCACCGTGGCCGAGCTGCGGCAGGCGATCCTCGATTTGGCGGTGCGGGGGAAGTTGGTGGCGCAGGATCCGAATGATGAGCCGGCGGAGGAGTTGTTGCGGAACATCGGAGGTGCAAGAAGCAAAGAAAACGGAAAGAAGAAGCCGTTGAAGTCAACGCGTGTTTCCATCCGAAGCGATACACCTTACGACGTTCCATCTTCATGGGAGTGGGCCCAGTTCTTTGAGGTGGCAAACATCGCGACGAATTCTACTGATCCCGGTTTGTACCCGGATTTGCCGCACATTGCGCCTGATAACATCGAGAAGTTCACAGGCAGGTTGTTGGCTTATCGGACAGTTGCAGAGGATGGCGTATCGAGCGTGAACCACCGTTTCTTCTCCGGACAGATTCTGTACTCGAAGATTCGCCCCAACCTTTCCAAAGCGGTGTTGATCGATTTCGAGGGTCTATGCAGTGCCGACATGTATCCTATTGAATCCCTGATCGATGCCCGCTACTTGCATCTGTATATTCTTTCGTCCACGTTTCTGTCAAAGGTGACTCGAAACGACACCAGAGTCGCCATGCCAAAAGTCAATCAAGAAGCGTTGAGCCAAGTCCCCATTGCTGTCCCTCCCCTCGCCGAACAACAGCGCATCGTCGCCAAGGTCGACCAGCTCATGCGGCTGTGCGACGAGTTGGAGGCGGGGCTGGCGCAGACGGAGTCACAGCGGCAGAAGCTGGCGGCGGCGGTGTTGGCTTAGGACTGTACGCAAGGCGGCGCCATGTTCGATCAACAACACCCCAACCTGGCTTCCTGGATCCTCAGCGGCGACGGCTGGATCGAGCTGGGCCAGGACGACTTCAGCCGCTCCCTGGTGCGCATCCTGGATATCGGTGGGATGATCTGGGAAAGCGACCAGCGTTACAAGACCGTCGCTGAAGCCCTGACTGCCGCGGAGCTGGCCTTGGGTGCATGGGTTGAGGAAAACCTGTCTGCCCATCGGGTCTGACTTCCGCCGACTTGCCCGAATTGGTGAGCGATGGTACGCTGAGACATCACGAACTAGACCCTGGACAACTTCTTGATGGAGACCGACCATGCTGCAAACCCATGAAGCAACCCTGCATCCCAATGGCATGCTTTCCTTCCGCAACGACGTGGCACTGAAAGGCACACATCGGGTGCTGGTCACCATCTTGGATGAAGCCGAGGCGTCCGTCAAGCCCCAGGCTGCCGGCGCCCTCCCCGTAGGTGACGTGCGGCGCACCTTGCAGCTACTAAGCTCGCGCGAGTTTCAGTCACGCGCCTTCGGCTCAGTCGCTAGCATGGAGATGGTCATCCGTGAGAACAGAGAAGCGTGGGATGAATGATGGAGCGCACCTACCAGTGATTACCATGGAATAACGTACATTGACGACCTGAGACTACGCAGCGAACGCGCGGAGAGTTGGTAACAAAAAAAGGCAGTGATGGTTCCCCTTGCGGGGTTCCAATCAAAGCCTCCAGACATATAATACTCGAAATCGTCAGTATTGGCAATACTTGCACGAATCGCAACCACTGGATCTGCCGTCACAAACAACTTGCGCGAAATGGTGAGCGATGGTGTGCTGGAAGACGGCAAACAAAACCCTGGACGACAGTTGCATGAACGGAGGCTCCCATGCCAATCTACAAAGCCCTCTCCGTCCGCCAGCCCTACGCCTGGCTGCTGGTGAACGGCGTCAAGACCTGCGAAAACCGCTCCTGGAACACCAGGCATCGCGGCACGCTGGTGATCCATGCGGGCGCTAAACGGATGACCATGGACGACTGGGGCTACCTGATCGAGGTATGCGAAGAACGCCAGATCGCTCTGCCCTGGTTCGAGGACCCTTGCCTGGAAACGGGCGGCATCATCGGCGCAGTGCGCCTGGCGGATGTGACAACAACGCCTGATCCTGGCCAAGAGAATGGCTGGTGGGATGGCGAGTCTTTCGCCTGGCTGCTAAACCGCGCCAGGACGATCCCCGATTTCATTCCGCTCAAGGGCCGGCTGGGACTGTTCGACGTCGAATTGCCCTTCGAGATTCGCTGGGACGAGGAGCGGTCCTGAGGAGTCGTACCCCATGCCCAAATCCATCACCTTCGGCCTCGGCCCTGAGTTCCTGCAGCGCGATGGCTTGGCCGAGACCGTCGCCCCGTGGGAGGACGGCCTGCGCGCGCAGACCGGGCGCGGCAGCTTCGAGTGGTGGTACTTCGACGCGCACCTGGACGACGGCTCGACCGCGGTGATCGTCTTTGCCACCAAGCCGCTGCTGGCCCGCAAGGGGCCGCTCAAGCCGCAACTGGTGTTCACCATCACCCGCCCCGACGGACGCAAGCTGGACCGCTCGGCCGTCTTCCCGGCCGACCAGTTCTCGGCGTCGCGCGAGGGCTGCAACGTGCGTATCGGCCCTAACCGCGTGACCGGCGACCTGCACCGGTACGAGCTGCACGCGGCCAACGAGGACCTGGCGGCCGATCTCGTCTTCACCGGCAGCGTGCCGCCGTGGCGGCCCGGCGCGGGCAAGAACTACTACGATTCGGCCCTGACCCGCTACTTTGCCTGGCTGCCGGCCATCCCCTACGGCGCAGTCAGCGGCACATTGACCTACGACGGGCGGACGCATGCCGTCAGCGGCGTGGGCTATCACGACCACAACTGGGGCAATGTGGGGCTGAACGACGTCATGTCGCACTGGGTTTGGGGCCGCGCCCGCGTGGGAATCTACTCGCTGATCTTCGTCGAGATGAACGCGGCGCCCGCCTACAGCGGCCAGAAGGTCCCTGTCTTCATGCTGGCCAGGGATGACCAGATCCTCATCGGCGATGGCGGCCCATTGACCCTGGCTACGGCTGATGTCACGGCCCATCCGTCGGGGCGAGACTATCCGCGCCAGCTTGACTTTCGCTGGCAGCCGGCCGACGCCAGCCTCGGACGCGTCCACCTGGCGCTGCGCGAGCCGGAGCTGATCGAGGCGGTCAGCCTGTTGACGGCCTTCCCCCGCTGGCAGCAACGCCTGCTGCGCCTTTTGGCCAATCCGTATTACTTCCGCTTCAACGCCGCGTTGGAACTGCAGATCGACCTGCCCGGCCTGCAAGCGGTCGAGCAGGGGCGGGCGCTGTACGAGATCATGTTGTTGCGCTGACTCCAAGATCATTGACAGATCTCGCCCTGCGCATACAATGATCGTAGCAGACGACACTGAGCGTTCATCGAGCAAATGGAGTTGCTTGGACACGGAGACAGGCCATGAATGAGACAATCACGCTGCTCGTGCCAGAAAGAGTTACCGTCACCGCCAGGCAGGTGGCCAAGCGCACCAAACGCCGGCTGGAGGATGTGCTCTCGGACGGGCTGGATCGGTCGGTCGAAGAATTGCCGGTCGAGATGTTGGCCGACGACCAGGTGCTGTTGTTGGCTGGATCGCAATTGCCGGCTGACCAGCAGCAGGAGTTGAGCAGCTTGCTGGCCATGAACCGTGAAGGGGTGTTGCCTCCACGACAGCAGGTCCGTCTGGATCAACTGATGCAGGCCTATCGTCATGGTTTGATTCGCAAAGCCCAGGCGCTTCAGGTGGCGGTCGATCGGGGCCTGATGCCCCCTCTCAACTAGCTGGATCACTGTGAGCGCCTACATTTCAGCCGCTTTGGAGCGAAGGGTTCGGGAGGCAGCTGGCCATCGCTATTGGGTCATTGCGGGATGGCATCCGCCGGAGGAGTGATCCCCCAAACTTGCCATCGAGGCTACTATGCCAACCACTTCTGTCCCCACAAATCATGACGCCGTCTACGCTCCCAGCGTCCCCGAGCTGATCCGCCAGATGCGGCGCAAGGGGCAATTGGGCTTCTTCATGGACGCCTGGCGCGACTATGGCGACCTGGCGCACCTGAAGCTCGGCCCGCGGGAGCTGTTCCTGGTGGTACATCCCGACCACGTGCGCCGCGTCAATGTCAGCCATGCCGACAACTACGACAAGCTGGAGACCTACGAGGGCGTGCGCGAGCTGCTGCTCGGCGATGGACTGGTGGCCAGCCGCGGCGAGCTGTGGCGCCGCCAGCGCCGGCTGATGGCGCCCTTCTTCACCCCGCGCGCGATCGAGCAGTATCTGCCCGTCTTTGTGGCCGACACCGAGGCGCTCCTCGACCGCTGGACCCGCCTGGCCGGGCAGGGCCTACCCATCGAGCTGGGCGACGAGATGATGCTGGTCACCGCGGCCGTCATCCTGCACACCATGTTCAGCACCGAATCCAGCGACGACATGCTGGAGATCAAAGCGGCCGTGGAGACGATGATCCGCTACGTGGCCAGTGACCAGCAAAGCCCTGTCCAACTGCCCCGCTGGCTGCCCACGCCGGCCAACCGCCGCTATTTCAAGGCCAGCGAGCTGGTGCACCGCTACATTGCCGCGCTGCTGGCGCAACGCCGCAGTCTGCCACAGGACCAGTGGCCTGACGACCTGCTGACCAAGCTGATGCTGGCGCGCGACGAGCAGACCGGCGAGGCCATGAGCGATGCCCTGCTGCGCGACGAGTCGATCACCATCTTCTTCGCCGGCCACGAGACGACCGCGCGCACGCTGACCTTCCTCTTCTACGCGCTGGCGCAGAACCCGGACGTGGAGCAGCGCACGGTGGCCGAGATCACGCCGGTGCTGGGCGATCGTACGCCCACGGTGGAGGACTTGAAACGACTGCCCTACACCCTGCAGGTCATCAAGGAGACGCTGCGCCTCTACCCGGCCGCGCCGATCTACGCGCGCGATGTGGTGGCCGACGACCAGATGGACGGCGTGCGCATCCCCGGCGGGACGCGCGTGATCCCCTTCCCCTACGCCACCCACCGCCACCCCGACTTCTGGCCTGACTCGGAGCGCTTCGACCCGGAGCGCTGGACGGCGCAGGCCGAGGCCGCGCGCCATCCCTACGCCTTTCACCCCTTCGCCGCCGGCAAGCGCATCTGCCTGGGCAACAATTTCTCCCTGCTGGAGACCCACGTCATCGCGGCCATGCTAATCCCGCGCTTCCAGCTACGGCTCAAGCCGGGCCACCAGCCGCAGGTCGTCATGGAAGGCACCATCGCCAGCAAGAACGGCATGCCGATGGTCATCAACAAACGACTCTGAGTGTCCCATGGCAGCGGCTGTCATCGGGCAGCCCCCCCCCATCACCAGGAGGCCCCTCATGCCCAAGCTCTCCCCCTTCAAACAGAGTTTTCTGGGCGGCTTGACCGCCCTGGCCCTGGCCGCAGCGATCTTGCTGGCCGGCGCGGCGCTGGCCCAGGAGGGCTACGACCCAGAGAAGGACATCGACAACAACGGCCAGATCG
>JAAEKA010000032.1 GCA_014155705.1 Anaerolineae bacterium clx_CAG2 | reverse complement strand
AGACTGGGCGTGTAGCTGTCTGTCAACATATGATCCAAAAAGAACGCTCCCTGGCAGCAGGGAGCGTTCTTTTTTGCCAACGGATTACCTGGCGACCGGCGGCAATTGGTCAGGTGGTCAAACCATCAGTTTCCGCCTTGCGCGCATAGAGCAGGCAGGCGCGCACGTCGTCCGGTTGCAGCAGGGCGTCAAAGAATGGAGCGCGCAGCTGCTCCAGCGGCTCGTCGGACCAGTCCCCTGCCCTTGCCATCATTTCAACAGAATGAGCTGCAATCCCGCAAATTGCTGGAACCCGCGGTCGAAGGTCGCCAGGTGCAGGCCAGACGCCAGAGCAAACGCCGCCAGGAAAGCATCCTGCCACAGCTTGGGAGATGGCGTGTTCGCTTGGGTCAACCGGCGCAGCGCTGGCTCCAGGTGAGTTGGCTCGGGACGAAACACAAAGCGCTCGTCGGCGAGAACGCGGTCGTAGACTGCCCAGGCCTGCGCCAAGGTGCAGACATCCTCGGCCATGACCGTGGCATGACAAAGCAGGCGCAGCAGACTCAATTGGGTCGTGCGGCAGAGGACAGCGCTGCGCTCACCTTGAGCACCCAGCCAGGCCAGCGCGGCGCTGTGATGGCTGTGCCTGTCATAGCACAACGCCAGGAGAAGGTTAGTGTCGCACAAGGCTGGCATGATGCTGGGTATCCTCTTCTTCCAACTCGGCCAAAGCCGCGGCGACTTGCTCATCGGACAGTGAGACAGTCCTGTCGGAGGCTTTGATCAGAGGAAAGGCCGTGCGCTTTCCACTTGCCGGCGCAGGCGGCGTTTCAATGGCCAGGCGCAAGCCGTACTCCACCAGCTCGCGCAAGCGCATGCCTTGCAGGGCAGCCTGAGCCTTGGCCTGCCGGAAGAGATCGTCGGGTATCTCGATGGTGGTTTTCATCTGTTTGCTCCGCTCTTGCGCTCGATCTTTGGATCGCGATGCCTGGCTGGCAGGACAAAACTAGTCCGCAGCCTGGACGACATCATGGATTTCTATTTTTCCATATTTATGGAAAAATGGCAAACGGCCGA
>JAAEKA010000319.1 GCA_014155705.1 Anaerolineae bacterium clx_CAG2 | reverse complement strand
TGTTGGCAGTCCTGCACCGCAGCGGCGACCTGAGCCAGGTATGCCGCAGCCGCCTGCTCATCGTTCACGCGGCCTATCGCTATCAACACGTCGGGATCGGCGCTCTCCAGACCCAGCTTGATCGTGGTGCAGCCGGCCGCGTGCATGGCTCGCAGCAGACGACCGTCGAAGTGCTCCGGCCGGCTCTCACATTCCCAGGTTGCTGTGCTCTCGCGGCGACGCAGCTCGGAACAGATGGCCAGCACGCGGTTGCGCTCCAGCGCAAAGACCGGGTCTCGGAAGATGATGTGCCCGACCTGGTGGCGCTGGGTGATGCGGATCAGTTCGTCGACGGTGCGGGCGGGCGATTGGCTGCGGAATGTGTCGCCTTGGGCGGCCACGTAGGGGCAGAAGCCGCAGCCTGCCGGGCAACCGCGACTGCTGAGGACGCTCAGGAAGCGGTAGGGTTGCTGCTGGCTGTGGAAATGCTCCCAGGCCGGCATGGGCACGGCGTCCAGATCTAGCAGCAGGCCATCGGGCGTATAGTGTTCGGCTGCCAGGGTGTAGGGGTTGACCGCCCGGCCGGGCGCCAGATCGCCGGCAAGTAGCCGGGCCGCGGCCGCAGGCAGCGCCATCTCAGGCTCGCCCATCAATAGTGCGTCCACCAGGTCGCTGAAGACGTGGTCTACCTGAGCGTAGCTGAGGGCCGGGCCGATAGCCAGCACCCGGGCCAACGGCTGGCGCTCGCGCAGGCGATTGAGGAAGGCGCGGTCGGCCGCCTGCGTACCATAGCTGACCGGCAGCACCAGCAGGTCGCTCCTGGGCACGCGCTCCAGCACAGCGTCGACATCCAGTCCCCGCGCCACCGCGTCCAGACCGGCCACGCGCCCCCGCGCCGCACGCAACACGGCTGCGGCCGTGGCCAGCAGGTGGGGCGGGTAGACGAAGGGGTTAGCCACATCGCCCAGCACGCCCATACCGGCCGATCCTTCGCGGTTGGCGACGGCGCCTGGCAGGCTGGGTGGGTTGAGCAGAAAGACGCTGCGAGTCATGGGACGATTGGGAGCAACTACAGGCGGATGAACTGGAAAGATTATACCTTTTGTCTGGCGGGCCCGCGCGGGAAAGAAAAAGCGGCAGCTTGTGGCTGCCGCTTTCAGGCTCCTGCGCCTAGACTCGAACTAGGAACCAACCGGTTAACAGCCGGTTGCTCTGCCGGTTGAGCTACGCAGGAATGTTGACAGTGGAAATATTCAACGTTTTGGATTATATCCGAAAGCTGGATACTGTCAAAAAAAGCGCTTATCCCAGATAGTCGCGCAGCTTGCGGCTGCGGATCGGGTGACGCAACTTGCGCAGCGCCTTGGCCTCGATCTGGCGGATGCGCTCGCGGGTCACGCCGAAGTACTGGCCGACCTCTTCCAGGGTGTGGCTGGTGCCGTCCCCCAGGCCAAAGCGCATTTCCAGTACCTCACGCTCGCGCGGGCTGAGCTGGTCGAGGATGTCCTGCATCTGCTCACGCAGCAACTGATGGCTGGCTGCGTCGGCCGGCCCTGGCAGATTGTCGTCTTCGATGAAGTCGCCCAGGTAGCTGTTCTCCTCTTGGCCCACGGGCATGTCCAGCGACATGGGCTCCTGCGAGACCCGGCTGATGCGCTGGACCTTCTGGGCGGCCCGCTGCCAGCGGCGCTGTAGCTCCGGGTCCAGCGTCATCGAGCTGCGTAGGGCAGCCTCGATAGCCTGCCGGTCCTCCGGCGCCAGCAGGTCCGTCTCCAGAGCGATTTCCTCCGGGCTGGGATCGCGACCCAGCTCCTGGGCCAGCCGCCGCTGGATGCGCACCTGACGGTTGATGCTTTCGACCATGTGCACGGGGATGCGGATGGTGCGAGCCTGATCGGCGATGGCGCGGCTGATGGCCTGGCGGATCCACCAGGTGGCATAGGTGCTGAACTTGAAGCCCAGCTCGTGGTCGAACTTCTGCACTGCCCGCAGCAGGCCGATGTTACCCTCCTGGATCAGATCGGAGAAGCTCATGCCGCGGCCGATATAGCGCTTGGCCACGCTGACCACCAGACGCAGATTGGCGTTGGTGAGCCGTTGCTGCGCTGCCATGCCCTTCTTCATGGACAATACCAGATCGTCTCGTGTGTCCAGGTCTAAATCAGGGCTGGCTGCCAGTTTGGCCTCGGCTTCTTTACCCCGTCGAATCTGGAAGGCCAGGTCGATTTCCTCATCGCCGGTCAGCAGCGAGGTGCGGCCGATCTCGCGCAGGTACATGCGAACCGGATCGCTGGTGACGGTCGGATCGGTAAACTCCTGCAGTAACTCCTCGACCGGCCGGGCGATTTCTTCCTCCACCTCGCGCTCGAAATCCTCGTCTCGTTCAATCGAGGGAAGAGCCGTATCGATGTCTTCAGGCTCCTCTTCAAACTCCTCTTCCTCGTCTTCGGCTTCGCCCGTGCTTTCACCCTCATCCTCGGCGACAGGCCCCTTGGCTAGCGCGCGCGGGCTGGCCGGCGGCAACAGATCGTCGTCCAGGTCGTCGTCGATCTCATCGTCGAGATCGATGTCCAGCTCGTCGTCGATATCCAGCGGCACGGTCGCTTTGATCTTGGGCTGGCGCTCGCGGCGCCGTTGTGTTTCTGCCATAATGCCTGATCCAGATCAACTGGCGAATTCTCTCTATGAGGACAGACAGTCCTGATCGACTGATCGAGTGACTCCAGGCGCGGGCATGGACCTGATTCTTAGCCCATCATTGATGGTCTTGCCTGGAGATTATAGGTTCGGTGTCATTTGGCGCCGGCCAGCGTTCGTTCGCTGGTTCAGCAATTGTTCCAGCAGCCGAAGATGTTCGCTCAGAGTCTGTTGGATTTGTTGATACGAACGCACATCATCGATCTGGCCTTCTTCGCGGGCGCTACGCGTCAACGCTGGCAGCGTTTTGGCGCGTGACTTGAGATTGCTGATGCGCAACCGCAGCACGGCCCGCAGCATATCTTCCAACATTTGATCCCGAGACAATGACGGCAGACGCTGAGCCGACGCTTGTAATTCGGCCAGCAAGGCATCCTCTGCTCTGCCCGCGCCAGACCAACGGGCGTCATCGAATTCGCCTGTCACCAGCGCCGCACACACTGCGCGCTCGTCGGCCTGGTTGAAATCTTCTTCATCCAGTGGGCCGGCGCCCAGAGCCACCAGTTCAGCCTGCAAGTCGGGCAGCATCTCAGGATGCAGCACCAGCAGCGAAAGACAGTGCGTCGTTGGGCTACTCTGACGGCTGCGCTGCGCCGCGGCCCGCGGCGCAGCCGGACGCTGCGTCCAGCCATTCAGAGGCTCAGGGTACTCTGCCTCGGCTGCATCTTCCCATACAGCCAGCGCAGGTTCGGCCGGTCGTGGGCGAGGCGCGGGCTGGGCTGAGCGGCGCTGCTTGAGCAGCAAGCGCTCCAGGGTACGCTCGTCGGTCTGGATCAGCCGGGCCAATTGCTGCGTGTAATGGGCCCGTTTGACCTCGTCGGAGACCTCGAAAATCAGCGGAGCCAGCCGCTCCACGGCCTCGGACTTGCCCTGAGCCGTGGTCAGGTCCAATTCGCTGCGCGCCAACTCGAAGTAATAATCTACCACGGGTTGGGCAGAATTGACTAATTCGCGCCACAGGTTGACATCGGCGCGCACCACGTCGTCGGGGTCTTTGCCCTCGGGCAAGGTCATCACCCGCAAGTCAACTGCCAGCCGGGCTTCGTGGCGCACCAAGCCGGTGGCTGTCACCACGGGCACCCATTCACGGTCCAGTGCGTCGCGCGCCTGGGAGAGACCGCGCAGAGTGGCTGCCTGGCCAGCCGCGTCTGCATCGAGCGCCAGCACGATGGTGCTGGTATATCGTCGTAGCTGTTTGATCTGTGGCTCGGTCAGCGCGGTGCCCATACTAGCCACCACGTTGTCTTCGCCTGCCTGATGGCAGGCCAGCACATCCATGTAGCCTTCGACGATGATCGCCTTGCCGCGCGGCCGGATGGAGCGCCGGGCAACATCCAGGCCATACAGCACGCTGGACTTCTCAAACAGGAGCGTCTGCGGCGTGTTCAGGTACTTGGGCTGCTGCTCGCTGCGCAGCGCGCGGGCGCCAAAGCCAATCGCGTGGCCGTGGACATCTCGGATCGGCACCATCACCCGATGGCGAAAGCGGTCGTAGTAGGGGGATCGTCCAGAGTCAGGCTGCTCACGTTCGATCACCAGCCCAGCCGACAGGATGTCGGCCGGCTCGTAGTTCTTGCTTTGCAGGTGCGACAGCAACCCATCCCAACTGTCGGCCGCATAGCCCAGCAGAAAAGCGTCGATAGTGGCCTCGCTGAAGCCGCGGCCGGCCAGATAGTCGCGCGCAACCTGGCCCTGGGACGCATGGCGCAGTTGGTGGTGGAAGTAGACCGCCGCAGCCTGGTTGATCTCCCGCAGGCGGTCGATGGTCTGCTCTTGCTGGCTGCGTTCTGCGCTGGGAGGCGCCAGGCTGACGCCGGCCTTCTGGGCCAGCACCTCCAATGCCTCGCGAAAGTCCAGGTTGTCCCGCTTCATGACGAAGCTGAAGACATCACCGCCGGTGCCGCACGCCCCGAAACAATGCCAGGCGCCGCGGTCAGGGTAAACAACGAATGAGGGTGTCTTTTCCTGATGGAACGGGCACAGGCCCTTGTAAAGGTTGCCTGCTTTGCGCAGCGGGACGTAGGCCGAGATGACCTCGACGATGTCCAACCGCTCTTTGATTTCCTCGACTACGCTCATGGGCCTGACTGCGTGGCGTGCGGTTGCCTGGGAAGGATGGGTGCAAGGGCTATCCCATTGAACAACGACGTATGACGCATTATACGAAGTTACTGCGGCCTGTCAATTCGGCGCTTTTGCTCTGGATTGGGCGCATTTTCAGTTTGGGGTATACTGTCGAGATAATCGGCATTTCAATGGCCCTTCTGTCCCGTTCGTTGGACAGGAGGGTGACGGGCCTGTTCATGTTGGCGCGGTCATCGGCGCAATGCTGTTGCCCTGAATGATGGGCCACTGGTTGAACCCACTGGCCCTGCCAGTATGGTGATTCTGATCGCTATTGATCTGATGGCAGCGTTAGTGACCTGGGCCGCTTTGGCCCGACAAGCAGGCCGGCGTCGCCAGCCAGCGCAAGGAGTAGACGTATCATGACAGACGAAAACAGACCGTTGTCCAGCATCACTATCGCCTTGGTCGCCCACGACAACATGAAGGACGACCTGTTGGAATGGGCCATGTTCAACCGTGAGTTTCTGGCCAATTTCCGCCTGATTGCCACCGGCACCACCGGTCGCCTGTTGCGGGAACAACTGAATTTGCAGGTGGAACGCCTGCAAAGCGGTCCGCTGGGCGGGGATCAGCAGTTGGGCGCTATGTTGTCGGAGGGCGTTATCGACTTTCTGGTCTTCTTCTGGGACCCGCTCTCAGCCCAGCCGCACGACTCGGACGTCAAGGCGCTGCTGCGCCTGGCCGTGGTGTGGAACATCCCGGTGGCGTGCAACCGGGCGACGGCCGACTTCATGTTCTCGTCGCCGCTCGTGGTATCGGGCTACAAACGGCGATTGCCCGATTACCAGGCCTACCATAACCGCCCAATCGAGATGGAGATTGACCTTTAGGATGGATGTGAAGATCGTACGCAGCACGCAGCGCGCCAAGACTGTCAGCGCGCGCGCTGTCGATGGCGTGTTCGTGGTGCAGGCCCCGGCGCACATGACTGACGCCGAGCTGCAACCGGTGGTGGACAAGCTACTGGCGCGCTGGCAGCGCCGCCAGCAAAAGAACAGTCTGAACGACGGCGATCTGGAGCGGCGGGCGCGTGAATTGAATCGCCAGTATTTCGGCGGCAAACTCCAGTGGCAGTCGATCCGTTGGGTCAGCAATCAGAATGGGCGCCATGGCAGTTGCACGCCCGGCCACGGCACCATCCGCATCTCGCACCGCATTGCGGCTATGCCGGCCTTCGTGCGCGATTACATCCTGGTGCATGAGTTGGCGCACCTGCTGGAGCCCAACCATGGCCAGCGCTTCTGGCGTCTGGTCAACCAGTATCCCCGCACCGAACGGGCGCGCGGCTATCTGATGGCCGCCGGTCTGGAGCAGGTCGAAGAGGATGCGTAGTCGGGAAGAACTGCGCTGGTGGTGGCTGTTTCTGGTTTTCTCGGCTGCTGCCGTCGCGACGGCCCTGCTTTACCACATCGCCGCATTTGCCTATGACGCCGCGGCCGAGCACGTGCTGCGCGCAGTCGTTTATTCGCAGGCGGTCAGCGACGGCGAGTTGCTGCCGCGTTGGGCGCAGTTCCTACACTGGGGACTGGGCAGCCCGCTGTTTACCTTCCAGGGACCTCTGCCCTACGCTTTGCTGGACGGTCTCTTTCGCTTGGGCATCGCGCACCCCATCGGCTGGCGGATTCTGATCGCAGTGGGCCTGCTAGCGGCTTTTCTGGGCGCGTTTTTGCTGACACTGGAGTTGACCGGACGGCGCTGGCCCGCCTTCCTGACGGCTGTGGCCTTTCTCTATGCACCCTACGTGCTGCGCAATGCGCTGGAGCGGGGCAGCAACGAAGCCTACAGCATGTTTCTCTACCCGTGGGTGCTATGGTCGCTGCTTTGGCTGGCCAAGCGCCCAGGGATAGGCCGTTTCAGCCTGGCGGTGTTGCTGTGGAGCATGGCCATCGCCAGCCATGTGTTGGCGCCGTTGATGCTGGCGCCCTTCGCCTTCTTGCTGGCTGTCGGGCTGGCTTGGCGCTGGCGCACCACCGCCCCGCTGCTGGCCCTGCTCGCTGGCGTGTTGCTGACTGCGTTCATTTGGGCGCCGATGGTTCCAGAGCAAGCCTACGTCCACGTGGAGCGCAATTTCGGCACCCCCGAGGGCAACCCCGTCACCGGATCTTTGCCGCTGGACCGGTTGCTGGCTCCACCTGCTATCTACGACACGGCGCGCGACGCCAATCAAACAGGGGTACGCATGGGGCTGCTGCACGCTGCACTGCTGGCGCTGGGTTTACCGGGTGCATTGATCGCCTGGCGCCGGGGGCGACGTCAGTTGGCCATCGCCTTGGCAGCGGCAGCCGGCGCAGGTCTGTTCATCACCTGGGTGCTAACCAGCGCGTCTGATCCCTTCTGGCAACTGCTGGAGCCGTTGCTTTATCGTGTGCAGTACCGCACCCGCCTGATGGGACTGCAGGCGCTGTTTATCGCCGTGACGGCCGGTCTTCTGGTCAGTCTGCTGCCCGCCCGACGCCAGATGATGGCCGCGTTGGCGCTGGGCATTGTGTTGGTGGCCGTGACCGTGCCATCTCTGTATGTGGAACTGCAACTGCGCTACGTGGAGTTTGGCAACTGCATCAGTCTGACCGAGGTGCGTGCGGCTGAGATTGCCACCGGCGGCCGCGCGCTGACCGCCTTTGGCGAGTTTGAACCGCGTTGGAACACTCTGCCCTTCGACGACGAGTTGCTGGCCGAGCTGGGGCCGGATTTCGACCCGCAACAGCGTCCCTTGGCCCACCCGCCGTCCACCGTCCAGGTGCACTCGGCCACCGTGCGCAGCAGCGCCTGGGACCTGGATCTGACAGCCACGCAGCCGCAGACCATCACGCTCTACCTGCACTATTACCCGCGCTGGCAGGCAACGTTGGACGGAGAGCCGGTGGCGTTGGGCTATCAGGAGGGGCGCGGCCTGGTGCAGGTGCAGATACCGCCCGGCGAGCACCGGTTGGCGCTGCGCTACGGCAGCACGACCGCTGAACAGGCCGGGCTGTTAGTCAGCGGCCTGACTGCGTTGGGACTGCTGGCGCTGGGGGCATGGTCGCTGTGGCGGCGCAACGACGTTGTGCCTGGGACTGGCAACACCCTGTCGTTGACAGCCGTCGCCGAGCCAGCGCCCCCTGTCTGGCTGCTTGCCACACTCACCCTGTTTTTGTTGATTAAGTTTGCCTATATCGATCCACAGACTAGCTGGTTTCGCTGTACCTCCACGGCTCAGCGGGTGTGCGGCGCACAGGCCGCGGTGGATGTGCCCCTCATTGGCGGCCCCACACTGCGCGGCTATTCGGCCTCCTCCTATACTGTGGCGCAGGGCGACGAATTGCGTGTGACCGTCTACTGGCAGGGGGTGGTTGAGCAGTTGCCGCTGTTACACAGCTTCGTCCACGTGCGCAACCTGCACCCCGACGATCCGCTCAACCCGCGCAGCGGCGACGGCATCTGGGCGCAGCAGGAGAACTACGCGCCCGGCGGCCGGTTGACCAGCCAGTACCAGCCGGGCAAGCTCTACGTCGACGAGTTCCGCGTACGACTGCCTGAGGACATGCCCTCCGGCGAATACTTTCTGGAGATCGGCCTCTTCGACCCAGAGACGGGCGAACAGCTTGATCCACTGGCCGACCAGGTCAAGCCGCCACTGGGCATTCTGTGGCGTTCCCTGCTGCTGCCCAACCTCACAGTCCGGTCGCAATAAAATCAATACGGTTGAGATCGTTCGTAAAAATAACGGGCCGCCTCTCGCGTCTGCGAAAAGCGGCCCGTCTTTGGCTTTGCCGGCCACGCGTTAGCGAGCAGGCGTCTCGAACAGCGTTTGTAGCTGCTGCAGAGTGGCCGGGTCCAGCCTGCTATCCTTGGTGCGTTGACGCAGCAGAGTCTTTAGTTGGTCCGGCTTGACTGCGGGGATGGTGGGGCTCTTTAACTCCAGTTTCACCTGAGGGTTGATAAACAACGCCAGCGGCTGCACCTCGACCGCCGCATCCGGCAGGTGTTGGGCGATGTACTTTTCCATCTTGGCCGCGTCGCTCTGGGCGTCCACGGTAGGACTACCGATGCCTTCATTGCTGAAGGCAAGCAAAAAGCCCAGCTTTGATCCCTTGTGTTTCCACTTATCTCGTTCGTTGGTCACCACGCCGCCCTGTTCACGTAGGGCGAACGTATAGACGCCTGTGGGGCCGAGAAAGACATAAGCTGCCGGCAGCATCCAGCTAAAGAGCGAATAGCGATCGTCGAAGCCTTTCAATTCCTTGGCCAGCCGCTCGTCCGGCCGAGGCGGGCGGTTGAAACGCCGCTGGTTGTAGCTGCCGATCTGTGCTGCGATGAAACCAATGCCCAAACAGGCGAAACTCGCCAGTACCATCCGGCTGTAGTTGGGATTGACGGTGCCGACCAAAACCTCTTCGGCGCTCGCTCCATAGACAGGCTCCATCACCACAGTGATAAAGGCATCGAAAGCAGCGTTGCCCTCCTCAGGCAGGCTGAGGCGCACCATTGCCTGGGCAGGCCAGCCAGGATCCACATCCACCCAGCGGTTGTTCTCAGTGGAGAAGAGTTGGGCGAGGACCGCCATGCTGACACCCTCCTCGCTGATCCAGGTGTTCTGCGGATTGATGAGGACCGCTACTGCCACCCCTGAGTCGACCAGCGGATACTGGCCAGAATCGATGGTCTCATCCGTAGGGGTGACGCCATCGATAGCCAGCAGCCGCACCGGATCTTCAGCCAGCGCCAGTTCGTCGAAGCCCATAAATCCGATCGCATTGCGGTTGCGGGAAACCTCACGCGCCAGCGCTGGCGGATCATTGGAGAAGCGCAGAAAGACGCCAGGCGACGTGCGGATGGTGATGAACAGGCCCAAACCCAACACGGCCAGGCCAGCCCAACTCACGTATTGGCCGATCTTAGCCCGTCGTTTGATGTACTTATCGTTGGTGTAGATGCGCATGATGTTTGCAGAAGGGGTCAGCCGGAAGGAAGGGGACCGAAGATCCGGCGTTTGCGTTCCCTTCTTTTCCTTCTTTTCCCTCGTTTCCTTTTTCCTTTTCCTAAGGTCGATACTTACCAACGATCAAGCAGGCATTCTGCCCGCCCAATCCAAAGGAGTTAGACATGGCCACGTTGACCTGGGCCTGGCGCGCCACATTGGGCACGTAGTCCAGGTCACACTCGGGGTCGGGGGTGTGATAGTTGATGGTCGGATGGATTGTGTCGGTGTGAACGGCGTAGACGCAAGCCAGGGCTTCGATCGCGCCCGCGCCGCCGAACAGATGCCCCACCATTGACTTGGTGGAACTGATCGGAATCTCATAGGCGCGCGTGCCGAAGACATCCTTGATCCCCTTGGTTTCGTGGGCGTCGCCCAAGGGGGTGCCGGCGGCGTGAGCGTTGATGTAGCTCACCTCGTCAGGAGTGACGCCCGCATCGGCCAGCGCGTTGCGCATGCACAGCGCTGCGCCCTTGGCCTCCGGGTCGGGCGCGGCGATGTGGTAGGCGTCGGCCGACTCGCCCCAGCCCAGCACCTCGGCGTAGATGCGCGCGCCGCGCGTCAGCGCGTGCTCCAGACTTTCCAGTACGAAAATAGCGGTGCCCTCGCCGATGACAAAGCCGTCGCGCGTGGCGTCAAAGGGGCGACTGGCGCGCGGCGGATCATCGTTCTGGGTTGTGACGGCCCGCATGGCTTCGAAGGTGCCAAAGCAGCCCTCCGAGATCATGGCTTCCGTGCCGCCCACCAGCATCACGTCGGCCGCGCCGCGGCGGATCTCCTCTGTGCCCACACCGATGGCCTGGGTGCCGGCCGCGCAGGCTGTCACCACCGTATTCAGCGGCCCGCGAAAGCCGAAGACATTGCTAACGTGGAAGGCTGCCATGTTGGGCAGGCCATTGATCACGTCCACAGGACGGCTGCGCATCCTGTTGGCTGTGACGCCGGACTTGATCATGTCGATGAACATGTCCTGGCCGCCCACGCCTGTGCCCAGAACGACACCCATGCGCGTTGGATCTTCCACTTCGAAGTCTAGTTTCGCGTCCTCGACGGCCTCATAGGCGGCTACGACAGAAATTTGCGAGCAGCGGGCCATGCGCCGCACTTCCTTGCGCGCAATGCGCAGTTCCGGGTTGAAGCCCTTGACCTCGCCAGCCACATGGCTGTCGTACGGGGTGGCGTCAAACTGGGTGACCTGGGTGATACCGGACTGGCCGGCCACCAGAGCGGTCCAGGTGTCGGTGGCCGTATTGCCCACTGGCGTCACCGCGCCGATGCCAGTGATCACCACCCGGCGGCGCTTGCGTTCGGTCACACCGTTGATGGCTGACTTCAGGGCCACCAACAGCGTGTCTTCGGGCAGGGGCGGCAGGTTGTCTTGCTGGTGGCCATTCAGCCCCTGCAGCTCGTCGATCAAAGCGTGCCGGACATTGGCCGGCAGTCTCTCTAGGGTTTCATGCAAAGTTGGCATACGGTCTATCTCGCTATGGGTAGTAGTGTTCGCCCAGTCTGTAGCTGGGACTTGGGAAGAAACTGATCCGTGGGGGCGTCCTCTTGATCGTTCTCCAAATGTCACTCGGAGCTATCGAGCAGCGCCGGCTGCTGGGCCAGGCCGGCGCGGATCTTGCCTGGTACATCGGCCTGCACTGCCTCGCTGGCCACCTTCAGCGCGCTGCGCACGGCGCGGGCGTTGGAGCGGCCGTGGCCGATGATGCAGATGTGGTTCAATCCCAACAACACGCCGCCGCCGTACTCGGCATAGTCCATCTTCTTGCCCAGGGCGCGAAAGGCCGGCTTGGCCAGCAGCGCACCCAGTTTGGTGCGGAAGGTACGCATCAGTTCCTCGCGCAGTCCTTGCACGATCAACGACGCGACCCCTTCGGACAGCTTGATGATCACGTTGCCGGTGAAGCCGTCGGTGATCACCACGTCGGCGTTGCCGGCCGGGATGTCCTTGCCTTCCAGGTTGCCGACGAAGTTCAGGCCAGGCGTTGCCTTGATCAAGTCATAGGCTTCCTTGACCTGGACGTTGCCCTTGCCTTCTTCCTCGCCGATGGAGACAAGGCCGACGCGCGGGCTGGGTAGCCCCAGCATGCTCTGGGCGTAAATGTTGCCCATTACTGCAAATTGTTGCAAGAAGACCGGCTTCCAGTCGGTGTTGGCGCCGATGTCCATCAGCAGGCAGGATCCGCTCTTGGTGGGGAAGCGTGTGGCCAGAGCAGGCCGGTGGATGCGTCGCTGACCGTCGACCTTGATGCGGCCCAACTCGAACAGCGCCACTGCCAATGCGCCGCCGGTGTTGCCCATAGTGACGAAGGCGTCGGCTTCGCCCTGCTTGATCAGGCGCATGCCTACGTGCATGGAGGACTGGGGCTTGCCGCGCACGACATCGCCCGGCTTATCCTCCATGGTGATCTCTTCTGCCGCATCGACCACCGTGATGGACAGGCCGGCGTTGTCGTGTCTGGCCAACTCTTGGCGCACCACTGCCTCCTGGCCCACCAGGATCAGGGCCAAGTTGAACTCGCGGGCCGCAGCGATGGCGCCGGCGACCGTGACTTCAGGCCCGTGGTCGCCGCCCATGGCATCCAACACGATTTTCATGGCATCTCCTGCAGAATGCCCAGAGCCAACACACCCGGCCCGGCCAGCG
>JAAEKA010000318.1 GCA_014155705.1 Anaerolineae bacterium clx_CAG2 | reverse complement strand
TGGTGTAATAGGCGTGGGGCGCCAACGCACTCATCACCTCGATGTGCCCCATCAGGCAGGCGTCCATGCCGATGATTTCCAGCTTGTCCACGCCGGCGCGGGCGCGGATCTGGTCGAAGGCATAGTCGATCTGCTCCAGAAACATATGGTTGCCCAGCGCGCTGCCCAAGGGGCTGCGACTGATGCTGGCGGGTGCGCCGCCCTGGTCGGGATCGCTCCAGCCGCCCGGCCAGCCCATGCCATGGTCGGACATGATCAGCACGTACTTGTCGGCCGGGTAGGTCTCCATGGCCCAGGCGGCGAAGTCGATCAGCGTATCCGGGCTGGCGCTATTGACTTCGCCCACATTCTGCACCAACTGCGAGCCAATCCGCGACAGGTTGTTGTCACGGGTCACGTAGTAACGTCGCGCCTCGGTCCAGTCGCCGTCGCCCCGGAAACCTCCGCGGAAACGGTCCATCTGAGCCACGATGTTGACCCGATCGCTGGAGCCGACCAACTCGGCCTCGTTGAGATCGACAAAGATATCTTGCTCCAGGACCTTATCGTCGGCGTTCATGTAAAGCATCACCGTCCAGGTCTGACCGGGCGTGATCTCGGAGCCGCCGGTCAGGTTGACAGGCCGGGTCGGCAGAGGAGTCGGCAGGGCGGCTGACTGTTGAGGCTGAGAGGGTTGGGCTGGCTGGGCTGGCTGCTCGAACACGCTGGGGTCGATGCCATCCCCATCGCCGCCGCCCAGCACCATCATCGCCACCACCACGCAAAGAAAGATGCCGCCCACAACGATCATCAGCGGCGACATGCGGCCGCCAGGCAGGCCGCCGCCACCCGCAGGCTGAGACACAGGGGGGCGATAGCCGCCGCTGGGAGGAGGCGCCGACGGCTGGTCGGGGCGATCGCGCTGGGGCGCATCGGCCCGCTCGCGCGGCTCAGTCGATGGCCCGCTGGGCCGTCGGCGGCCGGCCCGTACCGTGCGCTTGGGCTCTCCGCTGGCAAAGAGCGCGTTCAAATTGCCTGACTGCGCCTGACCCCCATCCGTCTGGACAGCGAAAGCCAACTCCCGCGCAAACCAGTGGCCAAACCAAAATCTTGTTGTCATTTGGAGTGTCTCCTCACGTTTTTACTGCGGCGACGAGTAACCCCGCTGGCCAATGCCCTTGCTTGCCAGCCAGATGATCGCCAATGCTCTCATAACTATTGTACCTATGGGAGATATTCAGACAAGTAGCGCCTTCCGCCAAACAATCAGCGTAAAGCAGAGGAGTCAATCAGGGGTCTTCATGGCCCAATCGAACACTT
The DNA here is from genome assembly GCA_014155705.1 of Anaerolineae bacterium clx_CAG2. Taxonomy (GTDB): domain Bacteria; phylum Chloroflexota; class Anaerolineae; order JAAEKA01; family JAAEKA01; genus JAAEKA01. Next base: position 11,158 of record JAAEKA010000318.1, on the reverse strand, counting down.
GCGACGAGCAACCCGCTGGCACAACGTTATGAAAAGTTGGGCTTCACCTCAGCGAACTTAAAGTTTCACGGTTCACGAGAGACGGATCGTCATTCGCCACGAAGTTGATACGCCGTGAGACGGGGTACGCAGCCATGCGCTCGGCCGGGTAAGGACGCAGTATGTCCAGCCAGATGGCCGGCTCGGCAGCGTTGTCCAGCCAGAGCGCCTCGTGTTCTGGCAGCAGGATGGCGGGCATGCGGTTGTGGATCGGCGCTACCAGGTCGTTAGGCTCCCCGGTGACGATGGTGAAGGTGCGCAGCAGGCTGCCGTCGGGCGAATCCCACGTCTCCCATAGGCCAGCCATGGCGAAGGGCTCGCCGGAGGCCAGGGTGATGCGCATGGGCTGTTTACCATCCGGGGTCTTCTGCCACTCATAGAAGCCATCGGCCAGCACCAGGCAGCGCCGCTTCTTAAGAGCCGCGCGGAAAGCCGGCTTCTCGGCCAGCGTCTCTGAGCGGGCATTGATCATGCGACTGCCGATAGAGGGGTCCTGGGCCCAGAAAGGCACCAATCCCCACTGCAAAAGTTGGATCGCTGACGGCTCTTCGTTGAGGATCACCGGCAAGTGCTGGGTCGGCGCGGCGTTGTAGCGCGGCCGCAGTCCGGCCTCCGGCAGGCTGGCCTGAAAGCGCTCAACCATCCGCTCAGGATCGGCAAAGATCGTAAATCGTCCGCACATGTTTTGTACACCTCTGCTCTCATTCTATCCCATTCGGCTTGGGTTGGCAAGGGCACCGCCGATACGTCACTTCACTGTCGAATCACAAAACCCTGGCGTCATGCCAGGGCTTTGTTTGTTGACTGGACGATCCCCGTTTCCCGCCCAGGGTCCGGCCAACCCATGAGTCTGTTTCAATCAACGATATCCGTGCGGCGATTCTATCGCCATTGTTCTCAGGTCGTCCACAGGTAGGGACGCCAGACCGGGTTGCGCTGGGCGTCGTGCAGCAACGCAGCCGGCGCGCCGATAGGCTTGCCCGGCTGGCGCAGCAGCGCCATGCCAGCCTCCTCTGGCGTGCGGTTGGCCTTGGCTGCGTTGCAGACCGGGCAGGCGGCTACCAGATTGGTCCAGGCCCAGGCGCCGCCGCGCGACTGCGGCAGCACATGGTCGATAGTCAACCGGGCGGCCGGCAGCAGCAGACCACAGTACTGGCAGGTATAGCCGTCGCGCGCCAGGATTGCCATGCGGCTGAGAGCCAGCGAGCGCTGCCGCAGCATGGCCACCCGGCCGCGCAGACGGATCACCGATGGCTCCGGCATGGTCAGCGACGGCGAACGCATCGTGCGCTCTGAAATCTCGACCAGTTGAGCCTTCTCTTGCAGCACCAGAGCCACCGCGCGGCGCAGCGACACGACATGCATCGGTTCATAGGTTGTGTTGAGCAAAAGCACAGACATCATGATCTGGAAAATTGGTCATCTGATTGATCGGTCAAGCTGCTGGCCCGGGGCAGCCCCCCGCCGCCACTCGCAAGTTCATCGAGCGTGCCACGGGCGTACTGGCGCTGTTGCCGGCTCTCCGCCGGCCGCGTTCCACCAGATCGGACGGTGATCGTCGATAGATCAGGCCAACTGCTTGCCGAAGGCCGCAGGGGCGGGAGTCGAACCCACCTTGGCAGCCGCGAAGGCTGCCCAGTTCCCGGAACTGCACCCTGCAAAAAATACTCCTGCCACGAGCCCGCTCCGCCCTGCACCAGCGTTTGTAACGCTGGTGCAGAGCCGTTTTGAGCCAACACCCGAACGACCATTTCCCACAGCCCACCCTCACGGCTATCGTTGCAACGCCAGCACTGGTAGTACGCCTTCGACAAGTACGCATCTCAGCCATACCTTTTACCCGGTACGCCTTCATCAAGCGACGTAGTCGATCTATCCACTACTGTAGTAACGAAGGGCTTGCGCCCACCGGCCTGACATAGCACCTCAGGCAAGGGATGCTCTCAGCGTTGCGCGACTAACCGCTACACCGGTCGCTCAGGTAATCCGCAAGAATCTCACACTGCCAACTGCACGGTCCAGTTCGCAGCCTGCAGCCTCATGTCCAGCACCCGGCGTTCCTTGGCCAGGGCGTCGATTTCCTTCTGCACGGCCGCCACATCCACAACCGCGATGCTGCGCACCTCGTTGCGGGTCATAGCCCAGCGCTCGCGTGTGGTCTGGGCGGCGTTGACAGTTTCTTCCAGAATGCCCTGGCGCAGGGCCAGCATGTCGCGCCGGGCGATAGCATCCATCAGACTCCAGCCCTCCTCGCCGGGCAAACTGGCAGCCAGGTTGGTGCGATTGATCGCCACAATCAGGCGTTCAAGGTCACCGATTGCCGCATCGACCTGCGCCAGCAGCGCCTCGGGCGTCTCCGTGGGCGTGTCGCCCTCCTGCACACGCGCGTTGACAGCCAGACGCGCCTTGAGCCTTTCCAACCGATCCTTGAGGCCCTTGCGCTCCACCAGCGCCTCGGCCAGGGTCATCTTAAATTCGAGAGTCATGGCACATTCCTCCGTTGATATCATGCAGACCCTGCGGGTTTCGGGAACCCGCAGGGTCTCGTCCTCAGTTCCAGATCGCCTCGCCGCGCATACTCTCCAGTTCGATCAGTGTCTCGCGGGCGATGAAGATGATCTCACGCAGCCAGCCGCGCAGCGCCTCCAGGGGCAGGTCACTCACCATCTCAACCCTGCCCAGGCTGGCCGTGTCGTGCAACAGGTCCAGCTTCAGGCACAGATCGCCGAAGCCATCCTCGCTGAAGTCCATGACCATCTGGTGACGCACAATCAGTTCCAACATAGCTTGTGTGGTCATCGTCATCTCCTTGACAAGTGCGGTTACACCGCTTGGATGAAGAAGTAAGCCGCCAACATCAGGGCCGCCAGGCTGATTGCCGTGCTCAGACAGCCATCGTTCTGATCTGCGCTGCCGTGACGGGCAATCACGGCGAAGATCAGGCCGAACGTGAACGCGATACCCAGGCAGAACGTCCCTGCGCCAAAGGCCAGCATTTGACCTGTGTTCATGGTGGCACCTCCGTGACTGGCTATGGATCCACGATAGTCGACTCCGTTACTAACCGACTGACCGGATGGCCGCTCGACGAACGATGCGCAACAAAAAGGGCGTGAGACTCGCCTACCGGTCTCACGCCCTGGTTGCCATGCTGAGGAGCAGGTTACGCCCTGCCCAGGCAGCTCGCCATCTCATGGCGAGCAAGCTCCAGGAATGTGAGACCGAATGCGGTTGACCAGTTGGGTCGGCAACCCATGAAATACAGCGTCGCCCGAGCCCATGCGCGCGCCGGTGAGCTGGTCGCTGCTGGCTGACCAACCGAGGTATAAGGCGTCGGTTGCCGCATTGCGCGATTCCGACTGGTTTCTACCGTAGACGCAACCTTTCCTAGCTGGCATAGTGACCGTTCTCCACACGGGTGGTATTCAACATAGCGAGGATGCTCGAACCTTGAATGAACACTCGCCGCATGCCTGCGGGCTGGCTGGCCGCCAATTGCCCACTGCTGATCAACCGCTTCAACGTGCTGAGACTGACGCCCAGCGCCTGGGCGGCTTCCTCACGGGAATAAACAACGTCTTCTTGGATGGGTGTCTTACCGCGCATACACTTTTCTCCTGGTCTATAACTACTGCCTGGAGTTTATCACGAATTATTGCAGTTGTCAAGGGGTCAAATCAGCCAAATTGTGATCAATTATGCGGTATAAGGGTCAAGACGGTTCATGACAGATCAGCCTCCAAGCGCATAGCCGACCCCACCCATTCGGCCGCTGTCATTTGACACCACTCATCTCCCAACGTATAATCCAGCCTGTACGGGCGTATAGCTCAGCTGGTTAGAGCGCTTCCCTTACAAGGAAGAAGTCACAGGTTCGAGTCCTGTTACGCCCACTGAACCGCTGGCCCCGCGAGGACTGACAGTCCTGCTTCCACGACAGTCGGCGCCTCCCGCGAACCAGGACTGTCAGTCCTACCACCATGTCCCACTCCGAACTGCGCAAGCTCCCCAGCATCGACCGGCTGCTGCAACAGGACGCCGTCGCTGCGGCGCGCGGCCAGTTCGGCCATGACCTCACGGTCGAAACAGCCCGCGCGCTGCTGGATGAAACCCGCGCCGCCATAGTCGGGAACGGCCAGCCGTGCCCTGAGTTGGCGGAGCTAGCCGCAGCCCTGCGGGTTCGTCTGCACGCCGCCACTCAGCCGACCCTTCAGCCTGTCATCAACGCCACTGGGGTGATCATCCACACCAACCTGGGCCGTGCGCCGCTGAGCGACGACGCATTGGCCGCTATGCGGCTGGCTGGCGAGGGCTATTCCAACCTGGAATACGACCTGGGAGCCGGCCAGCGCGGCTCGCGCTACGTTCACGCGGTCGATCTGTTGCGCCGCCTGACAGGGGCCGAAGATGCGCTGGTGGTCAACAACAACGCCGCGGCCGTGCTGCTCTGTCTGATGGCGCTGGCCCGCGGCCGCCAGGTGATTATCTCGCGCGGCCAACTGGTGGAGATCGGCGGCGGCTTTCGCATTCCAGACGTGCTCCAGACCAGCGGCGCTGTGCTGGTCGAGGTAGGTACCACCAACCGCACCCACCTGCGTGACTACCAGGCCGCCATCAGCCCACAAACAGCCGCCCTGCTGCGCGTGCACAGTTCCAACTTCCGCCAGATCGGCTTCACGGCCGAGGTCAGCCTGGCCGAGTTGGTGACGCTGGGACAACAGTACAACCTGCCTGTGATCGATGACCTGGGCAGCGGCACTTTGCTGGACACGACGCGCTTCGGCTTGGCCTACGAACCGCGCGTGCAAGACAGCGTGCAGGCTGGCGCAACCCTGGTGACCTTCAGCGGTGATAAGCTGCTAGGGGGGCCGCAGGCCGGGCTGATCGTAGGTCAACATGCGGCGATCGCCCGCCTGCGCCAGCATCCGCTGACCCGCGCCCTGCGCGTCGACAAGACCACATTGGCCGGGTTGGCCGCCGCCCTGAGCCACTATCTGCGTGGGCGGGCCGAGCAGCAGTCACCCGTCTGGCGCATGATCGCCGCTCAGGAAAGCGAGCTGGCAGCGCGGGCCGCTGTCTGGGCGGAGCGGCTAGCCGAGGCTGGGCTGAATGCCCATGTTGTTCCATCCGCCTCGACGGTAGGCGGCGGTTCGCTGCCCGGCGAGACCCTGCCCACCCGCCTGCTGGCCTTGCCCGGCCTGCCAGCCGACCGCCTGGCCGCGCGTCTGCGAACCGGGCAGCCCGCAGTGGTTGCGCGCATCGTCGACGATGCCCTCTGCTTCGACCCGCGCACCGTGCTGCCGGAGCAGGACGAACTGCTGCTGGCAGCCATCCTGGCTGCATTCCAGGCGCTGCTTTGATTTTTCTGTTCCCGACAGATCATAGATCCACCGTGAGCAAACATGAACTGGAGGACCGCATGTCCGCCATCACTCGAATGCAAGGGCGAGTCATTCGCGCTGGCCGCGCTGAGGGCCAGGCGCTGGTCTCGCCTGCTCCCATCGGCTTCCTGGGCGGAGTAGACCCTGACAGCGGCGTCGTGGTGGAGCCTAACCATCCGCTCAACGGCCAGTCAGTGGCCGGTCGAGTGTTGGTTTTCCCTACAGGCAAGGGCAGCACCGTTGGCTCCTACACGATTCTGCGCCTGGCGCGCAACGGCGTAGCGCCCGCAGCCATGATCAACGCCGAAAGCGAAGCGATCGTGGCCGTGGGGGCGATCATCGCTGACATCCCCATGGTCGACCAGGTGGCCATCGCCCTGATTCGCGACGGCGACTGGGTGGTGGTGGACAACGAAACGGTCGAAATCCACCAGGAGATGACCCCTTGAACGAGGTCCAGCACGGCGAGTTGATCTTCCTCAAGCTGGGCGGCTCTCTGATCACTGACAAAACCCAGGCGGAGTCCGTACAAAGGGATGTGCTGCGCCGCGTGGCGGGTGAGGTGGCCCGCGCCCGCCAGGATGCACCCCATCTTCGTTTGCTGTTAGGTCACGGCAGCGGCTCTTTTGGCCATGTGGCGGCCCGCCAGCACGGCACGCGCGCAGGGGTGCAGGGTGAGCAGGGCTGGCGGGGCTTTGCTCAAGTAGCCGACGCGGCCGCGCGTCTCAACCGTTTGGTGGTAGACGCTTTTCTTGCCGTCGGTGTACCAGCCTGGTCTGTGCAGCCGTCAGCCAGCGCGCTATGCCACGACGGCGTCATCATGGCCTGGCCCAGCCAGCAGCTTGAGATGGCCCTGGCGCGCGGGCTGGCGCCGCTGATCTTCGGCGACGCAGTACTGGACAGCGAGCGCGGCGGCACGATCGCCTCGACGGAAGAGTTGTTTGTCTGGATGACGCCGCGACTGCAGCCGCGGCGCATCGTGCTGGCCGGTACGGTGGATGGCGTCTACAGCGACGACCCGCTGCAGAACCCCGCAGCCGAGTCCTGGCCTGAGATTACGCCCGCCGACCTGCCGAGGCTGCACGCCAACCTGGGCGGTTCTCACGGTGTGGACGTAACCGGCGGCATGGCCAGCAAGGTCACGGAGATGTGCCGGTTGGTAGCCCGCCAGCCGGGATTGGAGGTGCGGTTGGTCTCCGGACTGCGTCCCGACGCCATCTACCGAGCGCTGCTCGGCGCTCAGGACGCCGGTGGTACGCGCATCTTTCAGCCATCGTCGAATGCATGACACACGATAGCAGAACTTCATAGCCAGGACGCGTTTTGCTGTGGCAACGCGGGCAGACTGGCAGTGACGCTTGTGTCAGTCGTTACTGGGGCAGCGTCATTGGGCTAATTGTACGCAACGGGGAGTTTCATTACAGGCTGTTAATCAGAAAGATTACATTCTTGTAATAACTTTGCCGATTCCGCAGGGTGCGGCTATAATGCGCGTGTGCCAGTCGCAAACAGCGACTGATCGAGAGGTTAATAATGTCACTATTGAATATTGCTGGGTTTGTCCTGATCTTTGGTGTCCTGGTTTTTATCCACGAACTCGGTCACTTCCTGGTTGCGCGACGCAACGGAATCGTGACGGAGGAGTTTGGGTTTGGCTTTCCCCCCAGGGTAGTTACACTGCGCCGCGGGCGAGGCCGCCTGGTCGTCGGCGGCCGCAGCATCATCGTGCCGGCTGGCTTCCAGCTTCCTGAGGACCTGGTGGCCGGCTCTCACATCAGATACGAAACAACACCTGATAAGCGCGGACGCCCTGTGTTGAGCAAAATCGACCTGGATGCGTCCAGCGATGCTCCATCGGATGATTTGAACACAGTCACGTTGGTCGATCCCGGCACCATCTACAGCATCAATGCGATCCCCGTCGGCGGTTTCGTCCGTATGCGCGGGGAAGATGGAGCCGCCGGTCCTGGCAGCTTTAGCAGTGCATCGGCCAAGGCCCGCGCGGCCACCCTGTTGGCTGGGCCGATGATGAACTTCTTGCTGGCCATCGTGCTGTTCTCCCTTTCAGCCATGATTGGCCAGCCTGCGGCTATACCGGGCGGCCGCATTGGGGAAATCTCGCCGGGATCGCCGGCTGAGCAGGCCGGACTGTTGCCCGATGACCGTATCTTCCTGATCGACAACACGGAGGTGCGCAGCGCCACCGACATCGGCGACTACATCAAGACGCGCCCTGGCGAACCGGTCACTCTTACTCTCGAACGTGACGGCCAACGCTTCACCGTGGTCGTGACTCCGCGCGTTTCGCCTCCGCCGGGCGAGGGCGCCATCGGTCTGGCTGTGCTGCCGGTGACCGAGCTCGTACGCAGCGGCCCTATTGAGGCGTTAGCCACCGGCGTCAGCGACACAGCGCGCTTCACCTACGTTACCCTCTCGGTGCCAGCAATGCTATTGCGCGGCGCGATCGAGCCGGCCGATGCCCGGCCTGTAGGTCCTAAGGCCATCTTCGATCTAACCAGCGGAGCAATCTCTGCGACTCAAACTTCGGGCCTCTGGTACCCTGTGCTACAACTCATGGGTATTCTCAGCGCAGCCTTGGCCATCACAAATCTGCTTCCAATCCCAGCCCTGGACGGCGGCCGGCTTCTTTTCATCGTTATCGAGAAGATTCGCGGCCGGCGCATCGATCCTAACTGGGAAGGCGCCATCCATTTGGCAGGCATGGTGATACTCCTTGGACTCATGGTCATCATCACTTATCAGGATTTCGCATCACCTATCCCACTGCCCAACTGGCTAGCCCCGGTGGGACGGTAACATCCGCCGCCCCACAAGGTTCGCACAGTTGCCACAATCTGGCGCCCGGCGCCAACCACAGAGAATAATCTATGCTATGTAGACGTTGTGGAGCAACGATCCACGATGGACTGCGCGTCTGTCCGCATTGTGGTGAACGTCAAGCCCGACAACCCTCGCACGTCTCCTGTGCCCATTGTCGCCATAAGACATCAGCCGCTTCCAGCATCTGCCCCAAGTGCGGACATTCTTTGCGCGCCCGGCGTCTGTCGGGTGGAGTATTGGCCTCAATTGGCCTGATACTCATCGCCAGTCTGGCGCTCTCGGCCGGTGTAGCCTCGCGCAGTTGGGACACAGTGCAGGGAAGCGCCCAAGAGCGGCTGGCAAGGATCGAGACGGGAATCAGCGAACTGGGAGGCAAAGTACTGGATACCGCCTCCAGCCTGGCCGCGGCCGAAGTTGATAGCGCTACGCCGACGCCCACTCCGGTGGTCGTGTTGGCTGCACTGCACGATACAGACCGCGCCCCGGCCGCGCCGCTCCAACCTGACATTGTTCTGGCTCCCACCACAGTGGGCGGCGCTGTAGGGGGAGTGGGCATAGAACCGGCTGCGGTAGCTGATTCAGCCATCACTGCGGCCAGCTCGACCGCAGAGCCGGCCGCAACCGAGTCTCCCACCCCCGTGCCCCCCACGGCCACAGTGATACCAACTGCGACTGAACCGCCCGCTACGCCCACGGCTACGGAAGCGCTGCCAACGCGCACCCCCACCTTGACGCCGACTCCGGCTCCGGCCACTCCAACCCCCCAAGCGGTGGCGGCGGCGCCCGCGAGCGGCGGCGGTGGGCTGACCCACATGGTGCAGGCGGGCGACAATTGGTTTAGCATTGCCCGACGCTATAGCATCACTCAGGAAGCGCTGGCCGCCTTCAACAACAGCAGCCCCTCTGACATCTTGCAGGTCGGCCAGGTGTTGCTCGTTCCGGCGGCTGGAGCAGTGGTCTCCGTGCCCACGTCTACGCCAGCGCCAGCCAGGCCCACAGCTCTTCCGGCCACCGCCACGCCGGCCGCTACGCCAACGCAGGAGATCCCGCCGGTGGTAACTTTGGCCGCGCCAGAGCTGCTATCCCCCATGACCAACGATGGCTTTACGGCCGGAACGCAGCCTGTCTTGAGCTGGCGACCGGTGAGTGGTCTGGGGCCCCAGGACTACTACTACGTGCTGGTCAGGTACACCATGCGCGATGGACAACAGGGCTTTGTGGACGGTCGCATCAATGGCCTCTCATTTACGATACCCGCTTGGGTGTATGACGTGGCTGCGCCGCCCGATCGCCTGGCAGTCTGGTCAGTGCAGGTGCGCCGCCCGAGCCCTGGCAATCAGGAGATCGAACTTAGTCCGCCCAGCGAGAATCGAACCTTTTACTGGCGATAATGGATTTCCCAACTACCCAACCCAAGACAGTGGGCCTTGCCCAACGCCAGGCCAGTCTAGAGCGTACACTACTTGCCATCCAGGACCCGGACCATCCCCTGGCGAGTATCGAGCTAGACACCCTCTCCGATCTGAGCAAGGATCACCTGGACCAATTTCGCTCGGCTTGGACCCATTTGAGCCCCAATCGGCAGCGAGGGCTGGTGGCTGCCTTGATCGAGTTCGCCGAAGACCATGTGGATGCCAGCTTCGCAGCCATCTATCGCTGGCTGATGGAGGACGGCGACCCACTGGTGCGAACTCAGGCCATTGAAGGACTCTGGGAAGAAGAGGACGTCCGGCTGATCAGCCCATTGATCCGCCGCCTGGAGAACGACACGGACTCAGAGGTGCGGGCTGCGGCTGCGCTGTCGTTGGGTCGCTTCTTGCTTCTGGGCGAGTTCGACCAGATTGACTCCGGCGCAGCCCGGCGAGTCGAAAAGGCCCTGCTGGCTGCCTATGACGACGTGGACCAGGACGCGTCGGTGCGCAGGCGCGCGCTGGAGGCATTGGCCAGCTCCAGTCACGACCAGTTGCCTCACATGATCCTGGAGTCATACGAAGACGATGACGACATCATGCGCATCGGCGCAATCTTTGCCATGGGCCGCAGCGCCGATCCCCGCTGGAATCGCTACGTCCTGGACGAGTTAGGCAACAGCGACAGCACCATACTGTTCGAGGCTGCACGCGCCAGCGGCGAACTTCAGATCGAGGAGGCCCTGCCGGACCTACTCAGATTACTGAACGACCCGGACATCGAGATTCGCGATGCCGCTGTTTGGGCGTTGGGACAGATCGGTGGACGGGAGGCGAAACGGGCGCTCAAAGCCTGTTGCGCCAGCGACGACGAAGACCTGCGTGAGGCCGCAGAAGAAGCGCTGGCTGAGTTGGACTTCATGGCTGGCGACGGATCAATGCCCAGCTTTTTCTACCAGTCATAATGTCTGCGGCGATCGAAGTCCTGTGGCAGGTTCTGACCCCAATCTTTCTGACTGCAGGCACGGGCTATCTGCTGGCCCGCCGGCTCAACGTGAGACCGCATGGGCTGGGAAAAGCGGCTTTTTACGTCTTCACTCCCTGTCTCCTGTTCGACAAGTTCAGCCACAGCAATCTGTCTGCAGACGACCTGGGCCGGCTTGCCCTCTTCGCAATCCTCACCATTGCCGGCTCTGGCCTTATAGCCGGAACGCTGGCCAGGTTGTTGCATTTTGATCGGGTGACAGGCGCTGCTTTTGTTCTCTGCGCAATCGCCGGCAATACCGGCAACTATGGCTTGCCTGCCAACCAGTTCGCCTTTGGCGAAGCGGCCCTGGAACCGGCGGTCATCTACTATGCAGTGAGTACCTTGATGCTGTCGACGGTGGGCATCTATGTCGCAGCCAGCGGCCGGCAGACAGCGGGTCAGGCGCTACGCAACGTGCTCTCCGTGCCCCTGGCCTATGCTGGTGTGGCCGGAAGAGCTGT
>JAAEKA010000317.1 GCA_014155705.1 Anaerolineae bacterium clx_CAG2 | reverse complement strand
CCCCCCCCGTCTCCTCCTCGACGCGCACAACGCGATCTACAAGCTGACCGAGCGCATGGCGGCCGAGGCCGGCGGCCTGCGCCGAATGATCACCCAGCGCGAGGCCGGCGCCTTTCGCCGCTACGAGACCGCCATGGTGCGCCGTTTCGACGCCGTGCTCACCGTCACCGACGAGGACCGCGCGCTGCTGCTGGACCTGTTCGACGAGCCTGAGCGCAGCCTGCAAGCCGCCAAGTTCACCACCCTCCCCATCTGCGTCGACCCCGAACAGGTCAAACCCATTGTCAATGTTCAATGTTTAAGTGACAAAAGCCAGTTGAACATGGAACAGTTCCCCACCATTCTCCACCTGGGCACGATGTTCTGGCCGCCCAATGTGGCGGGGGTGTTGTGGTTCGCGCGTGAGGTCCTGCCCCTGATCTGGCAGCAACTGCCCGAGGCGCGCTTCGTGGTGGTGGGCAAGAATCCGCCCGCCGAGGTGCGCGGCCTGGCCGCCGACGCGCGCGTGGAGGTCACGGGCTACGTGGCCGACCCGACCCCCTATCTGCGCGCGGCCGGCGTCTTCGTGACGCCGCTGCACAGCGGCGGCGGCATGCGGGTCAAGATCCTGGACGCCTGGCTGCGGGGCCTGCCCATCGTCTCCACCCCCATCGGCGCCGAAGGGATCGAGCTGCGCGACGGCGAGAACATCCTGCTGGCCGGCGACGCCGCCAGCTTCGCCGGCGCGGTCGTCCGGCTGCTGACCGACCCGGCGCTGAACCAACGCTTGCGGCTCAACGGCCGGCGCTGGGTGGAGGAGACCTACGCCTGGCAGGAGGTCTATCGCAGGCTGGACGCGGTCTATGGCTGCTCAGGGCCTGGCGGATGATCGCAGGACCTTTCATGCGCATCCTCTACGTTCTCCTCTCCCCCACCTTCGGCATGCACCAGTACACGGCCGACCTGGCCAACCGCATGGCCGCGGCCGGCCACGACGTCCACCTGGTGACCACCACACGCGCGCCGCGCGACCGCTACAGCCCCCGGGTACAGATGCACACCCCCATCGACGCCCGCAGCACCGGCTTCGCGCCCGACGGACTCAATCTGCCCGCGCTGCGCCGCGTCCTGCGCGCCCTCACCCCTGCCTCCTCCCCCCCGCGCCTCGTCCACTTCACCGGCGTACACCTGTGGAACCCGCTGCTGCTGCGCTGGCTGCGCTGGCGACGCGTGCCTACCGTCCACACGCTGCACGACCTGGACCCGCACCTGGGGGTGCGCTTTGGCCGCCTGATCCGCCTCTGGAACCGGGCGGTCGTGGCCAGCGCCGGCCAACTGCTGGTCCACGGCCAGGTCTACCGCCAGCGCCTGCTTCAGCAGGGGACGCCCGCAGGCCGCGTCACCTATACGCCGCTGCTGCACCTCTTCCTCAGCGACGCGGGATTTGCCAATCTGGCGCCTTTGAACATACAATCGGAGCAGTGGGCGCTGTTCTTCGGCCGGCTGGAACGCTACAAGGGCGTAGCCGAGCTTGTCACGGCAGGGGTCAGGCTTCCGTCATCGTACCCACACCGCTGTCAAATCGTTCTGGCAGGACCCGGTTCGTTGCCTGATTTGGGCGTCGCCGCGCTGCCGCCCAACGTCGAGCTGCGCAACCGCCTGATCGACGACCAGGAAGGCGTCGATCTCTTCGCCCGCTGCGGGCTGGTGGTGTTGCCCTATCTGGACGCCACACAGTCAGCCCTGATTGCCAGCGCCTATTATTTTCACAAGCCGGTGCTTGTCACAAACGCCGGCGCTCTGGCCGAATACGTAGTGGAGGGCCAGACGGGATGGGTTGTACCCCCCGGCGATGTCGATGCGCTGGCAGCCTGCCTGCTGGACGCGTTGGGAGAGCCGGAACGGCTTCAGCGCATGGGTGGTGCAGCCCGCGCCTGGTATGACCGCCAGCGAACTTTAGAATGGGAGACGCTGTTGGCGATGTACCAGGCGACGATGGAGCGAACGCAGAGGGAATGAACTATGGCTATCGAGGAAACAAGCTTCCGCCGGTCTAATGCCAGCGCCCGAGGGAAACGCGCTCGCATCAAGCTGCCCAGCCTGCGCCTGCAAACCTCCGAGCGCAAGCTGCTGCTGCTGGTCATGGACCTACTGCTGATCAACCTGGCGCTGGTGGGTTCCGTGCTGACGGGCTGGGACGAGCCGGTGACCCCGTCCATGCTGTTGGCGCCCTATAAGTGGTATCTGAGCCTGATCGCCGTCTGGCTGGTGGTGGCTTTCTTCTTCGATCTGTATGATCTGGCCCGCGCAGCCAGCACGACCACCATTGTGCGCAATGCCAGCGCCGCGGCCGTGTCCACAGCGCTGATCTACTCGTTGATTCCCAGCCTGACGCCCACGCTGCAAAGCCGCACCCAGATTTTCGTCTTCATCGGCCTGGCCTGGCTGGGCATTGTCGGCTGGCGGGTGGCGTACGCGCAGTTCTTCGTCCAGCCCTACTTTGGCCAGCGCGCCCTGGTGGTGGGCGCCGGCTGGGCCGGGCGCACCCTGGCCGCTATGATGCGCAACGCGCCCGGCGACGCCAACCCCTACCGCGGCACCGGCTACGAGCTGCTGGGCTTCATCGACGACAACCCGGCCTTCGCCGGCGGCATGGTGGAGGGGATCCCGGTGCTGGGCGGCCACGAAGCGCTGCTGCCCATGGCCCAGGCGCTGGAGGTCAACGAGGTGATCCTGGCCATCACCCACCGCCACGTCATCAGCGACGCGCTGTTCGACGGGCTGCTGCGCTGCCGCGAGCGGGGCATCCACGTCAGCGTCATGTCTGACCTGTACGAGCGCCTGCTGGGCCGCGTGCCCGTGCAACACCTGGGCCGCGATCTGTCCATGGCGCTGCCTGCGGCCGACTCGGCCTATCATCGCCTCTACCAGATCATCAAGCGCCTGTTCGACCTGGCCGGCGGGACGGCCGGCCTGGCGGCGTTGGCGCTGGCAATGCCCTGCGTGGCCCTGGCCAACCGCCTCGGCAGCCCAGGGCCGCTCTTTTATCGCCAAATGCGCGTCGGCCGGGGCGGCAAGACCTTCGAGATCATCAAGTTTCGCTCCATGATCCCCGACGCCGAAGCGAGCAGCGGCGCGGTCTGGTCCACTGCCAACGACGAGCGCATCACACCGGCGGGGCGCTTCCTGCGCCGCACACGCCTGGACGAGCTGCCCCAGTTCATCAACATTCTGCGGGGCGAGATGAGCCTGATCGGCCCCCGGCCGGAACGGCCGGAGTTCGTCGAACAGTTGGCCGAGACCCTGCCCTTCTACCGCGCCCGCCACGCCGTGCGGCCTGGCCTGACCGGCTGGGCCCAGGTGCAATACCACTACGGCGACTCGGTCGACGACGCGCGCATCAAGCTGGAGTATGACCTCTACTACGTCAAGCATATCGGCGCCCTGCTCGATCTGCGCATCGTCTTGCAGACGATCCCTGTCATACTGCTGTTCAAGGGGCACTAGTGCAGACGGGCCTCCAGGGACCGGCGGTTCGACGGATGCGCCAAATTTGACTTTTATTGCAAGATAGAGTCAAATCTGGCACAAATCGACTGCTTCACGTTGCCTTCGCCCATGACCCAATCATCCAGCACCCTGTATCCACCCATCCAAACTTACCTGGCAGACGTCTCTGATCTGATCGCGGCCTTGCCAACGCCGCAGATCGCCGCAGCCGCCGACTTGCTGCTGGCTGCCTGGCGGCAGCGCGCGCGCGTCTACGTCTGCGGCAACGGCGGCTCCGCAGCCATCGCCAGCCATTTTGCCGGCGACCTGAACAAAGGCGCCAATATCGCGGGGCGCCACCGCTTCCGCGCCAGCGCTCTGGTGGACAACACGCCCGCGTTGATGGCCTGGAGCAACGACGAGGGCTACGCCGTGGCCATGGCCGAGCAACTGCGCAACTTCGTCGAGCCGGGCGATCTGGTGATCGGCATCAGCGGCAGCGGCAACTCAGCCAATGTGGTCAACGCCCTGGCGCTGGCCCGCCAGGCCGGCGCCAGCACGCTGACCATGTGCGGCTTCGACGGCGGCCGCATGGCCCAGCCTGAGCTGAGCGATGTGACGATCCACATCCCCAGCCGCAGCATGGAACAGGTGGAGGACGCCTTCGCCGTGCTGTGCCACTGCCTGCTCTACACTCTGCGCCGCCAGATCCGCCTGGAGCCGCCCTGCGCCGATCCGCTGCTGGCCAGCCGGCAGGACGCGTATCTCCATGAGTGATCCCGCTGCCCGGCCGGCCGGCGCCCTGGTTGCCGGCGGCAGCCCCATCACCGACGACAGCAGGGGGTGGCAGACATGCGTCTGCTGATGGTCGGTCCGTGGCGATTGACTGCCATGCGGCGCAATATCGACTGGGCGGTGGAAAGCGGCAACGAGGTCTGCGTCGCTGATTTTCGCACCCCACCTGAGATCATCCGCCCGGCAACATTCCGCCTGGTCAATCTGCTGCCGCAGCGGGTCGCGACGGCGCATCACAACGCAGCGCACAAGAAGAGCGAGCCGGCGTTGAACAGCGCTGTGCTTCGGCTGCAGCGCGTGGCAGCAGACTTTCAACCGCACGTGGTCCACTCCTATACGCTGCACGAGCACACCCAGGTCTGTCTGAGGGGTGGGCTGCGGCCGCTGGTGGTCTCAGCCTGGGGATCTCTCAACCGCTTGTTGACCGGCGAAGCGACGACCGGGCAACGGCGCTGGCTGCGCCGCTTGCGCCAGAGCGCCCATACCCTGTTGGTAGAAAACCCGAATCTGCTGCGTGTGCTGGCCGAACGTCCACACGCGCCGCTGCGCCTGGACTGTTTCGCCATCGGCGTCGATGGCAGCCTGTTCCATCCCGACTACCCGGACAAGGCCGCAGCCTGGCGTTTTGCCCTGGATATACCACCCGATGCCACCGTTTTGCTCTCCCCGCGCGGTTGGGCGCGCAACTATGGTCAGCACGACATCATGCGGGCCTTTGCCGCGGCCTGTCACCGGCTAAACCGACCGTTGGTGTTGGTGTTGATGGGCATGGGACGCATGAAACGGCCGGAAACCATGGGGCAAGAGGTGCATGATCTGGGGGTCAGCCTGGGCGTCGGCCACGCCATCCGCTGGATACCGCAGCTTCCCTTTGAAGAGATGCCCGGCGTCTACAACCTGGCCGATATCGTCGTCAATTATCCGCGCAGTGACGCATTCCCATCGACGCTGCTGGAGGCGGCCGCCTGCGCCCGGCCTGTGATCACCAGCGATCTGCCCGCCTATCGCAACACCTTCATCGAACGCTTCTGCCGCTTGGTTGAGCCTGAGAGCCCCGCGGCGCTGGCCGACGCGCTGGTCGAGATGGCGGCTTCTGATCCGGTCCCACGCGCGGCGCGCGCCCAACAGGCGCGCCAGGCCGTGTTGGCCGAGTTCGATGAACGTATCCAAAGAGAGCGCCTGATGGCGGTCTATCAGCAGGTCGCCCTTGAAAACACGCGACCCTTCCGCCTGGCGGTGCAACGTGGCCGCTGCTAGTGCATCCCTGGGCATGGCCATCGGCGGCATTGGTTTCCGGGTGCAACTGCCCAACGCCGCCTGGCAGGCCGCGCTGGCCCCACTGTACCGCGAGTTTCCGCTGGACCGCCGGCCCGACTGGCAGGTGACCATCAGCCACGATCCCGATCTGGCTCTCGCAGACCAGCGCTGGATCGCACACGATGGCCCCATCACCCGCTTCTGCGCGGACGGCTACACGGGCTGGGTCGATCTGGAGCAGCGCCGGGCGCTGGTGCGCACTGCTTCCCTGGACGGCGGCGCGTCGGCTGTGGAACGGGGCGTCGGCTACGCCTGCATGCACACCCTGCTGCGCGAGCGCCAAAGCCTGATGCTGCACGCGGCCGGCATCCTGTGGCGCGGGCAGGGGCTGGTGGTCAGCGGCCACTCAGGCGCCGGCAAGACCACCATGGCGCGGCTGGCCCTGGACTGCGGCGAGCCCGTCAACGACGAGGTGGTGATCGTCGATCTGTCCGGTCCCCGGCCGCTGCTGCTGAGCACACCGATCCTGGGCCAGTCGACGCCGCCGGAGTTAGCGCGCCGCGTCCGGCGGGTTGCGCCGGCCACAGCCCTCTTGCTGCTGGCCCATGCCCCCGACTTTGCATTGACGCCTATGGAACCGTCGGAAGCGGTGATGGAGCTGTTGCGCACCCACATCGCCGCAGTGGAGCGTTTCAGCAGCGCGGAGATCTGGATGGACATGGTTGAGCGCCTGATTCAGTCGCTGCCCGTCTACCGGCTGCGCTTTCGTCCCACCCCTGAGCTGTGGGATTTTCTGGCCGATGCCCTGGGAGTCCCGCCGCGCGCCGCAAGCTAACGTTGCGCCAATCCTCGTGTGAGGAGCAGGCATCCCCAGATGCGGGGTTCGCACGTGGGCGTGCGAACCCCGCCGTTTTAACCGATTTTGAATGCACCCCTGTGGTTAGAGATGAGTACACCCAGTCTTGCGCCATCATCAGCGGTCGTCCTGGCCTCCTCCAGTCGCAGCGGATCGACCTGGTTGGCGGACATGCTGACTTTTACGCTCAGTCTCCGGCAGGTGTTCGAGCCGCTGCACCCGAAGCACAACGCCGCCGTGCAAGAGTTGACTGGTTTCGACCCAAGAATAGATCACGCCAGTTCTTTCTATCTTCGACCCGGGGGAACCTACCCTGCGTGGGACCGCCTGTTGGAGGCCGTGTTGACGGGCCAGGTACGCACTCCCTGGACCGATGCCGCGCCGGTCGCTCCGTCCTCCCAAGGGTTCCTGATCAAGATGATACGGGCCAACTTGCTGCTGGGCTATCTCTACGACCGTTTTCAGCCGCAACTCATCTACCTGGTGCGCCATCCTTGCGCGGTCGTCAACTCGCGCCTGAAAATAGGCTGGACGGCCAATAGCCAGGCATTGCTCCGCCAGGAGGAACTGGTTGAAGACTATCTGCGTCCCTGGATCGCTCACATTGAACGGGAGACAGATGCCGTGGGGTCTCACGCGCTGTGGTGGGCTGTCGAGAACCTGGTGGCGCAGCGCCAGCTTGCCAATCGCCCGCATTACCGAATCTTTTACGAGCACCTTGTGATCGACCCGGCGCAGGAGGCCAGGCGGATCGCCGGCTACACCGGGCGGGAAAGCAAGGACATTCCTCAGGCAGTGCTTGAGAGTCGCAGCAGGACAAGCTACCGTGTGGGAGCCGACGCCCTGATAGCGCCTCTCCTTTCCTGGAAAGAAGAGCTGTCACACACTGATCAGCGCCGGGTTATCGACTGGGCCGACCGTCTTGGCGTGTCGTGGTATGGCATGGATATCTGGCCCGGCAGTCTGTCGGGATAGTCGCAGCGTATTTGACGAATCTGACGACCTATGATACGATATTTTTAAGGTGTCCAAACCATGACAAACAGTTCACTGGAACGACCCGTTCATGCTGCGAACGTGGCAGCCCGTGTCTACGGCAGTGACGCCGTGGTGATTAGTCCTGACCAGGGGATGGTGCGGATGTTTAACCCAACCGCTACTCGGATCTGGCAGTTGGCTGACGGTAGCCGTTCGGTGGAGGAGATCGCGGTTGCACTTACCGGCGAGTTCGATGTGGATCTTGCCCAGGCACGCCAGTCGGTCTTGAGGTTGCTTTCGGAGCTTTCCGAAAAACAGTTGATCACCTGGACTGGCGCTTAGCGCTTACACCCATCGTTGTGTGAAGCATCATTGTGGGACTGTTGCAGGGATCTGTAGGTTGAACCTGCGGCAGTCGTTGTCTGTCAGACGTCGACATTTTGGGCTTTTGCGAAGTCAGGGCTTCGGCCCAACCATTACAGAAGCGTTTCGCTTAAAGTTTTCGCCCGTAGGAGGCAATCATGCATCATTCGACAGCAATCAAGGCCGAGTCCCATCCAGTAACCAAACAGAAGTGGCAAGAGCCGGCGATCCTCATCGAGCGTTCCCTTGCAGCCAACGCTCAGGGTCCCGATGTCTCTGGCGGCCCCGCTTTCGGGCCGTTGAGCACATCTCCCACAACTTAGTTGTTTCTGTCCATATCGATCCATTCTTTCGAGCAGCCGGGTTTACCCGGCTGTTGGCTATGACATCCAGTAAAGACCGGCATACGTGGACCAGCGATTTATTGTGACGCAACCGTCTGGGCTGGATTGCGCACGAACAATCCGGCGGATTGTTCTACGAAAGCAGTGGTCAACTTCCGCCCCGGTGTACTAGTCTGCGGGGTCGACCAATCAGCGTAGCAGAAAAGGAACGTCCTTCGCAGGGGAGTTCCTTTTTTTTTGCACGCGAGCCGGGCTGATAGCGAAAACGCACTTGTGCTGATATGATAGTCGGATTGTGGGCGATAAACGAGCATTGATGGTATGATTGGATCCTTCGCAGAGCCTGCCAATGGTTAGCCGGCCCTGCTGTCCTGCGGCAAATGAGGTGTTGTATGAAGAAACGAGCTATTGCAGAACTCCTGGGTCGCAGTCTGGCGATTGTGGCTCTTAGCCTGGCCTGGTTGGCGCCCGCATCATCCGAGGTGAACGCCGCTGACCAGACAGGGCTGCTGACGGTCCGGGTTGAGACGCCCACATTCGATCTGACCGCTGACGGCGTGGCGGTGGAAGGCTATTCCCTGCACATCACGCCCGGCGCACCGATGCTGCCGATCCACGGACTGACCTTCGACCTGCCCCTCACCGGCCAATGGGAGGTGAGCTTCACATCCAATGGCAGCCGCATCCTGGCTGAGCGGGTGACTGTGGCAGCCGTTCCTGTGGCCGACCTGGACTTGAACGGCCCCGTGGCCCCGCAGGATCTGGCCGAGTTGCCCAGCGCCGTCCCGGTGGTGGATCGCCCCGACCCCGCCATCTACGGCGCAGACGCCTTCTATCCCGCCTCCCCGGTGGTCGCTGGCGAGCCTGTAATCCAGGGCGGCCGCCGCATCCTGCCTGTGCGCGTCTTCCCCTTCCAGTACAACCCCGTCACACGCGAGCTGCGCTATCACCCTGACCTGCTGGTGACGGTACAGACGCAGCCCGCCACGGGGGAAACATCGCCGGCTGCGCCCCCGCCAGGCGATTTCTACGAGCCCACGACGCTGCCTGGCGACGGTGTGCTGCGCATCCACACCAGGGAGCGCGGCCTCTACCGCCTGACCTACGCCGATCTTAACGCAAAGGGCGTGCCCGTCGGTCCGGGCGGGGCCAACCCCGACGCCTTCGCAGTCTATTACAAGGGGGAACAAATCGACATCGAGGTGACGGGCGCCGGCGACGGCAGCTTCGACGACGGCGATCTGGTGATCTTCTACGCCGTACCCTACGACAGTGGGTGGCGCTACCAGGACTACAACGTCTATCAGTTCGTCTGGGGCAACGGTGTGGTGGGCCAACGCATCGCCACGCGCCCGGTCACGGCGACCAGTATCCCGACTACCACCTCGATCATCAGCCAGACGTTGCATGTGGAGTATAACCGCGATTATCGCAGCCTTTACCCGCGACCCGACTATGCCGACCATTTCTTCGACACCCAGCTTTACGCCAACAGCACAGCCCCCACGGTGACCCGCAGCTATGACCTGGCGTTGAGCAACCCGGTCACCGCTGCCGGCCGCTCTGTACAACTCAGGGCGCTGATCCACGGCGGCGTGAATCAGGCAGCCACTCCCGACCAATCGGTGCTGCTGCGCCTCAACAGCTATGACATCGACCTCTATCAATGGGAAGGCCGGGTCGACAACCTGATCACTGCCAGTGTGCCGGCCGAGTGGCTGGATGGCGCGCCCAACCAGGTGCATCTGGTGGCAGCTCTCGCCCAATTGCCCGGCCTGTCCTATTACTGGATCTCGCCCGACTGGGTGCAGGTCAGCTACCCAGCTCAGGCCATTGCCGCCAACGACCGCCTTTACATCGAGGGCCTCCTTTCACCCACCCACGCAGTGGCGGTCACCGGCTTCACCACCCCCTTCGTGTCGGTCTTCGACGTCAGCGATCCGTCCAGCCCGCAGCGCCTGAGCGGAGTGGGTGTCCAGGCTGACCAGGGCGGCTACCTGTTGCACTGGGACGAGACCGAGGTGAATCCCAGCTACATGCTGAGCAGCGAAGCCGCGCTGCTTGCGCCAGGAGCGATCGAACGCATCGACCGCAGCGGCCGGCCCGCTGCCTGGGCTACCCCCAACCTTGACTACGACTACATCGCCATCGTCGGCGCACAGCGCACCTACAATGGCACAACCGCTCTGGGCGACCAACTGGCCTCAGCCGTCCAGCCGCTGCTGACCTATCGCACATCAAGCGCCGGGGGCGGCTTCAACGTGGCCCTCGTGCCGGTGCAGGACATCTACGACGAGTGGAGCTTTGGCCGCATCGATCCTCACGCCATCCGCAGCTTCCTGAGCTATGCCGCCTTCAACTGGTCCACGCCTCCCAGCTATGTGTTGTTGGTCGGCGACGGCCATTACGACTACAACAAGGTCACGACCCAACCGCTGCCCAACCTGCTGCCCCCCTACCTGGCCAGTGTCGACCCCTGGATGGGCGAGGTGCCGACCGACAATCTCTTCGTCAGCGTTGACAGCCTGACAGACTTTCTGCCTGATATGGCTGTGGGTCGCCTGCCTGCCAACACCGCTGCTGAAGTGACCTCTATCGTCAACAAGATCCTGGTCTATGAGGATGCTGCTCTCAATCCCGGGGGAGCATGGCAGCAGCGGGCGGTCTATGTGGCCGACAACTGCGGCGATCCCGCCGGCAACTTCCACATCCTGAGCAACCAGGGCCGTCTGGGTTGGCTGCCGACAGCTTACTCCAATCGTCCCCTCTACTACGACAAGCCTGACACGATCGCCTGCCCGGACGGCACCTACACCGACAGCGCTGTGATGCGTGCAGCGGTTCGCCAGACGCTCGGCTCCGGCTCCTTCTATCTTCAGTGGTTCGGCCATGGGTCTCAGAGCAGTTGGGGCAGCGCCACTGTGCTCGCGGTCAATGACCTCTATCAGTTGAATGTGAGCCCCTCCCCTCAGTTGCCTTTCACTGCGGCGTATGCCTGTTTGACGGGCTACTTCGTCTGGAATTCCTCCTTCGCCTCCCGCCAAAGCCTGGCCGAACTGCTGGTGAGCACAGACCAGAGAGGTTCGATTGCTGATCTCTCTCCGTCCGGCTTGCACGTGGGCAGCGCGCTCCTGACCTTACAGCGAGGCATGCACAAAAAACTGTTCGAGGAGCGTATCGAACGGGCCGGCGACGTGGTCGATGCCGCCAAATACTACTTCTTCCAGACCAGCCTCGCCTACCTGGATGTGATCGACACCATGATCTTCTTCGGCGACCCTGCCCTGAAGCTGCGCTATCCCACGGGCGATCTGTCGACCTCCGCCCTGGAGGTCAGCGATGACGTAGCCCCTCTGGGCGCAACCCTCAGCTATACGCTGACCGTCAATAACAGCAGCATCTACACCACCTCGCTGCCGCTGGCAGTGGTGGATTATCCCCAGGACCGGGCCACGGTGGTCAACGCCAACGGCGCTGCCAACGACGGCGACACCTTGCGCTGGAGCTTGCCCAACCTGCCGCCCAACAGCCAGCAGGTAGTCACCTTCACGCTCAATGTCCACGCCGCGCCTGCGCCTGAGGGCTTTGACCTGACAGTGCCGGCCACCGTCAGCAGCCAAATGGCGCCCGCGACCGACCTGGCGGCGCAGACG